>NZ_JBFULL010000001.1:0-438286 GCF_056400345.1 Microbacterium sp. P5_B6 | reverse complement strand
CTTTCGCACAGCACCTTCACCTCGTCCGACGTCTGATCGAAGTGATCGTGGATCGCGAGTCGGTCGATGCCCAACCCCGCGATCTCTCAGCGATTCGTGGACGATACGTCCGCGTCGATGTGCAGCCATGGGGACCCTGTGATGTCTACGTCGAGTGCGTAGGGGAGGGGCGCCCCGTCCTGTTCCTCCACACTGCAGGTGCGGACAGCAGCCAGTATCACGGCCTGTTTTCCCTCGCAGACCAATTCCCAGACCGACGCCTCATCGCCTTCGACCTTCCCTGGCACGGCAAATCAGGCCCGGCGGAGGGTCTTGGGTCACTCGACTACTCCCTGACAAGTGAGAGCTACGCCGATTGTGTCGCAGCAGTGATCAAGGCGCTCGAACTCGAAGAAGCGCCTGTGCTCGTCGGAGCCTCCATGGCCGGCGCCGCCGTCGTCGAGGTCGCCGCGCGCCATCCGAATGTGATCGCGGCCGCTATCGGCTGCCAGGTCGGTCCGCGAGTGGGGAACCGTCACAACGCTTGGCTGCGAAGCCCCCGCGTGAATCAGGCGCTTTTCGTCCCGGAATGGACGATGGGCCTCATGTCACCGCACTCGCCGCAGAATGATCGCGACCGGGTGTGGTGGGGCTATTCGCAAGGTGGCTACGCCGTGTACGAGCGCGACATCACCTACTACACAACCTGCTGGGACCTCGACAACGTGCAGCCGAAGTTCGGCGATAGTACGCCTCCGATCGTGTTGATGTCCGGGTCCTATGACTACACGGTGCCGTCGGCGGCCACCAGGGAACTTGCATCGCTGATTCCCGGGGCGATGTACCACGACATGCCTGAGCTCGGCCACTTTCCTCATGCGGAGAATCCCCCTGCCTTTGCGAATCACCTCGCTTGGGCGCTTGCCACACTCGACGATCCCACTCGAACTCCCGACCAGAGAGACGCTTCATGACAATCGACTTCCAGGCGGCGCTCGCACACGCGCCCACCGGCATCCTCATCGACAATGAATTCAGGCCCGCCTCCACCGGTGCCGAGTTCGAGGTCCACGACCCGGCCACAGGCGACACCATCGCGACCCTCGCAGACGCGTCGGTCGCTGATGCGATCGCCGCCCTCGACTCCGCGGTGCGCGTGCAGGATGCCTGGGCGGCCACGCCAGCGCGAGAGCGCGCCGACATCTTGCGTCGGGCATACGAGCTGATCCTTGAGCGGCGCACCGACCTCGCGCTTCTCATGACACTCGAGATGGGGAAGCCGCTCGCCGAGTCCGAGGCGGAGATCTCCTACGGAGCCGAGTTCCTGCGATGGTTCGCTGAGGAGGCCGTTCGCTTCGGCGGCAGTACAACCCATTCCCCCACCGGTGACACACGCATTGTGACCATCCAGCAGCCAGTCGGACCGTGCCTGCTGGTCACGCCATGGAATTTTCCCCTCGCGATGGGAACCAGGAAGATCGGACCCGCCCTGGCTGCAGGGTGCCCCGTGATTGTGAAGCCGGCCGGACTGACTCCTCTGTCGATGAACGCCCTCGCCGCCATCCTCATCGAATCAGGTTTGCCAGCGGGCGTGCTCTCGGTGATTCCCACGTCCAACTCATCGGGGACGGTCGCCGCCCTCATGGCAGATCCGCGGCTGCGAAAGATCTCCTTCACCGGCTCCACCGAGGTCGGAAAACAGCTCATCCGCCAATCGGCGGACCAAGTGCTGCGCGTGTCGATGGAACTCGGTGGCAATGCGCCCCTGATCGTCTGTGCGGATGCCGACATACCTCATGCCGTCGATGAGGCGATGAAGGCGAAGCTCCGCAACAACGGCGAGGCGTGCACTGCAGCGAACGTGTTCTACGTGCACGAGGACGTCGTCGAGACCTTCACCGACCAGATTCGCTCGCGGTTCGAGGCGATTGTTGTCGGACCGGGGTACCACGCGGATTCCACAGTTGGCCCGATCATCGATCAGCGCTCGGCATACGCGCTTCAGGAGCTTGTTGATGACGCGGTCGCCCGGGGCGCGAGGGTCCTCAGTCGGCGTGAGGCTCCTGCGGGCACCGGCGGCAGCTACTTTCCCCCAACGCTCCTCGGAGATGTTCCGCGCGACGCTCGCGTTGTCACCGAGGAAATCTTCGGCCCTATCGCCCCGATCGTCACCTGGGCCGACGAGGACGACCTGATCGAGCAGGCGAACTCGACGGAGTACGGACTAGCCGCGTACCTGTTCACGAGGGACCTCGACAGGGCGAGGGTGATCGCGGAACGACTGCAGGTCGGGATGCTCGGACTGAACCGGGGTGTTCTCTCGAATGTAGCGGCTCCGTTCGGCGGCATTAAGCAAAGCGGTTACGGCAGGGAGGGCGGCCACGTCGGCATTGCCGAGTATCTCCAGACCAAGTACCTCTCGATAGACGCGCCCCGATGACCACCAGGGGCTGGAAATGCACGCGCTGACTGTCGTCGATGAGGTGGGCACCGTCCAGCTACGCGACTGGCCCCCGCCGGATTCTCGCGCCGACCGCGTCCGCGTCAGGGTAGGTGCCTTTTCGCTCAACCGTGGCGAAGCCAGACTCGTCCACACGGCGCCTGTTGGGACGCGGCCCGGATGGGACTTCGCGGGGATTCTTCTCGACGACGTTCCCGGAGGGATCGGCAAGGGCGCTCGAGTGGTCGGAGTCGCTGAGGGCGGGACGTGGGCCGAGACGGTTTCGGTGAAACCAGAGTGGATTGCCTCCATACCGGACACGGTCTCGGACAAGGACGCAGCTGCTGTTGCCACCGCCGGCCTGACAGCCCTGCGGACTCTGCGACTGTCCGGTGCGAGCGCGGGTTCGCGAATGCTGATCACCGGCGCGAACGGGGGCGTTGGACGGCTCGCGGTGCAGTTGGCGGCGAACATCGGATGCCATGTCTGCGCACTCGTGAGCCGCAACACAGACGCATCAAAGATCGAAGCACTTGGTGCGGATGACGTTGCCGCGGATCTGCGCGACTTCGCCGGCACGTTCGACAACGTCCTCGAGTCGATCGGGGGCGGAACCCTTGGGCAGGCGGTTGCACGGCTAAGCAGTACTGGCACAGTTGTTGCCTTCGGCAACAGCTCCGGCGAGCCAACGACCTTCGACGTCCGCGACTTCTACGACGGCGCCATGCGCACTTTGCGCGGATTCGAGCTGTTCCACGACCCAGACCCCTTCGGCCCGGATCTCACGGTCCTGTTGACATCTCTTGAGGATGGCGTGCTTGATCCCCAGGTCGTGGGCGTTCTTCCCTGGAACGACATCGCCGCCGCGATAGCGCGGCTGGAACATCGATCTGTCGGCGGCAAGCTCGTCCTTCGTGTGGACCGCGCGGACCAGGGGCGCGACGCTCGCAACCAGGAGCGGCTCTCATGAGGGTGTTCCAGATCGGCGCAGCCGGTGGTGTGGGCAGGCGACTTTCCGCTCTCCTTTCAACCCGAGGCGCGACAGCGAATCGATCCCAGTTGACCGAGCCGACATCGAGGCGACCCGGTACCGGGTCGCGATCTGCGCCCTGGACTACTACGCCGATAAGCCGCACGACGAACCCGGCTACACGATCGATGAGGACGTCACCTCGTGCCTCGCGCCGCTGCTCGGCCGCGACGCCGACGTCCTCGATCAACTCCGAACCATCATCCGAGACACGATCGCCGATCCACGGCACACCGTGACGCGCTGAACGACCAGCTCACTGCCCTCGCGGCCGAAACCGAGCAGGCTTAAAGGCGCGGAGGAGTCCCCGGATGCCGAGGGCCTTTCTGGCCGGTCATTGTAACTCCTCCCACGGCGCTCCGTGCCGGGCTTTCGCGCGTAGGCTCCTCCGCTTCGCTCCGCCCGCTACTCCACGGTCCCGGCATTGCGCACCGCTCCGGTCGCACACGACGCCACTTGCCAGAAAGGCGCCAAGAACAGACACCATAAGGAGCTGAATCATGAACACCATCGTCGCCTGGGATCACTTGGAAAGAGCTGTCGACCATCTCGCCGAGATCCTCGACCGACTCCTCACCCACCCGGACGAGCTGCTGTGCAGCCTGCAGTTCGCCGAGGCCGAATCGCTCGCCGAGGTCCTCGACGCTGGACACCACACCGACGTCGCCGCCCGCCTCGTGCACCGCTGGGCACTCACCGAACCCGACTGGGACGACGGCGCCGAGCACGCCGAATCCCTCCGGCAATGGCTCACTCGCTCCATCCAGTAGCGCGGACCTGACGGCTGGGAGGGCCGCGACCGCTACGCGCGGAGATCGTTCCTCAGCGTCCCGATCCGCAAGCGAACAGCAGTGGTCGGCGTTCGATCGCTACCGAGCATCGAATCTCTCTGGAGCACCGCCTCGATGACCCGAACGGTGGATCGCCGCGCTGGGTGGAGCTCAATTCACAACGCTGTTCGTCCGACACTCGCTCGCGATCCGGCTAGCATCCGGAGCTCGACCGGGTGGTCCAGTTGACGGCGCTCACGCCGCGACAGTCTCCTCGAGCGGCGCGGCGGGCAGCGGGGGTTGGCTGCGTTGCCATACTGACCCGTATCGTGTGTATTGCGCTGGGGGCTGGATCGGCTGTCGCAGGTCGTCAGCTGCAGTGCGTGCCCAGAATGGGTCCTTGAGCATCTCCCGACCAACGAATACAAGGTCGGCGCGCCCGTTGCGGAGGATGTCCTCTGCCTGCTGTCCCGTCTCGATACGACCGACGGCACCGGTGAGAATGCCGACCTCTCGACGAATGAGCTCTGCTGCGGGAACTTGGAACCCCGGGAATGAGGACACCTTGACGGGAGCGATGCCACCCGAGGAGGCGTCGATGAGGTCGACGCCCTGCTCCTTCATCCAGCGACCGAAGGCGATGTAGTCATCCGGGGTGTTTCCTCCTTCGACATAGTCGATCGAGGAGATCCGAACGAATAGCGGTCTGTTCCACTCTGCGCGAACAGTGTCCAGGACTTCGCGGACGATGCGGTACCGCCCTGCATGGTCTCCTCCGTACTCGTCTGTGCGTTTGTTCGAGATGGGGGACAGGAATTCGTTCAGCAGGTAGCCGTGGGCGGCGTGAACTTCGATGACGTCGAATCCCGCCTTCACTGCGCGCACGGTGGCGGAACGGAATGCTTCGACGATCTCTGCGATGCCATCATGGGTCAGCTCCTCAGGGACGCGGGAGCCCGGCCCCCAGGCGATCGCGGATGGGGCGACGGCAGTCAGCTCGGGGAGCCCCAGCTGACGACCCGCGTGGCCGATCTGCACGCCCACCCGGCCGCCGACCAAGTGGACTGCGTCGACGATGCGACCGAGGCTCGGGATATGCGTGTCGTCCCAGATTCCGAGATCGCCAGGACCGATCGGGCCGTTCGGGGCGACCGCTGCGGTCTCCGTCATGACCAGGCCTGCACCGCCAAGGGCACGGGACCCGTAGTGCATGACGTGGAAGTCAGTCGCGACCCCGTCGACTGTCGCCGAGTGCATGCACATGGGTGACATCGCGATGCGGTTCCGGAAAGACACCCCACGGATCGTGAAGGGCTCGAGAAGTGTTGCGGACAAAGAAGGCTCCTAAGGTGCTGCCAGAGCAAGCCGGCAAGGGCGCCGAGGCAAACAGCCGCCCCGGTGCGACGGGACGTCAGCTCGCGGGGGTCGAGATGGTGTGGAACGTTTTCGCCACGATCTGCCACTCATCGTTCGGCTTGAGCAGGTGGAAGAAGTCGCTGAAGCGGAAGCCGTCGAGATCGTCGGAATCGACTCGCGCGCTGGCGACGGTACCCACGATATCCACGGAGACGATCGCCGCGTTCGGGTTCGACGGCTTGAAGAGGGTGTCGACCTCATCGAACAGCACCTGGAAGGGGACACGCTTCACCCCGGACTCGGCAACGGTGAACATCGCCCCGTCAGCGTGGAAAGCCGACCGCATGAGCGAGCTGTCGGCCGCGGCGCAGGCCCGGAGGTACTTCGAAATCTCCTCCACCACTGCGTTGTACTCCTGGACATAAGTCTTCTCGGACATGTGGACTCCTCGGGTTGACGAAATTCTGTAGCGGGCACTACAGATGATACTGTAGTGGTCGTTACAGTAATCGTCAACTCTGGGGGGCGCCCATGTCCAACGGGACACCGAGAGACACCGCGCGCGGGCGCAGTCGGGGCTTCGACAAGCAGCGCGCCCTTGAATCCGCGATGGACATGTTCTGGGAGCATGGATACGAGGCAACCTCCGTGAGCCAGCTCTGTGCAGGGATCGGAATCAATCCGCCGAGCCTCTACGCGGCGTTCGGCAGCAAGGCGCGACTTTTTTTAGACGTCGTCGACCAGTACGAGCGCAGCTTCTGGGATCCGGTCTGGGACGCCTTCGAGGGAGAAGCGCACGTGAAGAGCGCATTCCAGCATTTCTTCGATGACACCATCAGCGTCATCTCCGCGCCGGGGCCCCACCTCGGATGCCTGGTCACTCTCTCCACCCTTGGCTTGGAAGACCGTGACAGCGATGTCGCACGCGCACTCGCAGCTATCGGCGATGACGGGCTGCGCCGCCTTCAAGCCAAGCTCGACTTCGGCATCCGAGACGGGCAGGTCCCAGCAGGGACCGACACGCTCGCGCTCGCACATGCCGTCAGTGTGGTCGTCGACGGTCTCGCGATGCGGGCGCATGACCGCGTGCCACCGGTCATGTTGCGACGACTGGCAACGGCGGCGATGCAGATGATCCCCAATACCGAATAGACCCCGTTAAGAGTCGGCGTGATCTCTGTCGGCGAATATCACCAAGGTTTCGAGAGGTACAGGCAGTGTCTTGTCGCGGCAGGGTTCGAACTGATCCCGAAGGAACCTAAAGGTGAGATCTTGACCTGCGCAATCCCAGACTCATCCATTCAGGCAGCAGACGACGACCGCTGCTACGCCACCGAGTTCAAGAACATCGATGCCACGTGGCAACGAGCCCGCGCGGCCAACCCGCCATCAACCAAAGCGCCTCAGCAGTCTTGTAGCATCGAGGATTCCGCCCCATCCCGGCTGCCTACGGATCAGAAGGTTGGAGGTCTGGTGGCTCAAGTGGGCGGGACTCGGATGCGAACCATATGTGTACACTGATGTGTACACTTCGGGTCCGATGTCCACCTAGAGACCAGTGTTTTAAAGGCATCTAGGGTCGTCATGGACGACAGAACTTCAGCTTCCCAAGCTGATAGCGCGGGTTCGATTCCCGTCATCCCCTCCAATGCCCTGACGCGCCGACGAAGTCGGTGCGGCAGGGCATTCGTGTGGATGCCGTAGGAACCGCTCCCGCCCGCGGGCGGTCCCGCTCCGCGAGAGGCTCCGCGCGACGACGCAGTCGGCGTGTGGAGTAGCGGAGTGGCCGATTCCCGTCATCCCCTCCAATGCTCCGACACCCGGCCGAAGGTCGGGCTTGAGAGCTTTTGTGTGGATGCCGTAGGAACCGCTCCCGCCCCGGGCGGTCCCGCTCCGTTCAGAGGCTCTGCGCGATGACGCAGTCGGCGTGTGGAGAGACGGAGTGGCCGATTCCCGTCATCCCCTCCAAAGCTCCGCAGCCCGGCGAAGGTTAGTCGTACTCAGGGCAGCGCTCGCTCTTCCGAAATTCGGCTCCCTGGCAGCACGTTCGACGGAAGCTCCAGGAGCGGGACGGTCAGCCAGACCAGGGCGCCAAGAAGCTTAGGCGCGTCCTCCCACAGGGGCTGTCCGTGCATGGTTTGGTCGACGATCACGGAGACACCGAGAAGGACGAGACCCAGGATGAAAGCTTGGCCACCTGACGGCAGGTTCTCCACCCGGAATCGCGACAGGCGGTCCTCGGGCCGCACGTTGACACCCCGCCGGAAAGCGCCCAACAGAAGCAGGACCCCACTAGCGGCGTAAAGCAGGTCGAAGCCCTCCTCCGGCAAACCGAGCTCAGGTCCAACTTCGTCGTGGAGGAGCAGAGCATCGTCGAGCGCGAGAAGGAAGTTCAGAAACGCGAATCCGAGCAGCCACCGACGCCGTGGCGGCCAAAGCACTGCGGCCAGCAGAGCCATGGAGGCGGCTGATGCCCACACCATGACGTTCAGCAGCGCCAGCCCGCCGGCCAGCAGCGGCAGGACGGCGCCCGCCTCGGCGGAGAGCGCCTTGACGTCGCGGCTGTAGTAGCCGAAGGGCTGCTGATTCAACGCGGCCAGGACGCTCGTGCCGGCCAGCAGCAGCAGACCGAGCAGCAGAGCCGCCGGGACAAGCGCTGTGCGAAAGAAGCGACCGTCTCCCGACCGCTCGACGTGTCTCACGTGCGTTCCTCCGGATCCATCACGGTCTCGAAATCGTACTCGCCGACGATCTGGAAGCCGTCCTCTGACATGGCGCGCACAGTCCCGCGGCGGTCGGGCGGGGCCGCCGATCAAGCACGCGCCACGACGTGGGCCTATGCGCTTGTCGGGGTGTGGGCGAAGCGTCCGCGGACGTTGGCGATGAGAAGTCGGAGGTCCATGTGTCGGGCACTGCAGCGGGGGTGTGCTCGACCGTCGAGGCAATCCGTCAGAGGCACCGCTACGAATCACCTGTGTCGCATAACCGGTGGGAACCTCCCTCTGGGCGAAGACAGAGGAGTCGATCGTGAGACGGAATACAAAACTGGTGCTTGGCGCCGGCGTGCTGGCGCTGGCCGTGGTCTCGCTGGGTGCCGGACCGGCAATGGCGCACGGCGACAAAGGCGATGACAAGACCGTCACGCTGACCGCCACCCTTTCGGAGCTGAATGGCTCCGGGGCCTCGGGGACAGCGACTGCCGTGATCCGCAACCAGAAGATCAAGCACATCGAGGTGCACGCCGACGGCCTGACGCCCGATGCACCGCACGCCCAGCACATTCACTATGGTGAACAGGCACTGAACGAGTGCCCGACTCTGGCGTTGGACGCAAACGGTGATGGCCGGTTGAACACCCTCGAGGGCGTTCCTGCGTATGGCCCGGTCGTCGTATCCCTGAACACCACCGGCGACACCACTCCCGCGAGCTTGCTGGATGTCACGCGGTTCCCGGTGTCCGCGGGTGGCAGTTATGACTACAGCCGAGACAACATCGAGTTCACCGACGTCGCGGGCACCGGCTACCCCGGTGCGAACGGGCTCGGCACCGCAAAGCAGATTGCTGACGCAATCCGCGCAGGCGAGGGCGTCGTCGTGATTCACGGACTGGACTACGACGGGAACGGCACGTACAACTTCAGTGATCCCGAGGGTGCCAGTGAGCTCAACCCCAGCCTTCCCGCTGAGGCAACCGATCCCGCGGTGTGCGGCCTGCTCCACTAGGGGGCGGGGTCGCTGCTCTCAAGCGCCAGCAGCCTCAACCCCGAAATGAGCTGGGCGAGAAGCTCAGGTGCGAACGGCCGGTCCGCAGGGTGCGGACCGGCCCTGGCGGTAGGCGCCGAGGCCGATACCTGACCCGAGATAGCGGAGTCCGGCGAGCATCCAGGGACTGACATCGGCGAGGAGCAGCTTTGCGTTCGGAGCGCCCTCAAGACCGCTCCGCACCCCGTCATCTCTGACGAGGTCGCGGGTGTCTTCTTAGGATCAGCTGTCTGGGTTGCGAAGGCCGGTGCCGCGCCGGCCCCCCGGTCGCGGGATGCCGGGTCCGCACGGCATCCTGGTCGCATGGCTCGCTTCCTGCTCTCCGCCATGCCGTTCACGGGGCACATCAACCCCATTCGCGCCGTGGCGAGTGCGCTCGTCTCTCGCGGGCACGACGTGCGCGTCTACTCGGGCGAGGCGTTCCGCACGGCCGTCGAGTCGACGGGTGCCCGGCTCGTCCCCTGGCATCACGCTCCTGACTTCGATGAGAGTGACCTCGCGGCGACGTTCCCCCGGCTCCGCGGCAGGAAGGGCCTGAGCCAGCTGCTCATCAACGTCGAGGATGTCTTCATCAACACCTCTGCCGCGCAGGTTCAGGATCTGCGGGACGAGTGGGTCAGGGAACCGTGGGATGCGATCGCCGGCGACGACGTCTCGATCGGCGCGGCGCTGTACGCCGAGCAGAACGGCGGCCCCTGGGCGACGATCTCGATCACCCCGCTCAATCTCGCCGGACCGCAGGGCCCTCCCGCCGGACTGGGTCTGTGGCCCGGGAGGAACCCGTTCACGAAGGTGAGGGATGCCGCCCTTCGCGCGGCGGCGCCGCTCTTGGCCCGATCGCTCGTGAAGGCCATCGCGAGATCCGAGCAAACGATCGGACTCCGTCCGCGAGGGTTGACGATGGACCAGGTGACCTTCTCGCGACAGCTCATCGTTGCGAGCGGGTCCCCGCTGCTGGACTTCGAGCGCACCGACCGACCCGACTTCCTGCACTTCATCGGCGAGCTCCGGATGCCTCCTCAGGCGTCGCAAGCGCTGCCGGCGTGGTGGAGCGAACTCGAAGGCCGACGCGTCATACACGTCACCCAGGGGACCCAGAACATCGATCCCACCGATCTCATCGTGCCCACGCTCGAGGCCCTGGCCGAGCGCGACGACCTGCTCGTGGTCGTGGCGACGGGCGTGACCGGAGACGATGAGCTGCCCTTCCCGGTCCCCTCGAACACGCGGGTCGCGGGATTTCTGCCTTACGCCGAGCTCCTGCCGCGGGTGGATGTCGCCGTGACGAACGGAGGATGGGGCGGGACGCTCGCCATGCTCGCCCACGACATCCCCCTCGTGATCGCTGGAGGGGACCTCGACAAGCCAGAGATCGCCTCGCGGGTCGCATGGACCGGAGCGGCCGTCAATCTCAAGACCGGCACGCCAACGGCTGCTCAGGTCGCAGTCGGCCTCGACAGAGTCGTGTCAGACATGTCATTCCGGGATGCCGCATCCCGCGTCGGCGCGCAACTGCGGTCGCTCGGGGGAGCTGCTCGAGCAGCCGAACTGCTTGAGCAGCTCGCTCAACCGGCGAACGAGCCGACCCTTCATCCGGGCGATCGGGGCGAATGACACCGCCTACGATCGCTTCATGGCGGCGAGGCAGAGGAGTGCGGCGGCCCATCGGCCGGTGTGATCGGCATGACCCAGTTGACGGCGATCAGGGCCACCGCGCGGGCGAGAACCTACGAGAGGGGAGCGAAATGAACCTTCGACACGGGCTGCTCCGTTTCTCCATCATGGATGCCATCCGCGGGGGCCGCTCCACGCATGCGCGTCGGCTCGATCCTCGGGCACGAACGCGTGATGCGGGCGACGGCGTGCTGCGGGGCCGCGACGGCCGGTCGTGAGCGGAGGCCTCGGGCGGGACAGCGCCCACCGGCGGTCCCGCGTCGTGACGGTGGCCGCCTGCATGACGTTGCTCGTCGTGCCGCTCGTCCCCGGGGCGTTGAGCGCCGGGACGCCGGCGGCCCTGCTCGGTCTGCCGGCCGAGTCGATCGCCGTCGTGCTGGTGCTCGTCGCGATCGACCGGCGCTGGCTGCGCGCGGTGGTCGCCGGCGCTTTCGCCGTGCTCGTCGTGGCCGGGATCACGGTGGCGGCGCTCGACTTCGGGTTCCGGGCCACGATCGATCGCCCCTTCGACCCTGCCCAGGACGGCGGGGCGGTCGTCAACGCGTGGGGAGTCGTCGCGGATGCCGCGGGCGCCGTCAACGCGGTGGTGATCGTCGTACTGCTGCTGGCGGCGGCGGCCGCCGGGGTGGTCCTTCTCGCGCGCGCTGCCCTCCGCGTAGGGAAGACGACCCGCGATGAAGGCCCGCGGGGGCGGGTTGCCCTCGTCACCGTGACCGCGGCGTGGGTGCTCGGGTCGGTTGCGGGCCTCCACATCGTGCCAGGGGCGCCGGTCGCGGCATCCGGAGCAGTGGAGACCATAGTGGACGCATCCGCCCGGACCGCCGCGACCATCGAGGGGCAGCGCGAGTTCGAGCGCGCCGTCGCTGTCGACCGGCTCGACCGGATGCGGCCCCCGGCGCTTCTCAGCGGCCTCGCCGGCAAGGACGTCGTCGTGGCGTTCGTGGAGAGCTACGGCAAGGTCGCGGTGCAGGATGCGGCCTTCACGCAAGGCGTCGCGCGGGCGCTGGAAGACGGTCAGGGCATCCTCGACCGGGACGGGTATTCGGCTCGGAGCGCGTTCCTCACGTCGCCGACATTCGGCGGAGTGAGCTGGCTCGCGCACTCGACCCTGCAGAGCGGGGTCTGGGTCGACTCCCAGACGAAGTACGACCGGCTGGTCGCCGGCGACCGCCTCACGCTCACCGGCGCGTTCGACGAGGCCGGATGGCGCACGGTCGCCATCGTTCCTTCGAACAAGCGCGCGTGGCAGGCCGGCACGTCGTTCTTCGGGTTCGACGAGCTGCTCGACTCCCGCAATATGGGCTATCGCGGCCCCGCCTTCGGCTATGCGCGGATGCCCGATCAGTACACCTGGAAGCTCTTCTCCGACCGCGAGCTGGGCGCTCCGCATCCGCCCGTCATGGCGGAGATCGACCTCGTCTCCTCGCACACGCCGTGGACCCCGTTGCCCAGCCTCGTCCCGTGGGACGAGGTGGGCAACGGGTCGGTCTTCGATCCGCAGCCCGCGCAGGGGCTCTCGGCCGCCGTCGCGTGGACCGATCCGAAGCGCGTGCAGGCGCTGTACGGCCAGTCGGTCGAGTACTCCCTCGACACGGTGTTCTCGTTCCTCGACACGTACGATCAGCCCGACCTCGTGCTGGTGCTGCTGGGCGACCACCAGCCCGCCCGCATCGTGAGCGGCGCCGAGGCCGACCATGATGTGCCGATCACGATCATCGCCAAAGACCCGGCCGTCTTCGACCGCATCTCGTCGTGGGGGTGGGAGGACGGCGTGCGGCCGTCGGCGGCCGCGCCGGTGTGGCCGATGGATCAGTTCCGGGACCGGTTCGTGGAGGCCTTCAGCGGGTGAGGGCGCTCGGTGCCCGAGCCGGCTCAGCGCGTCGCGTCTGGCCGGCGGACCGCACGCAGGAGAAGCACGGTGGTGATCGCGAGCACCACGATCCCGATCGATTCCACGATGACCGTCTGTGGAACGAGCATGAAGTCCCATGTCTCAGTGATGCCGAACAGCCCGACCGTCAGGGCGAGCACGAGCGCGAGCAGGGTCGCGATGAGGAACAGCAGGCTGAGCACACTCGCGAGGAGCAGCAGACGTCCCCGCAGGGCGATCATCGCGATCGCGAGCACGATTCCCGCGACGCCGTTGAGGGCGAAGGCCACGCCCAGGATGCCGCCCACACCGTGGAAGATCAGGTACAGGTGAATGCCTCCTGTGATCAGGAGCAGCACCGCGCTGAGCACCCGCATCGCCCACAGCACACGCTCGCTGCCTTGCGTCATCCGTGATCACCCCCAACCTCGGCGCGGCCGCTGGGTACTCTTCCCTGTGGACAGAATCCTCCGCGCCCGGGTGGCATCCGTCTACCCCCTCTCCGTGCCACCTCCCGGCTGGATGTTGCCCAGCCCCGCCCCTGCCGAGGGGTGGTGAGTCCGCACCTCGACACGCTGCGCGACGTGTGGAGCATCATGGTGTGACTCCCCCTCGAGCACTCCGAAGGAGACCCGGTGTACCAGCAGAACCAGCTCGCCGAGATGCGCATCGATCGGTTCGTCCGGGAACGGCTCACCCCTGCCTTCGAGCGCGCATCGGAACCCGCCCTCATCGAGGCGTGGGAGGTTCCTGGTGAGCCTGTGCCCTTCGCTGAAGCGATCATGCAAGAGTTCCACCCCTTCCACGTCGGCCAGGCGTGGGGTCGCCCCTGGGGGACGGTGTGGTTCCGCATGACCGGCACCGTCCCGCGGGAATGGGCGGCGACGCCCGATGACGTCGAACTCCTCGTCGACCTCGGCTTCACCATGGGCCAGGTCGGATTCCAGGCGGAAGGGCTGGTCTGGGCTCCCGACGGCACGATCCTGAAGGGCCTCGAGCCGTACAACTCGTACGTTCGACTGCAGGCGAAGCCCGGGGAGTCCTTCGAGCTGTACGTGGAGGCCGCAGCAAATCCGGATGTCGGCTCGAACTGGAGGTTCGAGCCGACAGACATGGGGCGAACCTCCACCGCTCCGCAGGTGCCCCTCTACACTCTGCGGCGCGCGGACATCGTGCACCGCGACCGCCAGGTCTGGGAACTGGTGCAGGACATTTTCACGGCGAGAGGCCTCGCGGCGGTGCTTCCCGAAGCATCCTCGCGCAGGGCGAACCTCTACGCCGCCCTCGAGGCGGCCGTGTCCGCTGTCGACCCCTTCAACGTGGCCGGAACAGTGTCCCGGGGGCGGGAGGCACTCGCCCCGGTGCTCGCCTCGCCGGCATCCGCCAGCGCCCATCGCGTGTTCGCGGTCGGGCACGCGCACATCGACTCGGCGTGGTTGTGGCCGGCGCGTGAAACGATCCGCAAGTGCGCTCGGACATTCTCCAACGTGCTCGACCTCATGGATCAGGATCCGGAATTCGTCTTCGCGTGCTCCTCTGCGCAGCAGTTCGAGTGGATCAAGATCGGGTATCCGGAGCTGTTCGAGCGCATTCGCGCGCGCGTCGCCGAGGGACGCTTCGTGCCCGTAGGGGGCATGTGGGTGGAGTCGGACACGAACATGCCGGGCTCAGAGGCGATGGCGCGCCAGTTCATCGAGGGCAAGCGGTTCTTCCTGGAGGAGTTCGGCTATGAGCCGCGGGAGGTGTGGCTGCCGGACTCGTTCGGATACTCCGGCGCCATGCCGCAGATCGCCCGCGAGGCCGGGATGGACAGCTTCCTCACCCAGAAGATCTCGTGGAACGAAGTGGACAGATTCCCGCACCACACCTTCCAGTGGGAGGGCATCGACGGATCACGCATCTTCACCCATTTCCCGCCGGTCGACACGTACAGCTCGCTGCTCTCGGGCCGCGAGCTGGCACATGCCGAGCGCAACTTCGCGCACAAGGGCCGGGCGAGCACCTCGCTGGTGCCGTTCGGGTTCGGCGACGGCGGAGGCGGTCCCACCCGTGAAATGCTCGCCGCGGCACACCGCACCGCCGACCTCGAAGGGTCGCCGTCGGTGCGCCTGGCGTCGCCTGCGGAGTTCTTCGCGGCGGCCCGCGCCGAGCTCGATCCGGCGCCCGTGTGGGTGGGGGAGCTCTATCTGGAATTCCACCGCGGCACGTACACGTCGCAGGCCAGGACCAAGCGCGGCAACCGCCGCAGCGAGGCGCTGCTGCATGAGGCGGAGCTCTGGGCGGCGACGGCGGCGGTCCGCGCCGGGATGGAGTATCCGGATGCGGAGCTGCGGGAAGCATGGCGAACGGTGCTGCTGCAGCAGTTCCACGACATCCTGCCCGGCTCGTCCATCGGGTGGGTGCACGACCAGGCGGTCGAGAACTACTCCCGGGTGGCGGAGTCGCTGGATGCGGTGATCGCGCGAGCGCTCGAGACGCTGGCAGCCGCGGCGTCACCGTCGGATGATGTGGCCCTCGGGCTGGTCGCCAATGCTTCGCCCTTCCCTCAGGACGGAGTGCCGGCAGGGGGTGTCGGAGTGCCCGAACGGCCGGGGCAGGCGCGCATCGAGCGGACAGCCGATGGCACCCGGCTCACGAACGATCGCATGAGTGTGCTTGTCGACGACGACGGTCTCATCGTCTCGCTGGTGGATGCTGCCACTGGCCGTGAGGTGGTGCCTCCGGGCACGCGCGCCAACGTGCTGCAGGTGTTCCGCGACACCCCGGCGCA
Organism: Microbacterium sp. P5_B6; assembly: GCF_056400345.1. NCBI lineage: Bacteria > Bacillati > Actinomycetota > Actinomycetes > Micrococcales > Microbacteriaceae > Microbacterium > Microbacterium sp. P5_B6. The sequence continues at coordinate 422,635 of NZ_JBFULL010000001.1, read as the reverse complement.
GTGGGATGCGTGGGACGTCGACATCGAGTACCGCCTGTCGGGTGAGGAACTGGACGGGCTGGATTCCCTCGATGTCGTGTCAGAGCGGCCGGAGGCCGTGGCGCTGCGAACGGTCCGACGGTTCGGAGCATCCACGGTGACGCAGACGCTCACCCTCGCGGCCGGCTCGACCGCCCTGGATATCGAGACCCACGTCGACTGGCACGAACGCCAGCGGATGCTGAAGCTCGCATTCCCGGTGGATGTGCACACCACGTCGGCTCGCTCCGAGATCCAGTTCGGTCACATCGAGCGCCCGACGCACACCAACACGAGTTGGGACATGGCGCGGTTCGAGACCAGCGCGCACCGCTGGGTGCACGTCGGCGAGCCGGGCTTCGGCGTCGGTGTCGCCAATGACTCCACCTACGGCCACGACATCACGCGCCACCCGCGGCAGGGTGGCGGCACCTACTCGCTTATTCGTCAGACACTGCTGCGCGCACCGCTCTTCCCCGACCCTGAGGCAGACCAGGGCGAGCACACACTGCGCAGCTCCCTCGTGGTCGGAGACGTGGCGGCCACGATCGAGACCGGCTACCGCCTCAATCTTCCGCTGCGCCCCGCTGCCGGCCGGGTGCAGCCGCTGATCACGTCGAGCCATCCGGCAGTCGTCATCGAGACCGTCAAGCTTGCCGAGGACGGCTCCGGGGACGTCGTCGTGCGGCTGTACGAATGCTGGGGCTCACGAGCCTCGGCGAGGCTGACCGCTTCGTTCTCGTATCGGCGACTCCTGCGAACCGACCTGCTGGAGCGGGAGACCGGCGAGGGCGGCCTCGAGCTCCACCTGCGCCCGTTCCAGCTCGTCACCCTGCGGTTCGTGCGGGGCTGACGTGCGGGCGTGACCGGATCTGTCGGACGCGCATCCTCGATCCGGGTTCTACTCGCGGCAGGCCCCCCTTGGCAACCCCGATGCACTCGACCACGGCGCCCGTGTTGGGTGGGCCGTCAGCCGCTTCCGGACAGCGGCGGGATGAGGAGAAGACATGTATTTCCACCGGCAGGAGCTCCAGCACACGGTCAAGCCAGGGAAACCGGATGCTGTCTACGCACGCAAGCTGCAGGAGGTGCTCGGCGGACAGTACGGCGAGATCACCGTCGCATTGCAGTACCAGTTCCAGGCGTGGAACATGCACATCCCCGGGAAGTACCGCGACCTGGTCTACGGCATCGGCGCTGAGGAGATGGGCCATGTCGAGATGCTGGCCATCATGATCGCGCAGCTGCTCGAGAAGGCTCCGCTCGGCATCACCGACGACGCCGTGCAGAATGACCCGACGGTCGCCGCTGTCATCGGCGGGACCGACGTGCAGCACGGGATCGTCGCCGGCGCCGGTGCGCGCGCGGTCGACAGCAACGGAAATCCCTGGATGGGCTCCTACCTCACAGCGAGCGGCAATCTGCTGGCGGACTTCCAGGCGAACGCGAACGCCGAGATGCAGGGCCGGCTGCAGGTCGCCCGGCTGTACCACATGACCGACGATCACGGCGTGCGTGACCTGCTCGCCTTCCTCCTCGCCCGCGACACGATGCATCAGAACCAGTGGCTCGCCGCCGCGGCCGAGCTCATGGAGGAGGGAACAGAGGCGCTGCCGGTGCCGAGCAACTTCCCGCTGGACAAGGAGGACCGGTCGGTGTCGTACCAGTACATCAACTTCTCCAACGGCCCGATGGCCGGCGACGGACGATGGGCGAGCGGTCCCACTCCCGACGGACACGGGGAGTTCTCGTACGTCGCCGAGCCGCCGGAGGGTGTGCCGGCCCCGCCGCCGACGCATCCCGATTCCCGCTTCTACGGAACGACCGAGCTGCCCAATCTCATGGAGAAGGCAGCGGGCACGATTCAGGACGCCTTCAACAAGGAGTGAGGGCGGCGACCCGCACTTTATGCGGTGAAGGGAGCTGTATCAACGCCACCCGTGGTGCAACCCGGCGGTCATAGGATGCCCCTGGATCCCACGCGCCCCTGGCGTGATCACCCCCGAACAGTTGGAGAATCATGCGGCTTGGAATGATCGGTCTCGGCAGGATGGGCGCGAACCTCGTGCGACGGCTGATGCGGGACGGGCACGAAGCCGTGGTCTTCGATGTCAGCGCCGAGGCGGTGGCGACACTCGCCGGCGAGGGCGCCGTCGGCGCCGGGAACCTCACGGAGCTGGCGGCGAACCTCGAAGCGCCCCGCGTCGTCTGGCTGATGATCCCGGCCGGGCTCACCGGCCGAGTCGTCGACGAGGTCGCGGCGGTTCTGGAGGCCGGCGACATCATCATCGACGGCGGCAACTCGAACTATCGCGACGACGTGCGACGGGCCGCGAAGCTCAAGGAACGTGGCATCCACTACGTCGACGTCGGCACGAGCGGTGGCGTCTTCGGACTCGAGCGCGGCTACTGCCTGATGGTCGGCGGCCCCGACGAGGCTGTCGCCGTGATCGAGCCCATCCTCAAGACCATCGCGCCCGGGCAGGGTGATATCCCGCGCACCCCTGGCCGTGACGGAGACGTCGCACCCGAGGAACAGGGCTACCTGCACTGTGGTCCGTCGGGCGCCGGCCACTACGTGAAGATGGTCCACAACGGCATCGAGTACGGCATCATGGCGGCACTCGCCGAGGGGCTGAACATCCTGGACAACGCGGATGCCGGCATCCGCGAATCCGAGCACTCAGCCGAGGTGGCGCCTCTCGAGGAGCCGGAGTTCTACCAGTTCACGATCGATACGCCGAAGGTGGCGGAACTCTGGCGTCGGGGGTCGGTCATCTCGTCGTGGCTGCTCGACCTGACGGCGGCGGCGCTCGAGGCCAACCCCACGCTGGATGGCCTGGCCGGCCGGGTGTCCGATTCGGGGGAAGGGCGATGGACGATCAAAGCCGCTGTCGACACCGGTGTTCCGGTGCCGGTGCTCGCAGCGGCTCTGTTCGAGCGGTTCGCCTCACGCGATGAGGACCACTACGCCAACCAGCTGCTGTCCGCGATGCGGCTGCAGTTCGGGGGCCATCAGGAACTCCCCGCCGGTGACGTGCTCGAGGCGGGCAGCCGCAAGGCCGACTCCGAGACCGCGTAGCCGGAGCGAGGGCCGCCTCGCGGGCCCAGCCGGTAGCGTGAGTGCGGTGCGTGACCTCACCTCGGCCGGCCTGGACTTCGTCGCAGAGCGCCACCTCGCCACCCTTTCCACGATGGCGCCGTGGGGCGGCATCCACGCCGTGCCGGTCGGCTTCACCTTCCATGGCGGCATCCTGCGGATCATCACGTCCCGCGGTTCGCAGAAGGTGCGCAACGTCCTGCGAGATTCCACAGCGTCCGTCTCGCAGGTCGAGGGTGCGAAGTGGGTGAGCTTCCAGGGCGCCGCGTCAATCCACGACGACCCGGCCGAGGTGGCACTGGCCGTCTCGCTGTACGCCGAGCGCTACCGTCAGCCTCGCGAGAACCCGCAGCGCGTTGCGATCCACATCATCCCGAGTCGCCTGATGGGGAGCACAGGGCTGGTGAGCTGACGTTTCGCCGGCGGCACATTCATCTCGCTCCGCGCACGGACGTGCGAAGCGAATAAAGGCTCGTCGACGCAGTGATGTAAAGCGTGTTTCGCTGGCGTCCCCCGAATTCGAGGTTCGATGCGGCTTCGGGCAGCGAAATCCGTATCAGCTCGACGCCTTTCGTGTCGAAGCAGCTCACGCCGTCATGGGTGGCTGCCCAGATGCGACCTGCAGCGTCGGTCCTGATCCCGTCAAAGCCGCGCCGCTCATCGACGATGATGCGTTGCTCGGCGACGCTCCCACGGACGTCCAAGGTTAGCTCGGAGAGCGTATCCCGCTCACTATCGACCACATAGAGAACGCTCTCGTCCTGACCGAAGGCGAGGCCGTTCGGCTGTGCGAAATCGCTCGACATGAGTGCCAGTTCGTGTGTGCCCTCCGACCACCGGTAAAGGCCGCATACGTCCTGCTCGACCGTGGCCTCATGGCCCTCGTAGTCGCTCAGGATGCCGTAGGTGGGGTCGGTGAACCAGATGTCGCCGTGATTGCTGACCACGACGTCGTTGGGACTGTTCAGGCGCCCACCCCGGTAGGTCGAGGCGATGACCGACTCACTGCCGTCATGCTCGCGTCGTACGACGCTGCGGTCGCCGTGCAGACAGGTCACCAGTCTCCCCGTGCGGTCGTGCGTGCGCCCGTTCGCGAACCGGGACGGCTGGTCGAAGACGGTGACGGCGCCGCTCATCTCATCGAGACGAAGCGTGCGATCGCTGGGAATGTCGCTGAACAGCAGGTAGCGGCCCTGCGCGCTGTATGAGGGTCCCTCGAGCCACACCCCCTCGGCATAGTGCACCGTCAGTCGGGGATCTGCTCGCACGCCCTTCATTCGATCGTCGAGGATGTTGAGCGAGGTAGGGATCGGCACGGGTCGCCCTTCTGCCGTCGGATGTCGATGCGATGCGGCGCCATCTTACGCAGACAACAAGCGACCTCGAGAAGGCCCCGCAGCTGCAGACGCCGTCTGGTCAGACTGCAGACCATCCGCCACCGAGGCGTGAGGAGAGTCGGCTCTCAGGCCACATCGGTTGATGGAGCGCGCGCCGATTCGCGAACCACGATGCGAAAGTCAGCCAGTCTCAGAGCAGGTGGTTCATGTGGCTCGGGTTCGGCGATGCGCTTGACCAGGGTCTGGACGGCGGTGCGGGCGATCCATTGACTACCCGGGTTGACCGTCGTCAGCGAGGGGATCGAGTATTCCGCCTCATCGACATCGTCCCATCCGAGCACTGCCACATCTTCCGGAACGCGCAGGCCAGCTTCCTGCAGAACGCGCATGGCACCGAGCGCGAGGGTGTCATTCAGACCGAACACGGCGTCGAATCGGGCGCCGCGCTCGATCAGCTCACGCATCGCGAGCGCGCCGTTCGCCCGGTGCCAGTCCCGCATATAGCCGATGATCGACTCGTCGAAGGGGATTCCTGCCTCGGCAAGTGCCTCGCGATAGCCCCGCAACCGCAGCCCGGCGGATCCGATGACCTCGCCGCGGTGAGCTCCGACGACCGCGATGCGGCGCCTTCCGGATGACAGAAGATAGTTCGTCGCCGCACGCGCGCCCTCGACGTTCCGCATCGTGACATGGTCAACGGCGCTGTCAAAGATCCGCTCACCGAGCACGACCAGCGGATAGCCCACACGCAGTGCCTCGACATCTTCCTGCCCGAGGCCCAGCGGGCTGAAGATCATGCCATCCGTCAGCTTCAACCGCGGGCTGCGCAGCAGATCCCGTTCTCGTCTCGGATCGGCGTTGGTCTGCTCGACGAGAACGACAAGGCCCGCTTTGTCGGCTTCCTCGATCACGAAGCCGGCCAGTTCGCCGAAGTAGCTCATGCTCACGTCAGGAATGGCGAGCGCGATGGCACCCGTGCGGCCCGAGCGGAGGTTGCGCGCCGTGAGGTTAGGCGTGTATCCGAGCTCACGGATGGCCTTCTCAACCCGTTCGCGCGTCTCGGCGCGGATGTAGGGGTAGCCGTTGATGACGTTGGAGACGGTCTTGAACGACACGCCCGCTGCGCGGGCGACGTCGTGCAATGTCGTCGCCATGATCTCAGCCCTTCAGTCCGCTTCACTCTACGGGGTCCCGAGATTGTGATTGACGGCGTCGAGGGGCCGTCCTAGGGTATTCCTACAACGTTGTACGACCGACTTCTACAACGTTGTAGGGGCATGTGAGCCCCTCCGGATGCCAGCGATGGTCTTCCGGAACGACATCGACGTCGAGATCGGGAGAAATCTCATGACCCCCATATCCCAGGGTGTACGAGGTGCAGCCCTCCTGGGCGCCATCGCGCTCGTGCTTACGCTGTCTTCGGCACCTGCGGCGGCCGAGACCCCGCCGCCGCCACCCCCACCAGGCCAGCTCGCGCTCACCGGCGACGTGAGCGTTCACGATCCCACAATGGCCTTCGATGAGGCCTCAGGGCTCTACATCGTGGCGGCTACGCACAACTCGATCCGCACAGCACCCAGCATGAACGGTCCGTGGACCAATGTGGGAAGCGTGGCGAGAGCGGACTGGACGCTCGGAGTACCCAACTCATCGACGCTGTGGGCGCCACATCTCGAGAAGATCGGCGACACGTTCTATTACTACTATTCTCAGTCGAGCTTCGGCTCCTCGAGCTCGGCGATCGGCGTCAAGACGACGAAGACGCCGGCGATCCCCAGCAGCTACGTCGACCTCGGACGCCCGATCGTGAAGTCTGGCGCGCTGGCGGACACCCCTCCGTCGATCAATTACAACGCGATCGACCCTGATGTCGTCCAGGACGCCGATGGGGAGTGGTGGCTCACCTGGGGATCCTTCTGGGACGGCATCGTCGTCCAGAAGCTGGCACCCGACCTGGTGAGCGTGGTGGGCGAGCCGACGCTGGTCGCATCTCGCCGGGCGGACGACAACCCAGTTGAAGGTCCGGCGATCTTCGCGCGGGACGGCTACTACTATCTCGTCGTCAGCTGGGACAAGTGCTGCGCGGCGGCCACCTCGACCTACAAGCTGGCAGTCGGTCGGTCGACAAGCATCACCGGCCCCTATCTAGATCAGGACGGCGTGCGACTCGACGAGGGTGGCGGAACGGTCATCCTCGACACCCGTCAGTCCGCGCCCGGGGTGACGCCGGCGGGCCTCTACCGCGCTCCCGGTGGAGCGGATACCTATAGTGAGCGTGGCGTCGACTACCTCGTCTATCACTCGTATCTGCCGAACAACACCCTCGGAATTCGACCCTTCGAGTGGCGTGACGGATGGCCCTCCTTCTCGGAAGCCAGCGGCAGCTACAACCACCCGGATGGGAGCTACATCCGGTTGGTGAGCGAAGCAAAGAACTTCACCATGCCTGCAATCGGGCGCGTGGCGGCCCCGACCCCTGCATTCGGCACGGCCGTGCAGCTGAACGGGCCGAGCCCGCTCTCGTACATCGACATGCCCGACGGCATTGTCAGCACGCTCAACGGCGACTTCACGATCTCCATGTGGGTCAAGCGCGGTACGACCAGCAGCGCGAACAACTGGGCGAGGCTGTTCGACTTTGGCGACACGACCGCCAACTTCATGTACCTGACTCCCGCATCTGCGGCGGCCCCGACCGGGTTGCGGTTCGATGAGGTCACGCCAAGTCACGGCTCCGGGACGATTCCCGGTTCGGGCAACAGCGTGTCGGTCTCGACTGCGTGGACGCATGTTGCGGTCACGGCGTCCGGGACGACGGGCACGCTCTGGGTGAACGGCCAGGCGGTTCGCACCAACACGAATTTCACCGTTCGGCCGGCCGATCTCGGCTTCACTCGGAACAACTGGATCGGACGCTCCCAGTTCAGCGCGGATCCGGGGCTGAATGCGTCGATCGACGACTTCAACATCTTCAGCCGGGCCCTTTCGGCAAGCGAGATGCTGGCGATGACGACGACGCCGGGTGGAGGCGCTGCGATAGGTGGTGGTGACGTCGCCTGGTACCGATTCGATGAGGCAGGCGGCTCGCAGGTCACCGACTCGTCCGCGAGCGGAAATGTCGCGAAGGCGATCGTCCCTGTGACGACCGCCGACCAGCTTCAGAATCCGGTGCGTGGCACGCAGTGTCTGACAGCGGCTGAGGTCGGCGTGATCCAGGCGGCCTGTGCTGATGGCGATGCCGCGCAGACCTGGCGACTCGACGAGGCGGAAGGCGGCAGCTACACGCTTGCCAACCATGCCACGAGCGACTCGAAGTGTCTCGCTCTGGCCAATGGGACGGGTGCAGTGGGAACGGCAGCCGTGCTCGCCGATTGCTCACCCTCGGATGGGCTGCAGCGCTGGACCGTCGAGGACACGGGGCACGGGTTCCTTCGGTTCGCGAACCCGCAGACACGGCTCGCGGTCGAGATCAGCAATGACGACGGAGCGATCCAGACCGGGGTCGTGGGCGCGGTACGCGCGATCCGACCCATCGCGAACCTCGATCCGCCGCAGCAATGGTTCTTGGAGCACGTCAAGGCGACGCCGAAGATCTCCCTGGCACCGGCGGCAGACGTGACGGCAGAAGTCGGCGAATCCGTGACCCTCTCTGCGAGTGCAGCGGGAAGCCCAGCGCCGACCGTGCAGTGGGAGACCAGTGCCGATCGCGGTGCGACGTGGACTCCCGTCTCCGATGCTGTCGGCGACGATTACACCTTCACGGCGACTGCCGAGCAGGACGGCTCACTCATTCGTGCCACGTACACGAACGAAGTGGGCAGCGCGTCCACTGAGCCGACCTCGATCACGATCACGCGCGCGGCTCTGATCGCCCCCACGGGCCTGGTGATCAGAGGGAGCGGCGTGGTGGTGAAGGATGCGACGTCCTATGCTCCTGGCCCGTTCACTCTCGAGTGGACTTCGACGTCGCCCCGGGGGTCGCTGGACGGTTTCGTCGTGCTGGATGGGGGGCAGCAGATCGGCGCCTCCCTCTCGCCGAGCGCGCGTTCTGTCGACCTGGCACTGCCGGAGGGGAACCACTCTCTGCAGGTGATGGCCGTCGCCGTCGACGATCTCGTGATCGGCGGTGACAAGAAATCGGAGCTTCAGTCGGTGGTGGTCGACAGGACAGCACCGGTCGTGGCGATCCTGACCCCCTCGAATCCCACGAGGTCGACGTCCTGGACCAGCGTGTCGGGAACGATCACCGACGCCGCCTCCGGCCCGGAGAGCGTCACGGTGAAGCTCGTCCAGCAGCGTGGAAACAGCTATTACGCGTACGACGGCAGAAGCTGGACCAAGGCCAGTTCCCTCGGGAACGCCAACGCAACGGCGACGGCCATCCATCCGACGATCACCGACGGCGCCTGGTCCGTTCGCATCAGCGACCTGAAGACCGGCACGCTGATGATCACCTACAGCGGAACGGATGCTGTCGGCAACACCGGTGTGCCTACCGGCATCTCGTTCGCGGTGAACTAGCACGTCACGCGATGCGGCCCTCTCCCCCGTGGGGAGGGCCGCAGTCGCGCGCAGGGTCGGCTGCACCCTCGGGATCGCTCGCGGCAGCTGTCGTCCCTCGCGCGCGTTCGCGGCGCTATGCCGGCGACTGGAAGCTGTGCCGGGTCTTGATCGGCACTGCGGCAGGCGAAGACAGGAAATCCAGGATGCCGCGCGCGGCCTCGCCCTGAGGAGACGCCGCGACGACGGCGCCGCCGAAGACCGTGACGATCTCGCAGTCGGATGGGAGTACGCCCAGGATGCGCACGCCGGGCTCCCCGACCAGCTCACTCAGCTGCTGGAAGCCGAGGTCGACCTCGCCGTCGGCGAGCATGCGGGCGACGGGGTCGCCCGGACGCGCCTGAATGAGCCGGTCGCCGAGCTGATCCGTCAGGCCCCAGTCCTCGATCAGCGCGACCAGCGCGGTTCCGCTCGGGCCGGTCGAGTACCCGATCCGAGTGGCGCGCAGCAGAGCTTCGCGCACGCCCCCGGCATCCGGGAACGCGACGCCCTCGGGAGGGGCCGCCGGTTCATCGGTGCCCGACGCGACGGCGACCGCGACCTGCGACAGCAGAAGGGGCGTGGCCGACGCAGCATCCACATGACCATCCGTCGCGAGGGTGCTCAGCGGGTCCATCGCGAGAAAGACCAGGTCGAACGGCTCGCCTGCCGCCACCCGACGGGCGGCATCGACGCCTCCGGCCGACTCGATCTGCACCGCCGGCAACCCGGCCGACTCCGCCGCCGTCACGAGATCGGCCAGAACATGGCGCGTCGCCATCGAGGTGATGGCCTTCATGCGGCGTCCTCGAAGGCTTCAGCGTCCACCTCGCGGGACTGGATCGCGTCGTACCGGGGTCCGGAGACCGTGGCCGTGTCGATCAGCTCGCCCGCTCGAGCGAGCAGCGTGGGGTCGACCACGACGTCCACTGCCGCCATGTTCTCGCGGAGGTGAGGGATGCTGGTCGTCCCGGGAATCGGAACGACATGGTCCCCGCGTGACAGGAGCCACGCGAGAGCGAACTGCGCGGGCGTGCACCCGGCCTCGGCGGCGAGCGTTCGCCACTCGGGGAGCAGGGCGAGGTTCGTCTGCCAGTGCTCCGGCCGGAAGCGCGGGAGTGCGCGGCGGAGGTCCTTGGGCGCGAGAGCGTCCGGATCGTGCAGCGCATCGGCGAGGAAGCCCCGCGCCACCGGAGAGAAAGCCACGAGGGCGACCCCGGTGTTCTGAGTGGCCTCGAGGATGCCGAGCTCCGGGTTGCGGGTCCACAGCGAGTACTCGTTCTGCACCGCCGTGATCGGAGCGGCGGACTGCGCCTCTCGGAGTCGGGTGACGGACACCTCGGACAGGCCGATCGCACCGATCTTGCCGGCATCCACCAGCTCCGAGAGGGCACCGACGCTGTCGGCGATGGGCACGGCCTTGTCCCAGCGATGGAGGTAGTAGAGATCGATGTGCTCGACGCCGAGCCGACGGAGCGACGCGTCGACCTGCGCGCGGAGGGTCTCGGGGCGCCCGTCGATCGTCTTGACGCCGTCGACCACCGCCATGCCGCCCTTGCTCGCCAGCACGACCTCGTCGCGACGTCCCGCTATTGCCCGGCCGACGAGCTCTTCGTTGCGACCGCCTCCGTAGATCGTCGCCGTGTCGAGCATCCGAACCCCATCATCGAGGGCTGCGCGAAGGAACCTCACCCCGTCATCCACCGGCAGGGGGACGCCGTAGCCGTGGCTCAAAGACATGCAGCCGAGGCCCAGGCGAGGAAGCTTCACGCGAGCTGCTCCTCCAGGGCACCGAGCACCCGATAGCAGTCGACCACCTGCCGGATCGAGGAGTTCGGCTCGCGACCCTCACGGATCGCCGTGACGAACTCGCGGTCCTGCAGCTCGATGCCGTTCATGCTCACGGCGACCTTCGACACGTCGATCGGCTCGTCGCTGCCGTTGGTGAGGTCGTCGTACCGGGCGATGTAGGTGTCCGTGTCGCCGATGTAGCGGAAGAAGGTGCCGAACGGGCCGTTGTTGTTGAACGACAGCGACAGGGTGCAGATGGCGCCGGACTCGCTCTTCAGCTGGATCGACATGTCCATCGCGATGCCGAGCTCGGGGTGGATCGGCCCCTGGATCGCGTTCGCCTGCACGATCCGGCCCGCCTGGTAGGCGAACAGGTCGACGGTGTGCGCGGCGTGGTGCCACAGCAGGTGGTCGGTCCACGAACGGGCCTCGCCCTTGGCGTTCGTGTTGGTGCGGCGGAAGAAGTAGGTCTGCACGTCCATCTGCTGGACGGCGAACTCGCCTGCCGCGATCCTGTTGTGCACCCACTGATGGGAGGGGTTGAACCGGCGGGTGTGGCCGACCATGGCGATGCGATCGGACGCCTTCGCCGCCGCGAGCGTCGCCTCGGCATCCGCGACGGAATCGGCAAGGGGGATCTCGACCTGCACATGCTTGCCGGCGGCGAGGACGGCCTGCGTCTGGCCGGCGTGCAGCTGCGTCGGTGTCGCGAGGATCACCGCATCGACATCGTCGCGTTCGAGGACGGCATCGAGGCCGACGACGGCGTTCGCGACGCCGTACTTCTCGGCGACCGCCTGCGTGGCCTCGGGCTTGGTGCCGCTGACGACGGTCACCTCGGCATCTGCGATGTTCGCGAGCCCGTCGAGGTGCTTCATCCCGAAGGCGCCGGCGGCGCCGACGACGGCGACCCGGACTTTGTCACCGCTCATGCGTGCACTTCCTCCAACGGCTGACTGGCGCTGACGGAACCGAGGATGCGCGAAGCGGTCGGATTGGTGAGGACGAGGTGCCCGACCGCCGTGTTCGAGGCCGGGACGTGGTAGAACCGGTGGTTCGTCTCGGGGTTCTCGCCCCCGAACTGGTCGTCCATGGCGCCGCGGGCGATGAGCCAGTCGACCAGCTCGATGCCCTCGGAGCCCGCCTCGTCGACGTATTCCATGTGCGACCACTCGGTGAGGCCCAGCGGGTCTGCGATCAGGTGATCGAGGAACGCGTTGTCCCACTCCTCGTTGATGAGTCCGGCCCGCGGCCCCTGCAGCTGGTGGCTCATGCCGCCCGTGCCCCAGATCTGCACGTTGAGCGGCTCGCCGTCCCACTTGTCGAGCGCGCGACGGATCGCCTTGCCGAGCTCGTAGCAGCGGCGCCCTGACGGAACCGGGTACTGGACGACGTTGACGGCGAGGGGGATCACCTTGCACGGCCACTCCTCGACATCGCCGAAGACGAGCGAGAGCGGCACGGTGAGGCCGTGATCGACGACCATCTCATTCACGAGAGTGAGGTCGAAGTCATCCTGGATCACAGACTGGGCGATGTGGGCGGCCAGCTCGGGGTAGCCCTTCACGTCGGGCACCGGCCGCGGACCGTAGCCCTCGTCGGCAACGGGGTAGTGCGAGCCTGTTCCCAGCACGAAGGTGGGGATGATGTTGGAGTCGAACGCCGTGGCGTGGTCGTTGTACACGAGGATGACGACGTCCGGCGTGTGCTCCTTCGCCCACTGGCGCGTCCAGGTGTAGCCGTCGAACACCTTCTTCCAGTACGGCTCCTCGGTCTTGCCGAGGTCCATCGCCGCGCCGATGGCCGGGACGTGCGACGTGAAGAGCGCTGAGGTGAAGGTGGCGGGGGCGTCCGGACGCATGACCTCCGACTTCTCGGTCGACGGAGGAGTCCACCCGTCGAGGTCCTTCAGCCGGTTGCCCGCGGGGCGGCGTCCGCCGCCGACCATCATGTCGCGGTAGGCGGCTTCGGACATGCCGGTCATGGAGCCGGCCATCTGCTGGAAGCTGAGGCCGTGGGTGGCGCCGATCTTGCTGAGGAAGTAGATGTTGCCTCCCTCGCGGATGCAGGTGTTCAGGTCCATGTCGAGCACCGCCTGCTTCTGCACCTCGCTCATCGGCCACTCGTCCACGTAGGCGCGCTGGTCGGCGAGGAAGCGCTCGCGGTTCTCGGGCTTCATCAGCGACATGCAGAACTGGTTGAGGTGGTAGCCCTTGCGGGCCTGGTCGGCATCGAAGATGGTGGTGCCGGGGACGTTCTTGTAAGGCTTGTCGAGTGCCATGTCATGCTCCTTCGGGCCAGTAGAGGCGGCGTGGATTGTGCACGAGCAGCTTCTGCTGCAGGGCGGGTGTCCCGGCGATCTGCGGGATGAAATCGACCAGCAGCCCATCGTCGGGCATGTGGTCCTTGAGGTTGGGGTGCGGCCAGTCCGTCCCCCAGAGCACGCGATCGGGGAACTCCTCGACCACGCGGCGAGCGAAGGGGACGACGTCGGCGTAGGCGTGCTGCTCGCCGTCCAGTGCGCGAGGTCCCGAGACGCTGAGTCGCTCGGGGCAGGAGACCTTGGTCCACACAGTGGGGTTCTCCCGCATGAAGCGCAGGAACAGCTCGAACTCCGGACCGTGCGGGTCCTTGGTCACGTCGGGCCGGCCCATGTGGTCGACGACGATGTCGGTGGGGATCGACGCGAAGAAGTCGTACAGCTCGGGCAGGTCCTCCGCCTCGAAGTAGATGACGACATGCCATCCGAGCGGCTGGATCTTCGCGACGATCTGCTCGAGAGCGTCAGTGGGGACGCGGTCGACGAGACGCTTGACGAAGTTGAAGCGCACGCCGCGCACCCCGGCGTCGTGCAGCTCGGCGAGCTCCTCGGCCGTGACATCGCGGCGCACGGTCGCGACCCCGCGGGCCCGTCCCCCACTGCGGCGGAGGGCGTCCACCAGGGCGCTGTTGTCGGCACCGTGGCATGTGGCCTGGACGATGACGTTGCGGTCGAAGCCGAGGTGATCCCGCAGTGCGAACAGCTGGTCGGCCGACGCGTCGCAGGGGGTGTATTTGCGTTCGGGCGCGTACGGGAACTGCTCCCCGGGGCCGAACACATGGCAGTGGGCATCGACAGCGCCCGCGGGCACCCGGAACGTCGGGGTAGCGGGGCCGTCGTACCAGTCCAGCCAGCCGGGGGTCTTCTCGAAGCCGCCGCTCGTGTCGCCGTGCGCCATCGTCAGTCCTCCACGTACTCGAGGCCGGCGGCGGCGAGGGGCTCGCGCATGCCGTACAGATCCAGGCCGAGCACGCCGTCGCGGAACTTCTGGCGCTTGGACCCCTCGTTGGCTTCGCGCGCGGCGGATGCGTCGGCGACGGCTCCTACGAGATCGCGGGGCACCACCACGACCCCGTCGACGTCCGCGACGACGACGTCGCCGGGATTCACGACGGCGTTCGCGACGACGACCGGCACATTCACCGAGCCGAGCGTGGCCTTGACCGTGCCTTTGGCGTTGATCGCGCGCGAGAAGACGGGGAAGTCCATCGACTCGAGGTCGGCGACATCGCGGACGCCCCCGTCGATCACCAGGCCCCGGCATCCCCGCGCCATCAGGGACGTGGCCAGCAGGTCGCCGAAGAAGCCGTCCTCGCTCTCGGTGGTGCAGCCGGCGACGACGACGTCGCCCTCCTGCACCTGCTCGGCAGCGACGTGGAACATCCAGTTGTCACCGGGCTGCAGAAGCACGGTGACGGCAGGGCCGCACAGCTTCGCACCGCGGTAGGCAGGACGGATGTAGGGCCGCATCAGGCCGACGCGTCCCATCGCCTCGTGGATCGTCGCGACGCCGAACGCCGAGAGACGGGCCACGTCGTGAGGGTCGGGACGCTCGATCCGGGTGCGGACGATGCCGAGGTTGTTCAGTCGCATGGCTCTCTCCTGCTCACAGTCCGCGAGCGGTCAGGGCGCGGTCGACGCGCGGGTAGACGCGGCGCGCGTTCGCTTCGTACACCTGCGCGCGCTGGGCGGCATCGAGGTTGGGGGTGGCGTCGATGTAGCGCTTGGTGTCGTCGAAGTGATGACCCGTGCGCGGGTCGATGTCGCGGACGGCGCCGACCATCTCGCTGGCGAAAAGGATGTTGTCGGTCGGGACGACGGACGTCAGCAGGTCGATTCCCGGCTGATGGTAGACGCAGGTGTCGAAGAACACGTTGCCCATCAGGTGCTCCTCGAGCTCGGGCTTGCCCAGCGCCATCGCGAGCCCGCGGAAGCGGCCCCAGTGATACGGCACTGCCCCGCCGCCGTGCGGGATCACCAGCTTCAGATCGGGGAAGTCGCGGAAGAGATCCCCTTGCAGAAGCTGCATGAACGCGGTGGTGTCGGCGTTGAGGTAGTGCGCTCCGGTGGTGTGGAAGGCCGGATTGCACGACGTGCTCACGTGCACCATCGCGGGGATCTCGTACTCCACGAGCTTCTCGTAGATCGGATACCAGGAGCGGTCCGTCAGCGGCGGCGAGGTCCATTTCCCGCCCGTGGGATCGGGGTTGAGGTTCACCGTCACGGCCCCGAGCTCTTCCACGGCGCGCGTGAGCTCCGCGACGCTCGTCTCGGGGGCGGCGCCGGGGGACTGGGGCAGCATCGCGCCCGTGAGGAAGCGGTCCGGGTACAGCTCGCTGACCCGCGCGCAGAGGTCGTTGCACAGGCGCGCCCACGTCTCGCTGACCGACAGATCGCCGATGTGATGGGCCATGAACGAGGCGCGCGGGCTGAAGACGGTCAGGTCGCTCCCGCGCTCGTTCATGAGCTTGAGCTGATTCGCTTCGATCGTCTCGCGGATGTCGTCATCGCTGATCTGCAGGGATGCCGGGTCCGGCGCTTCACCGTGGCCCTCCGTGAACGCGACCTGAAGGTCGCGCCACGCCCCGAGCTGAGCCGGAGCGGTCGTGTAATGGCCGTGGATGTCGATGATCAACGCGCGTCCTCGTCACTGAAAGATCGGGGCGGGAGTCGCTTCGCAACGGGCGCTGTCGTGAAGGATGCCGCTGCCTCGACGATAGGCGGCTTTAAAGCTGTGGTCCAATAGATTCGAAAGGCACACCCTATAGAGGGGATCTATGCGTGGCCATCGCCGATCTGAACCAGCTCCGAACGTTCGTGGTTCTCTACGAGCTCCGGAGCCTGACCGCCGCCGCGGAGCAGCTGCATGTGACGCAGCCCACTGTCAGCTACACGCTCGCGCGGCTTCGCGAGAGGTTCCGCGACGACCTCTTCCGGCGTGAGGGCCACACCATGGTGCCGACATCCCGGGCCGCGCAGCTCTTCGGACCCCTGCATGAGGCGCTCGCGAAGATCGACGCCACGGTGAGCGGCGCGGACCCCTTCGACCCTGCCAGCTTCACCGGCGAGCTGGCGCTCGGACTGACCTCGATCGGCGAGCAGACGTTCCTTCCCCCGATCATCGGAGCCCTCGCCCGAGCCACCTCGAGTCCGCACCTCCGGGTCGAGCGGCTGGATGCCGACCAGGTCGAGGAGGGGCTCGTGCGCGGCACCATCGACCTCGCCATCACGGTGTCGGTGATGGTCAGCCCGCGCCTGTGGCGCACCACGGTACGCGCGGTCGAGTATGTGGCCCTCACGTCGAAGACGCACCCGCTTCCTGTGATCGGGCCGGACATGTTCTCGGGTCGCCGGTTCGTGCAGGTGTCGTCTCGCGGCGGCCACCTCTTCCCTCTCCAGGCGCTGGTCGAGCACGAGCTCCTGCCGCAGGTCGCCCTCACGGTGGAGGAGTATGCGACGGTGCCCGCGGTCCTCCTCGCGACCGATCTGGTGGTGATGCTGCCGCGTCACGTCGCCGAGGTCTTCTGCGGCTGGTTCCCCGACCTTCAGATCGCCGAGCTCCCCTGGCCGGGGCACAGCTCGCCGGTTGCGCTGTACACGCGCTCGGATGAGGGACTCTCGCCGGCACAGCGGTGGTTCCGGTCACTGGTGTTCGATGCGGTGGTCTCAGAGGAGCTGCGCGGCAGGCCGGAGCGCTAGCTCCTGTTGCGGTTCCAGCTCGCTCGCGCAGGGAACATCGGGCTGCGCACGTGGATGGCCCAGGTCGAGTGCGGATGGAGCGAGAGGAGCGCGCGCTCCCACCAGCTGCGCGCCTCTTCCGAGAGGCGGGGGAGCACGGCATCCTTGTCGATGTCGTCCTCGGGCCGCGGCCGCAGCGCCTTCCACACCAGCTGGATCTCCGGAGCCCCGGTCGGAATCCCGTCGATGTCGAGCACCGCGGCATCCCACGACAGCTGAAGCCTCGCATCGCGCCGGTAGACCCAGCGCTGCTCGGAGCCGTCCTCGACGTTCACCTGCAGCACCCACGCACCGATCGCATCGTCGTGGACGAGCACGGGCTGAGGGTCAGCGCCCTCCGGCAGGTCAGCCCAGGCGACCAGCCCGTCGCCCGACGCCACCCACGCGCTGAGGGGTGCCGGCAGGCCCGCCAGCAGCTTCGCCAGGTCGCCCCAGGTCGTGCTGATGTCGGTGTTGGCGCGCTCGCGGATCGGGCTGCCGAGCCAGCGGTCGAGGGCGGCGCCGCCGGACAGCCACCACCTGGCGTCGGAGTGCGCGAGCAGTTCGGCAACGGCCTCCGGCGCGAGCGTCTCCCACCGCGACGCGGGTGACGGTGCGGGAGAGGCCATAGGACGAGGCTACCTCTCGGGGTCTGCCCGACGCCGGGAGGGGGTCAGGGCGAGGGAAACCCCGCCGGGGACCGGCATCCCGAGCCCTAGGCTGGTCGAATGCTGCTCTCGGACCGCGACATCCGCCACGAAATCGACTCGGGGCGGATGGCGCTGGACCCGTGGGATCCCGCCATGGTGCAGCCCTCGAGCGTCGACGTGCGGCTCGACCGGTACTTCCGGCTGTTCGACAACCACAAGTACCCCTACATCGACCCCGCCGAGGATCAGCCCGACCTGACCCGTCTGATCGAGGTGGCGCCGGACGAGCCGTTCATCCTCCACCCGGGCGAGTTCGCGCTCGGCTCGACCTTCGAGCAGATCAGCCTGCCCGATGACGTCGCCGCTCGGCTCGAGGGCAAGTCGTCGCTCGGCCGGCTCGGGTTGCTGACGCACTCGACGGCGGGCTTCATCGACCCCGGGTTCTCGGGGCACGTGACCCTCGAGCTGTCGAACGTCGCGACGCTGCCGATCAAGCTCTGGCCAGGCATGAAGATCGGGCAGGTCTGCTACTTCCGCCTGTCATCGCCCGCCGAGAACCCGTACGGCTCGGGCCCCTACGGCAACCGCTATCAGGGCCAGCGGGGGCCGACAGCATCCCGCTCGTTCCAGAACTTCCACCGCACGGATGTCGGCTCCACCGAGGCGGGGTCGCGAGGCGCCTGAGTCAGGCGGTCGCCGTCAGCTCCTCGAGTGCGTCGGCGATCTTCGCGATCACACCGGCGCTCACCTCGACATCCGACGCGGGCAGGCCTTCGATGACGCGGACGATGGCGCCATGGTGCGCGCCCAGGGACTCGTCGACGCGTGAGATCGCCTCTTCGGTGGGCACGAGGTAGTGCGCGCGCCGGTCGGTGGGATGCTGTACGCGGGTGACATAGGAGCGGCTGACGAGTCGCTCCACGACGTTGGTCACTGTGGCGCTGGAGCTGTCGAGCATGACGATGAGATCCTTCGGGCTGAGGTCTCGTCCGTCGCGATAGCCCTGCACGAGGTAGCGCAGCGCCGTGAGGTCGAGGCTCGAGAGTCCGGTCGCGCGGAGCGCCTCTTCGGCCTGGGCGCGCTCGGCGCGCCAGAGCCTCAGGATCGCGGACGTCAGGGCGCGACCGGGTTCGCTGCTCGGCGCCTCCGCATAAAGATGCTCGGTCTCGTGCCGTACGACTGTCTTCGGCATGGCTTCCTCTCACGCTGGTCCGGCGCCCCTGAGCCCCCACTCTCGCTCGTGCGGCCGTCGTCCGGAATCTACGTTCCACACGATAGCACCACCGCGTGTGACGATCGCAAATTTACACACACCGCGAGATTCTTACTCGGTGGGATTGACAGATTCTGTACTAAGACGTAGAACTTGTTGCAGACGTTCCGGCACAGCGACGACGAAAGGAAAGTGAGCACGGTGGGACACCTCTACTACGGGTCCGAATCGCAGCCCGTTGAATTCCCGGACCGGGTCCTCGCGCACATCAGAGTGCTCGCCACATCGAAGCTGCGCCGCGGCGAGAGCTTCACCATGACCTGGCGGCATCCCTCGGAATCCGGCGAGGGCCGGACGTCCATCTGGATGCAGCCCGCCATCCCCATGAAGTTCGTCTTCGACTCCGCCGAGGCCCAGCAGCTCGACCCGGAGTATCTTCAGCGACTCGCGCGGGAGGCGTCTTCGAGCAATGGGGTCTTCATCGACACTGACGATCCGGCGCCGCAGCTGGCACCCGTGAAGCGGGTGCCAGCCGGCATCGCCGCCTGACGAGTTCGGGAGGAGATGTCCTCGATCGGAGGATGCCGCGGCCCGGCGCCCCCTCCGATCGGCGACAGCTCCTCCGCCAGCGGCGGTCAGTGCGCGGTGCGCCCCGGCGAGGTCGTGCACGAGCACGGCCGAGGTCACCCCGCTTCGGCGGCCTCGTCGACGCGGGGCGGCCGGCGACGCTGCCACGCATCGAGGATGTGCCTCCGCATCGCCTGCTCGGCGGCGTCGGGATCCCCGGCGGCGATCGCGTCGTAGATGGCCTCGTGCTCGTGCAGCGTGACATCGAGCTGGCTGCGCAGAGAGTAGCGAGTAGACGCCAGCGCCTGGGCGAAGAGGGTCTTGACGATGGAGTCCGCCAGCCGGTTCGTCGCCATCTGGCCCACGATGGAGTGGAAGACGACATCGGCTCGGCCGAATTCGGCCTGGTCCTTGATGGTCTCGCGCATGAGGTTCAGGGCGTCACCCAGTCGTGCGATGTCTTCGACAGAAGGATGGGCGGCGGCATCCCGTGCGATGACGGCCTCGAGTGCCGCCCGCACGACACTCAGGTCATCGAGCGTGCCGAGGGTCGCGTCGTTCGCGACGAGCGCCGCGAGCACGGTCTCGTCGACCATCTTCCATGAGGTGACCGGAGCGACCTGAGTCCCTCGTCCCTGTGCCACGGTCACGAGCCCCTTCTCCTCGACCCGCTTGACCGATTCGCGGATGACCGTCCGGCTGACCGCGAACTGCTCGCAGAGCACCGACTCGGGGGGAAGGGTCGTTCCCGGCGGCAGGTCGCCGCGGACGATCGCGTCGACGAGCTCCGCGACGACGGTCACCCCCAGGCGCGGGGCCTTCTCCCGCGCGGAGATGGTCGGCACGATCGGCCGATCGGGAATCATGGCGTCAGCCTACCCATGGAGTTCTCCCTCGCACGGCCCGCGAAGGGCCATTGCTAATACATCATACGTGTGATGTACTTTCAACCGCCCGACATCTGTCGCCAGTGACGCCGATCAGTAAAGGATGCGATATGTCACAGCAATCGTCCGCCCTCCGCCCCGCCATACGGGCGCTTTCGGTGGCGGCCGCCGCCACCGTGGGCCTGCTGGTCTTCAGCGGCTGCTCCGGCGGCGACGGCGGAGGTGACTCCGCAGCAGACAGCGAGTACGGCTTCACGACGGCCGAGCAGGTGAAGGACAGCCCCATCACGGTGTGGGTGGACGCCGCCCGCGAGCCCGCGGTCACCGCCTTCAAGAAGGCCAACCCCGACACTCCGATCGAGTTCGAGACCTACGACGGCAACGCCGGCGGCAGCGGGTCGTTCCAGAGCAAGATCACCCTCATGGACCAGGCCGGCGAGGGCTGGCCCGACGTGGTGTTCTCGACCCAGCAGAACGACGCGATCTGGGCGTCGAAGGAGACCCCGAACGGCGAGCAGGGCTTCGCCGCCCCCCTGAACAAGGGCTTGTTCGACCAGGACTTCCTCGACGGCTTCGTGCCCGGCGCGAACGACATCACGACGATCGACGGTGTTCAGTACGGCCTGCGCAACGACCTGGCCCAGACGGTCTTCTACTACAACCAGCCCCTGCTCGACGAGTTCGGCTACGACGTGCCGACCACGTGGGAGGAGTACGGGGAGCTCGGCGACAAGCTCGCCGCGGAGCACCCCGGGTACATCCTCGGCAGCATGGGCGACTCGTTCATGACGTACGTCTACTACGGCGGCTCGGAGTCGCCGGTCTTCCAGTCGCCCGAAGCGGACGTGTTCCACTCCGACACCTCGGATGAGAACGCGGTGAACATCTCGAAGATCATCGACGGGATGCTGGCCAACGGCACTCTCGTCCAGGACAGCCTGTTCAGCGCGGACTTCAACTCCAACTACGCCGACAAGCTCGTGGGCGTTCCCGGACCGGTCTGGTACACGGGCGCCATCTTCCAGGGCGGCCTCGCGGTGCCCGCAGGGCAGATCGGGGTGAGTGCGCCGCTCAAGTGGGATGGCGGCGATGTCGCAGCAGGAAACGTCGGCGGCGGAGTCTGGTACGCCTCGCGGCACTCCAAGAACCTCGAAGCGGTCAAGACCTTCCTCGAGTTCGTCACCAGCTCCGACGAGTTCCAGGTCGAGCTCTCATCCGGCTACCCGGCCTACGCCTCGGCGGCTGAGGGCTGGCTCGCCAAGCAGGCGGAGACGGGCTACTTCGTCAACGACGACTTCGAGCAGGTCATGACGGATGCTGCGAGCTCGGTGTGGGACGGCTGGAACGTCACGAGCTGGAGCCCCGAGACGGCGTGGGCGAAGGTGGTCATCCCCGAGATCGCGAAGGGGAAGACCGTCGAGTCCCTTCTGCCCGCCTGGCAGAAGGAGCTCGAGAACGAAGCGACCGTGAACGGGTACACGGTCAAGTAGTGTCCGACACTGTCACGCTCGTCACGGCCTCCGGCGCCGGCCCTCGCGGCCTGCGCCGGAGCGCCGCGGCGCCCCGCAGAGCGGCCGGGCGCCACCAGGCGCGGTACGGCTACATCTTCGTCAGCGGCTACACCCTGTTCCTCCTGGCGTTCGGGATCCTCCCCACCCTCTACGCGGTCTACCTCGCGTTCACCAAGAACGGCCAGTGGGCAGGCATCGACAACTTCGTCAAGGTCATGGGGGACTACCGCTTCCTCCCCGCCGTCGGACACGTCGCGCTGTACGTGTTCTTCTGGCTGATCAGCCTCCTGGTGCTGGTCACGGTCCTGGCACTCGTCGTCCACGCCGTGCGCGTGCGGTGGCTGAGCAACGCGTCGCGATTCCTCTTCTACATCCCCGGCGCCATCGCGGGCGCCTCGAGCGTGCTGCTGTGGCTCTTCGTGCTCGATCCGAGCGTGAGTCCGGTGTCGGGCCTGCTCCACGCGATGGGCTTCGAGAAGCTCGTCAACGTCGTCGCCGTCGAGAATCTCCCCGTGGTGTTCACGGTCATCGCCTTCTGGGCCGGAGCCGGCGGCTGGATCGTGATCATGTACGGCGCGCTCAACAATGTGCCCCACGAGGTGATGGAGGCGGCGCGCATCGACGGTGCAGGAGCGGTGAAGACGGCCTGGTACATCCAGCTGCCGATGCTCAAGAAGTGGATCAGCTACATGGCGATCATGTCGCTCGCCGCCGGAGTGCAGCTCTTCGTGGAGCCGAAGGTGCTCTCGCAGGCCACGAAGGGCGTCGTTCCCGAGGACTACTCCCTGAACCAGCTCGCCTACCTGTACGCGTTCCGCCAGGGCGACTTCTCGGGATCCGCCGCGATCTCGCTCATGCTGCTCGTCGTGGCGCTCGGTCTGTCCATCGTGTTCATCTTCCGCGGAAGGCTGTTCGAAATTGACTGACACCAAGGACAGGGCAGGCATCGCCGTCCGCCGTCCTCAAGGCGGCGCGACGCCGAGGCAGTGGGTCTCGCGCGTGCTCGTCGTCGCGCTGATCGTCGGGTTCGTCGTCTTCTTCATTCTGCCGATCGTCTGGCTCCTGCTCGCCCCGACGAAGACCAACAACGAGCTTCTGCTGAACAGCCCCTTCTCCTTCGGCTCGTTCGACCAGCTCGTGGCGAACTGGAATGAGCTGTTCGCGTTCGGAAGCGGCGTCTTCGCCATCTGGCTCGGCAACTCCGTGTTCTACTCGTTCACCGCCCTCGCGCTGACGCTGCTCATCAGCATCCCGGCCGGCTACGCGCTCGCGCTCATCCAGTTCAAGGGACGCCGGCTGCTGCTGGTCACGACCCTCATCGTGATGCTGATCCCGAACACGGCGCTCGTGCTGCCCGTCTTCCTCGAGCTCAGCGCGCTGCACCTCATCGGCAATCCGCTCGCCGTGATCCTGCCGTTCTCGTTCTTCCCGTTCGGCGTGTACCTCACGTACATCTACTTCTCGACGGCGGTGTCGCGCGACCTGCTCAACGCCGCACGCATCGACGGCGCCGGAGAGCTGCGGGTGTTCACGAAGATCGCGATGCCGCTTGCGACGCCGGTGATCGCCCTCGTCGGCTTCTTCAGCTTCGTCGGCAACTGGAACAACTACTTCCTGCCGTTCCTCGTCGTCGGCGGGACGAAGATCCCGGTGCAGGTGGGACTCGCGAACCTGCTCTCCAATGTGCCGGCATTCAACCCGACGACCTCGTCGAGCATCGTCATCCAGCTGCCGACCCTGGCACTCGCCACCCTGCTGTCGGTCGCGCCGATCCTCATCATCTTCCTTTTCGCCCAGCGATTCCTCGTCGAGGGCATGACCGCGGGGGGTACGAAGGAATGAAGATCACCGGCTACCGGACCCTGTCGGCGCGCCACCACTGGCAACGGGCCGTGGGAGACGTCAACGGGCACATCGAAGATGCGGTCACCGACGTGCCGATCCTCATCCTCGAGACCGACGAGGGTGTCGAAGGCGTCGGCATCGGTTCGCACGCCGATCTCGCCCGGCTCTTCCCCGCGATCCTGGGCGAGGACCCGCGGGGGGTGTCGGCGCTGTTCGACCGCATGCTGGCCGCGGTCTTCAAGGCGGGTCATTCCGGCGCCACGTACGGCGGCGTCGCGACGATCGATGCGGCACTGTGGGACATCAAGGCGAAGCTCGCCGGCGAACCGCTGTGGCGCCTGCTCGGGGGTCGCGACCGATTCATCCCCGCATATGCGTCCGGACTCGACATCGCCCTGACCGACGATGAGATCGCGACGTTCTACGGGGCGTTCGCCGATCGCGGCTACGTCGCGGGAAAGCTCAAGGGCGGCCTTGATCCGGATGCCGATCTCCGGCGTCTGAAGGTGCTCGAGGATGTCCTCTCCCGCAACACCTCGCGGCCGGGACTGATGCTCGACGCCAACGAGTCGTGGCAGGTCAAGCAGGCGGTCCGCTACGTCAGTGCGATCGAGGAGCACGTCGACCTGCTCTGGGTCGAAGAGCCCCTGCGCCGCTGGGACGCCGTGGGGCACGCCCGGCTGAGCGCCAGCATCCGATCGGCCGTCGCCACCGGAGAGAATCTGACGGGCGTCGACCAGTTCCGTCCGCTGTTCGATGCCGGCGCGCCCGACATCGTGCAGGCCGGAGCGATCTGGGGCGTCACCCACATGCTGCGGCTCGCGACGGTGGCCGCTGCCCGCGACCTGCCGATCAGCCCCGTCGGCTACAACGCGAACCCCGCTGTCGCCGCGGCCATGACCGCGGTGCCGAATCACCTCACCACCGAGGTGCAGGCGCTCGACTTCGCGCCGGGGGTGGTGGTCGACCACGAGTTCGCCGACGGCGGGATCGTGATCGGGGACGAGCCCGGCAGCGGCATCCGGATCGATGAAGCGGCCATCGTCACGGCGTCGTCGTCGGACGGATGGCGCAGCCCCGCGGGCCCCCATCATCGCCCGCAGCGCGCCGGCCTTCGGGTCGTGCTCGACGGAGTGGAGCGCTGATGGAGCTGCGCCCCGGCCTGCACCGCATCCCGGCGCCGCTCGGCGAGCGCTTCGTCGCGCTCTACCTCTTCGTCGGCGCGGAGTCGGCGCTGCTGGTCGATACCGGCATCCGGGAATCGATCACCGACACGTTCCTGCCCTATCTCGACAGCGCCGGGATCGACCCCGGGATCGTGCGCTGGGCCGTGAACACCCATTGCGACTTCGATCACACCGGCGGCAACGGCGCGCTCAAGGCGGCGCTGCCGCATGTCCGCATCATGGCGCACCGTCTCGACCAGGGGCTGACCGAGGACGTGCAGCGCCTGATCGACGAGCGCTACGGCGAGTTCCGCGCGACGGACGGCTTCGACGACCCTCCCGAGACGACGGCCTACCTGCGATCCGTCACCGACCTCGTGCCCCTGGATACCGTGCTCTCGGGTGGTGAGGAGTTCGACCTGGGCGGGCGCTCGGTTCGCATCCTGCACGTGCCCGGACACTCGCCCGGCCACGTCGCCGTGTTCGACCCTGCGAATCGCGCCGTCGCGATCGGCGACGCGACATTGGGGACCACTGTGCCGTTCGCAGACGGCCGCGCCGCCTTTCCGCCGACCTACCGCGATGTCGGGCCGTACGTCGCATCGATCGAGACGCTTCGGACGCTCGACGTCGACCTCGTGCTGACCGCTCACTACCCGGTCTACGAGGGCGCCGCCGCGAACGCGTTCCTCGACGACAGTGAGCGGTACACAGGCGACATCGACGACGTGCTGACCGATCTGCTCGCTCGTGCCGAGACCGGGCTGACGACGCTCGAGCTGGTGCGCGCTGCGGGAGCGCGGCTCGGCCCGTGGGGCCCGGGGGCTCTGGACTATGCGGTCTTCCCGGTGACGGGCAACCTCGAGCGGATGCGCGAGGCGGGCACGGTTCGCGAGGAGATCTCGCCGGACGGTCGCCGCCTCTGGCGCACGGTGGCCGCGTGAAGCGGGTGCGGGTCGGTGCAGTGGGCGCCGGCTGGTGGGCCACCAGCAATCACTTCCCGATCCTCGCCGGGCGCGCGGATGTCGAGCTCGTCGGCGTGTGCGGCAAGGGCCCTTCTCTCGAGGGGGTTCAGCGCCGATTCGGCTTCGGCATGGCGACCGAGGACTACGAGGAGCTGCTCGACCAGAAGCTCGACGCGGTCGTGATCACGACGCCTCACGACCTGCACTACGACAACGCGGTGGCCGCCATCGAGCGGGGCCTGCACGTGCAGGTCGAGAAGCCGACGACACTCGAGCCGCGGGCCGCGTGGGACCTCGTGGAGCGCGTGGAGCGCATGGGCGTGCACTTCCTGGTGCCGTACGGCTGGAACTACAAGGACTTCACCGTGCGGGCGCAGGAGATGCTCGCGGACGGTCTGATCGGCGACGTGCAGCACGTGCTCTGCCATATGGCGTCGCCGACCCGGGGGCTCTTCGCGGGCGACCCCGCCGACATCATGAAGCTGTGGGACTCCGAGACCGGATCCGCCCCCGATGTCTCCACGTGGCAGTCGCCCGCCCGCGGCGGCGGGTACGCGCACGGCCAGATCACGCACTCCAGTGCCCTCCTCTTCTTCCTCACCGGGCTGCGCGCCGCGACCGTCGCGGGGCGCGTGTCACTCGGCGGCGCTGCCGTGGATCTCTTCGACGCCGGGGTCATCACGTTCGAGGGCGGTGCGCTCGGTGCGCTCTCGGGGGCGGCGACGCTGCCCGACGACGAGCCCTACCAGGTCGACATCCGGCTCTTCGGCACCGAGGGCGTGCTCATGCTCGACACCGAGCGCGAGCGCATGTGGGTGCACCGCTACGACGGCGCGCGAGAGGAGCTCGCCATCGAGCCCGGCGCGGGCGCCTACGAATGCGTCACGCCCCCGCACCGCTTCATCGACCTGATCACCGGCGCGAGTGAGCAGAACAACTCCGACGCCCGCGTCGCTGCCCGCTCCGTCGAGCTGATCGACGCCCTGCTCCGCTCATCGGCGCAGGGCGGCGCAACCGTCGACGTCATCCCCGACCCGAAGGACATCTCGTGACCGACACCCCGGCGGTGCTGCGCGGCTACCGCGTCATCGACTGCTCCATAGCGATGGCGGGGCCCTTCGCGGCACAGCGCCTCGGCGACCTCGGCGCCGATGTCATCAAGATCGAGCCCACCGCCGGCGAGTGGCAGCGCTTCGCCGCTGCCGGCGGCGCCATGGGCAACGAGATCAACGTGTCGTTCCTCTCGCTCAACCGCAACAAGCGCTCGGTCGCGCTCGACCTCAAGAGTCCCGAGGGCAAGACCGCGCTGCGGGCGCTCGTCGAGGGCGCGGACGTCTTCCTGCAGAACTACCGGCCCGGCGTCGCTGCGCGCCTCGGCGTCGACTACGAGTCGCTGCGCGCGGTCAACCCTGCCCTCGTCTACGTCTCGATCTCGGGTTACGGCGAGGACGGGCCCTATCGGGACCGGCCCGGGCAGGACCTTCTCGTGCAGGCGATGTCGGGTGCCATGCTCTCGCACGGTCGCGCCGGCGACGCGCCGGCCCCCGCGGGTCAGTATCTGGCGGACGCCGTCACCGCCTCGACCGCGTTCGAGGGAGTGCTGGCTGCCCTCCTGCATCGCGAGCGGACGGGGGAGGGGCAACTGGTGACGGTCAACATGCTGGATGCCGTCACCACCCTGCAGATGCAGGAGCTCTCGGTCTTCACCGTCGGCGGCAAGCCCCAGCAGCGCAGCGAAGAGCCGCACGCCCACGTCTACATCCGCGCGCCGTACGGGGTGTTCCGCACGAGCGACGGGTTTCTGGCGCTCGCGTTCGCCGACCCTCAGGAGCTCGGGCGGCTGATCGGCGAACCCGCCTTCGAGGGGTGGGTCGGCGAGGTCGAGGGATGGAGCAAGCGCGACGAGCTGTCATCGCTCGTCCAGGCGAAGCTGCTCGAGAAGCCCACGGCATTCTGGCTCGAGACACTGGGCGGCGCCGGCATGTGGGTGGGGCCGGTCTACGGCTACGAGGATCTCGTGGCCGACCCGCAGATCATCCACAACGGCACCTTCATCGAGTACGACCACCCGACCGAGGGCCGGGTGAAGACCCCCGGCTTCCCGTACCGCTTCAGCAGGACCCCGCCCCGTGTGGAGCGCGGTGCTCCGCTGGTCGGCGAGCACACCCGCGAGGTGCTGATCGAGGCGGGATACTCGACCGCAGAGGTCGACGTGCTGATCGCGGCCGGTGCAGCGGCGGCGCCGACCGCCGCGGAGGTGGCGGGATGACCGAGGGAGTGCTCTGCGACGTCGACCGAGCGGTCGCGATCGTGACGATCGACCGGCCGGCCAAGCTCAACTCGGTCACCCAGGAGATGTCCGACCGCCTGGTCGAGGTGATCGAGGCGCTCAACGCCGACGACGACGTGCGCGTCGTGATCCTCACGGGTTCGGGCGAGCGGTCCTTCTGCGCCGGAAGCGACATCCGCACGCTCGACAAGTACCCGACGCCGTGGGCCTTCCGCAACCGCACCGACTACTGCGACGCCATCCGCGCGTGCCGAAAGCCCGTCATCGCGGCGGTGAACGGCTACGCGTTCGGCGGTGGTCTCGAGACCGCGCTCAGCTGCGACATCCGGCTGGCGTCGTCCACCGCGACCTTCGCCGCGCCCGAGATCACGCTCGGCTGGATCGGCGGGGGCGGGATGTCGGCATTCCTGGCAGCGTCGGTCGGTCCGAGCAATGCCGCGGTCATGCTCATGACCGGCGAGCCCATCGACGCCGCGACGGCGCTGCGCTGGGGCCTCGTGAGCGACGTCGTCGAGCCCGAGGAGCTGCTGCCGCGCGCGCGTGCGCTCGCCGAGGTGATCGCGAGCCGGCCGCCGATCGCGGCCGAGACCGCCAAGGCCAACCTGCACGCGGCCGCGAACATGCCGCAGGAAGCCGCGATCCGCTACGAGCGCGACCTTCAGACGGTGACGTTCGCCACCGAGGACGCCCACGAGGGTCGCGCGGCGTTCGCCGAGAAGCGCCCCGGCGTCTTCCACGGCCGTTGACCCGCGCCTTCGGCGAGGGCAGTCCCAGACACGGCGGACTCTCCGCAGAGACGAGGAGCGCATGACGCGCATGCACACGACCGAGATCCACTCCCTGCTGCCCGACGACGGCACGACCGGCGTGCTCGTCGGGCGGGCGTGGGACCCCGCTGCCGGGGGTCCGAGCGTCGTCGCCGTCCGTGCCGAGGGCGTGGTGGATCTCAGCGCGAGCTTCGGCACTGTCCGGTCGCTGACCGAAACCCCCGACCCGGCGGCGGCCGCGGCGGCAGCATCCGGTCCCCTGCTCGGAACGCTCGACGAACTGCTCGAGAACACCCCGCCGGATGCCCGCGACCCCGATCGGCCGTGGCTGCTCTCGCCCATCGATCTGCACGTGGTCAAAGCCGCGGGGGTGACCTTCCCGATCTCGATGCTCGAGCGCGTCATCGAGGAGCGCGCTCGCGGGGAGAAGGATGCCGCGCTCGGCATACGGGCCGAGATCACCGAGGCGCTCGGGGGAGAGCTCGACACGCTCGTGCCCGGCTCGCCGGAGGCGGCGCGGGTCAAGGCGGCGCTGATCGAGCGGGGACTGTGGAGCCAGTACCTCGAGGTGGGCATCGGCCCCGACGCCGAGGTCTTCACGAAGGCGCCGGTGCTGGCATCGGTCGGCACCGCCGTCGATGTCGGACTGCACTCGTCGTCGGAGTGGAACAACCCCGAGCCCGAGATCGTGCTCGTCGTCTCTTCGAGGGGCGAAGTGGTGGGGGCCGCGCTCGGCAATGACGTGAATCTGCGCGACATCGAAGGCCGCTCCGCCCTGCTGCTGCCCAAAGCCAAAGACAACAACGGCTCGGCGGCGATCGGGCCGTTCCTCCGGCTGTTCGATGCCTCCTACGGCATCGATGACGTGCGCACCGCGGTCGTGACCCTCACCGTCGAAGGTCCAGACGGCTTCTCGATGACGGGCCACAGCCCGCTCGCTGCCATCGCCCGGGATCCGCTCGATATCGTCGCGCAGGTCATCGGCGATCACCACCAGTATCCCGACGGTTTCGTGCTGTTCCTCGGCACCCTCTTCGCGCCCGTCGAGGATCGCGACGAGCACGGCCGGGGCTTCACGCACCACGTCGACGACATCGTCCGCATCGCCGAGCCCAGGCTCGGGGCTCTCACCAACCGGGTGCGCCTCAGCGAGCAGATCGAACCGTGGACGTTCGGGATCGCCGCGCTGTTCGACAGCCTGGCGAAGCGGGGGATGCTGCCATGACCCCGCTCAGCCGCCTGGCCGCTTAGTCCTTCGGACGCACGCGCAGGTGCGTGAGACCGCCGTCGACATCGAGGGCGGTGCCCGTCGTCGAGCCCGACAGCGGGCTCGCCAGGTACAGGATGGCGCCGGCGACTTCTTCTGGCGTCACCATGCGTCCGGTCGCCTGCCGCGCGTCGAGCGCGGCCCGCTCCTTCACGGGGTCGTCGAAGCCTTGCAGCATCCGATCGACGAACGGGGTCGAGACCGTCCCGGGGTTCACGCAGTTGACCCGCACGCCCTCGCGCACATGGTCGGTGGCCATCGCGAGGGTCAGGCTCAGGATCGCGCCCTTGGAGGCCGAGTACACCGCTCGCTGGGGGAGGCCGTTGAGCGCGGCGACCGAGCAGAGGTTGACGATCACCGCGTGGCCGGAGCGTCGCAGCCACGGCAGGGCGGCCGAGCTCACGCGCGCCGTGCCGGTGACGTTGATGTCTATCACCCTCGCCCAATCGGCATCCGTCGCCTCTTCCACGGTTCCGACCGAGCTGATGCCCGCACTGTTGACCACGATGTCGATGCCGCCGAACGCATCGGCCACGGCTGCGATCGCTGCATCCACCGACGAGCGGTCGGAGACGTCGGCACGGAAGCCGGTGAGCCCCTCGGGCAGGTCGCCCGGGTTGAGATCGAGCACCGCGACGCGCGCACCCCGCGCGGCGAAGGCGGAGGCCGTCGCCAGCCCGATCCCGGAGGCGCCACCGGTGACGACGGCGACGAGGCCGTCGAACTCCCCCGAGCTCATGCCTGCACCAGCGTCTGACGCGAGCGGCCCAGCCCGTCGATCTCGAGTTCGACCACGTCGCCCTCGCGCAGGTACGGATTGCCCGGGATGCCGAGGGCCACGCCGGCGGGAGTGCCGGTGTTGATGAGGTCTCCCGGGTGCAGCACCATGAACTGCGAGAGGTACCAGATCACATAGGCGACAGGGAAGATCTGGGCGGAGGTCGAGCCGTTCTGGCGCAGCTCGCCGTTGACCCAGAGCCGCAGCCCGAGGTTCTGCGGGTCCGCGACCTTGTCTGCCGGCACCAGGTCGGGGCCGAGCGGGTTGAACGTCTCGCAGCTCTTGCCCTTGTCCCACTGGCCTCCCCGCTCGAGCTGGAACTCCCGCTCGGAGACGTCGTGCGAGAGCACATAGCCCGCGACGTGGTCGAGAGCGTCCTCCGGGGATCCGAGATACCGCGCCTCAGTGCCGATCACGACGCCGAGCTCGACCTCCCAGTCGGTCTTCACCGATCGCCGGGGGATGAGGACGTCGTCGAAGGGTCCGACGACGGTCGTGGGGTCCTTCATGAACACCACGGGTTCGGCCGGCACAGCGGCGCCCGTCTCCTCGGCGTGATCGTGATAGTTCAGGCCGATGCACACGACCTTGCCCGGCCGGGCCACCGGCGATGCCACCCGCAGGTCGGCGGCGCCGGCGAGCTCGGGCAGGTCGCCCGCGGCCGCGGCGGCGTGGGCGCGGGCCACGCCGTCTGCGGCGAGGAACGATCCGTCGATGTCGGCCGTGAGAGGCCGCAGGTCGAAGACCCGGCCGTCGTGGCGGACGACGGGGATCTCGGTGCCGGGGTCGCCGAGGCGTCCGAGTGTCATGGTGGTTCTCCTCTGCGATGGGTTGTTCATGCCTGGCCTCCGACATCCACCAGGATCTTCATCGCCCGCGCGGCTTCGAGGTCGGCGAAGGCGTCCTGGGTCTGGCTGAGCGGCGCGATGCGGGTGATGAGAAGGTCGGCGGGGATCACGCCGTCGGCCACGAGCTCGACGGCGGTCTCGAAATCCTGTCGCTGGTACACGCGGGCGCCCAGGATGCTGAGCTCCCGCCAGAACACGCGCTGCAGGTCGATCTCGCGCGGCGTCGGGTGGATCGCGACGACCACGATGGTGCCGCGCACCTTCGCGAGCCCGGTCGCGCCGAGCACTGCCGCGGCAGCCCCCGACACCTCGAAGACGACGTCGGCACCGGCGCCGGCCGACCACTCGGTCACCCAGGTCACCTGGTCGACGGCACGGGGGTCGAGAGTCGCGAAGCCGAGTCCCTCGATCTGCGCACGCCGCTTCTCGTCGAGTTCGATCACGACGACGTCCCCGCCGAAGTGGCGGGCGACGGACGCGATCAGCACACCGATGGGGCCGCCGCCGATGACGACGACCTTCTGGCCGGGAGTGAGCTGCGACCGGCGCACGTCGTGGACGGCGACCGCGACCGGTTCGACGAGAGCCGCGTGGTCGAGACGGAGTCCGGACGGCAGGGCGACGAGGGTCTCGACGGGGACGTTCCACCGCCCCTGCAGCGACCCGGGGGAGTCGATCCCGATGAAGTCGAGGTTCTGGCAGATGTGGGTGTTGCCGGCGAGGCAGGCCGGACACGTGCCGTCCCACGACAGCGGCATGACGGTCACCCCGTCGCCGACGCTCCACCCCGAGACGCCCTCGCCGAGAGCCGCGATCGTCCCGCTCATCTCGTGCCCGAAGACGAGCGGGGTCTCCACCCGGGCATCCATGCTTCCGTGCAGGATGTGCAGGTCCGTGCCGCACAAGCCGGTGTAGGCGACGGCGATCTGCACCTGACTCGGACCGGGAGGAACCGCCTCTGCCTCGGAGATGGAGATGGTGCCATCGCCCACGTAACTCGCTGTCAGCATCGACAACTCCTAAAGATCAGATGAATGTACCCTCCCAGTCTGCACTACTGGGGCAGTGCGACCGGTGGTGTTGCGGTTGCCGCACACTCTAAACTAGCATGAGCAAACGATTGATCAAGCGCGATCATGCCCAGTGAGAAAGTGGTGCACTCCCGATGCCTGCAGGGAATACCGGGCCGCTGGACGGCCTGCTCGTCCTGGACTTCAGCCAATTCCTCGCCGGTCCGGTCGCTGCCATGCGCCTTGCCGACCTCGGTGCCCGAGTCATCAAGGTCGAGCGTCCGGGCACGGGAGACATCGGACGAACTCTCGCGTTCGCCGGTCGCGTCGTCGACGGTGACACCGTGTCGTTCCACGCGATGAATCGCAACAAGGAGTCGATCACCGCCGACCTGAAGGTCCCGACCGACCTCGCGTATGTCACGGAGCTGGTCGCGCGCGCCGACGTCGTCATCCAGAACTTCCGCCCAGGGGTCATGGAGCGGATCGGGCTCGACTACGAATCCGTCAAGGCGATCAACCCCTCGATCGTCTACGCGAGCGCCACCGGCTACGGCACCGAAGGACCCTGGCGCGACCGCCCAGGCCAGGATCTGCTCGCTCAGTCGATCTCGGGAGTCCCCTGGCTCAGCGGCTCGAAAGCCGACGGTCCGGTCCCCGTCGGCCTGTCGATCGCCGACCACCTGCTCAGCTGCCATATCGCCCAGGGCGTCACGGCGCTGCTGGTTCGCCGCTTCCGCACCGGCGAGGGAGGACTCGTGGAGTCGAGCCTCCTCGAGTCGATGCTCGATCTGCAGTTCGAGCTGCTGAGCACGAAGCTCAACGACGACTCGATCCACGTCGAGCGGCACGGCGAGCACTCCGCTCATGCCTTTCTCGCCGCGCCGTACGGGACGTACCCGACCAGCGACGGCTATATCGCCCTTGCGATGAATCCGATCCCCAAGCTCGGCAGCCTCCTCGAGCTGCCCGTCCTCGAGCAGATGGCCGATCCGCAGGACGCCTGGGATCGGCAGGAGGAGATCGAGGCCATCCTCGCGGCGCGCTTCGCGCTCGGGACGACGCAGTCCTGGCTCGACATCCTGGACGCCGCCGACGTCTGGTGCGCCCCGGTGCTCACCCTCGACGATCTGCTCGCCTCGGACGGCTTCGCCGCCATCCGCATGACCCAGGACGTCACCCGACGAGGCGCGACGATCTCCACGACCCGCAGTCCGCTGCGCATCGACGGCCGCGTGCTCACGAGCGAGAAGGCCGCACCGATCCTCGGCGAAGACGACGCGCGCGTGCGCGCCGAGTTCCCGCCCGCCTCGCACCCCCTCGTCGAGCGGGAGGAGGCACGGTGACCACGATCCTGAAGGGCATCACCTGGGAGCACGCGCGGGGGTACGGCAGCGTCGCTGCGGCCGCTCGCGCCTACCGATCCGTCGCGCCCGATGTCGAAGTGCACTGGGAGCAGCGCTCGCTCCAGGCCTTCGCCGACCAGCCCCTCGAATCCCTCGTCGAGCAGTACGACCTGCTCGTCATCGACCACCCGCACATCCCCCTCGCCGCGGAGCACGAGCTCTTCGCCCGGCTCGACGGCACCGGCCACGACGACGAGCTGGCGGTTCTCGCGGGCCAGTCGGTGGGGCCGTCGCACGACACGTACCGCCATGCCGGCGGGCAGTGGGGACTGGCGACGGATGCCGCGGCCCAGGTGGCCGCCTACCGTCCCGACCTCCTGCCCGAACCCCCGCGCGACTGGGCAGGCGTCCTCGCTCTCGCCGAGCAGGGGCGCGTGCTGTGGCCGCATAAGCCCGTGGATTCCTTCTCGAGCCTCGTGACCGTCGCGTCCGGCAACGGGGAGGAGCCGATGCGCTCGCCTGGAGTGTTCCTCAGCGCCGACGGGCTCGCCGAGGCGATGGACACGCTCCGCCGCCTCGCCCGGCTCGTGCCGGCCGACAACGCCGGCTGGAATCCGATCCAGACGGCGGATGCGCTCAGCTCCGGCGACCGGTACGCCTATGTGCCGCTCATGTTCGGCTACACCAACTACAGTCGCGCCGGCTTCCGCGACCACCGCCTGGCGTACGTCGACATCCCCTCGTCGCGCGAGGGGGTGCGCGGTGCCCTGCTGGGCGGCGCCGGCATCGCGGTGTCGGCGCACACCCGGCATCCCGAGCAGGCGATCGCGCACGCGTTCTGGCTCGACAGCGCCGAGGTGCAGGAGGGCGTCTACTACGACGCGGGCGGGCAGCCCGGAAACGCGGTCGCGTGGGAGAGCGATCGCACCAATGCCGATTCGCTGGACTTCTTCCGCGGGACGCGCGCGACGCTCGAGGGCGCCTATGTGAGACCACGGTTCGTCCACTACATCGAGCTGCAGAACGCGCTCTCGGAGTTCGTCACTGAGGCGCTCGTCGGCCGACTCACGGACGACCAGCTGCGGGCACGACTCGACGAAGGCGTCGAAGAATGGCTGGTGCCCTGATGAAGACCATCGACCGGTGGTTCGAGGACATCGAACCCGGTGAGCGTCGGGAGAGTGTGGGACGCACGATCACCGAGGCCGACATCGTGCTGCACGCGGGGCAGACGGGCGACTTCTTCCCTCATCACATGGATGCCGAATGGATGGCGACACAGCCCGCCGGCCAGCGCATCGCGCACGGGACGCTGATCCTCTCGGTCGCGGTCGGCATGACGGCGAGCGACATCAATCCGCAGTCCATGAGCTACGGCTACGACAAGGTCCGCTTCATCGGCCCGGTCTTCATCGGCGACACGATCCGGGTGACGGCCGAGATCACCGAGAAGACCGAGCATCCGAAGCGCCCGGACGCGGTCGGCTTCGTCAGCGAACTCGTCACGGTGGTCAATCAGCGAAGTGAGACGGTGATGGTGCTGACCCACCTCTACCTCGTGAACCGTCGCGCGGCGTGATCCCTACACTGGGCGCATGGCCACGCTGAGCGATGTCGCCGCGCGGGCGGGGGTGTCGGTCTCGGCCGTCTCGCGCGTGCTGAGCGACGCGCCGAGCGCCCGCGTCAGCGATCAGACGCGCCGGCGCATCCACCAGGCAGCCGAGGAACTCGGCTACCGTCCCAATTTCGCCGCGCGCGCACTGAAGTTCGCGCGCACGAACGTCGTCGGACTCGTCGTGCCCGACCTGACCAATGCGATCTTCACCGAGCTGATGAGCGGTGTGGAGGACGAGGCGCACCGCCGCGGGTACATGGTGCTGCTCGCGCGGGCGGAGGGGATGCCGGAGGGCGAGGAATCGATCCCCCGCCTGATCGGCGAGGGGAGGGTGGACGGGGTGCTCGTGCAGGTCGGCGACAACATGCGGCCGCAGGATCTGCAGACGCTCGTCGAGGGGAGCCTGCCCGTCGTGTTCGTGAACTCGATCCACCCCCAGGGCGCGGGCTCGGTGGTTCTGCAGGACGAGCTCGGCATGCGCCTGGGCACGCAGCACCTGATCGACCTCGGTCACACCCGGATCGGTCTGCTCGGCGGCCACCCCGCATCCGACTCCGCGGCGCGACGCGAGGCCGGCTTCCGTGCCGCCATGGCGGACGCGGGCATCGAGGCGCCGGATGGCCGGGTGACCCGTCTCGGCTACGACCCTCGCAGCGGGGGGATCGGCCTCGCCCGCCTGGCCGCCCTGGCCGAGCCGCCGACCGCCGTCGTGGTGGCGAATGTGAACGCGGCGCACGGGGCGCTCCTCGAGGCCCGCCGTCTCGGTCTGCGCGTGCCCGAAGACCTTTCCATCGTGGCGATGCACGACGCGTGGACAGCCGAGAATGCGTGGCCCCCGCTGACAACGGTGCGGATGCCGCTGTATGAGCTCGGCTCCGCAGCCATGTCGGCGATCTTCGATCGCATCACGGGAGGAGTCGTCGCCGACACCGTCGTGACGGATCCCGCGCCGGTGTTGATCGAGCGCGAGTCGACCGCTCCCCCGATCACCGGATAGAACCGATCTTTAGGCCCGGATTCGGCCTATCAATGCCCTCGCGCGAGCTTTTCGCACTCAATCATCCAATGATTCCCCTAGGATGAGGAGATCGCGGAGGGAACATCATGCACGCACGCGCAACGAGGCGCGGCCTGGAGCTCACCGAGCTCGGGCTGGGCACAGCACAGCTCGGCAACCTCTATCGGGTCACGTCCGACGCCGAGGCCACCGAGACCATAGAGGCCGCATGGGGTGCCGGCATCCGCTATTTCGACACCGCACCCCACTACGGGGTCGGACTCTCCGAGCGGCGCGTCGGAGCTGAGCTGGCCGGGTATCCGCGCGACGAATTCGTCGTGTCGACGAAAGTGGGCCGGCTTCTCGTGCCGAGCCCCGAGACCGCACACGAGCGCGACGGCCAGGGTTTCGATGTCCCCGCAGACCCCCGCCGCGAGTGGGACTTCAGCCGTGACGGCATCCTGCGCTCGGTCGAGGACTCGCTCGAGCGGATGGGTCTCGATCGGATCGACATCCTGTATCTGCACGATCCCGACGACCACTTCGAGCAGGCCTCGACCGAGGGCATCGCGGCGCTCATCGAGCTGCGCGAGCAGGGCGTCGTCACCGAGGTGGGCGCCGGCATGAATCACGCTGCTCCGCTGGCAGAGCTCATCCGTCGCGCGGATGTCGACATCGTCATGTGCGCGGGGCGCTTCACGCTCGTCGACGATGAGGCGCTCGCAGAACTTCTCCCGCTCGCCACCGAGCGCGGCGTCGGCGTGGTCGCTGCGGCCGTCTACAACTCGGGGCTGCTGAGCAGGCCCCGCCCCGCTCCGGACGCCCACTTCGACTATCAGCCTGCTCCGCCCGAGCTCCTCGCACGGGCGGGCCGCATCGCCGATGTCTGCGAGCGGCACGGGGTGACCCTGCCGGATGCCGCCATCTCGTACGTGCTGCGGCATCCCGCGGTCGTCAGCGTCGTGCTCGGCGCCCGCGGCGGCGCGCAGGTGCGCTCGAACAGCGAGCGGACCGCCACTCCCATCCCCAACCTCGTCTGGCGCGAGCTCGCCGACGCCGGACTCATCCCGGAGGCTCTTGCATGACCACGATCACCGCAGTGACGGCGCACGATGTGCGCTTCCCGACGTCGCTGAGCATGGACGGCTCGGACGCCATGAACAAGGACGGGGACTACTCCGCCGCGTACGTCGTCGTGCACACCGACGACCCGGAGGTGAAGGGATACGGCTTCACCTTCACGATCGGGCGCGGCAACGATCTCTGCGTCGAGGCCGCGCGCCAGCGGGGGCTGCCCCTGGTCGGACGATCCGTGGAGGACGCGGTGTCCGACCTCGGCGGCCTCTACCGCGAGCTGGCGTCGGATTCGCAGCTGCGATGGCTCGGCCCCGAGAAGGGGGTCGTCCACCTCGCGATGGCAGCGGTCATGAATGCGATGTGGGATCTCGCCGCGCGCCTTGCGGGCAAGCCGCTCTGGCGACTGCTGGCGGACATGACCCCGGAGCAGCTCGTCGACGCCGCCGACATGCGCTATCTGTCGGACGCGCTGACACGCGAGGAGGCGATCGCGATGCTCAGCGACCTGATGCCGACGCGCTCTGCGCGGGTCGCCGAGCTGGAGGGCCGCGGCGGGTATCCCTGCTACACGACGAGTGCCGGATGGCTGGGCTACAGCGACGACAAGCTGCGACGTCTCCTGCAGGAGGCCGTCGACGAGGGCTATCGGCACGTGAAGCTGAAGGTCGGGGCGAACCTCGACGACGACATCCGCCGTCTTCGCATCGCCCGAGAGGTCATCGGGTGGGATGCGAACCTCATGATCGACGCGAACCAGGTGTGGGACGTTCCCGAGGCGATCGAGTGGATGAGCCATCTCGCGGAGTTCAGGCCGCTCTGGATCGAAGAGCCCACGAGCCCGGACGACATCCTGGGTCACGCTGCGGTGCGCAGGGCGGTCTCTCCGATCGGCGTCGCGACCGGCGAGCACGGCATGAACCGGGTGCTGTTCAAGCAGCTCTTCCAGGCTGAGGCGATCGACTACTGCCAGCTCGACTCCGCACGGCTCGGGAGCGTCAACGAGATTCTCGCGGTCTACTTCATGGCCCAGAAGTTCGGAGTTCCCGTATGTCCGCACGCGGGCGGCGTCGGGCTGTGCGAACTGGTGCAGCACCTCTCGATCTTCGACTTCGTGTGCGTGTCGGGCACCCTCGAGAACCGGGTCACCGAGTTCGTCGACCACCTGCACGAGCACTTCGTCGATCCGTGTGTCGTCGAGAACGGTTCGTACGTGCTTCCGCAGCAGCCGGGCTACAGCGCCGAGATGTTCGAGGACTCGGTCGCCGCCTACTCATTCCCCGGCGGCTCGTACTGGGCGGGGCGTTAGACCGCTTCTGGATCTTCGTCGGCGTGCGCCGCGCTGAACTCCTCGACGCCGAGAAGATGCACCGACATCCGGATGCGGGCCCGTTCGGGGTCGCGCCGCACGAGCTCGTCGAGGATCGCGCGGTGCTCGGCCTGGGTCTCCCGCACCGAGCCGCGGTGCGAGATGGCGCGCCAGAGGCGGGCGCGGAACGTCCGGCCGACGAGGGTGTCGATGATGGCGGCGAGCGGCGGGTTGCCGCTGGCGCGAGCGATCATGCGGTGGAACTGCGTGTCGGCGTCGATGAAGGCCTCGAGGTCCATGTCGGGTTCGCTCTCGAGGATGCGGTCGACGACGGCCAGCACGCCGTCGAGCTCGACGAGTTCGTCATCGGTCAGGCGGGACGCCGCGAGTGAGACGCTCTCGGACTCGAGGACACGGCGAACGGCGAGAAGATCCGCGGCATGCGCGGGCTGCTGGAGATCCGCGAGGAATCCCAGCGGACTCAGAAGCTGACGAGGGTCGAGCGCCGTCACATAGGTGCCGTCGCCCTGGCGGGTCTCGAGGACCCCGAGGGTGGCGAGTGCGCGAACCCCCTCGCGCAGCGACCCTCGAGAGACACCCAGCTGCGCGGCGAGGTCCTTCTCGACAGGAAGTCGCGACCCGGGGTGCAGCTCGCCGTGGGTGAGCATGTCCTTGATGCTCTCGATCACCACGTCGGTCTGTGAGCGGGACACCGTCGCGGTCTTCTGGTCGATCATGGGTGTCAGTGTACGGTTCGGCGCGTCATCGGACGACTAGCGCATGATCAATCGATTGTCTTAGGCTGGAACGGGCGAGACATCCGATGATCTGAGGATGGTCAGGACCGTCCGCGAATGCGGCGTCCCGCGGAGGTGTCTCGTCCGTCGAGTCGGGGCGCCGCAGCAGTCGCCCCCGGGTGCCACGATCCTGACGACCTGAACAGACGGAGACGAAATGACCTTCCCCGTTATCGACGCGCATCAGCACGTCTGGGATCCCGCGGCGGCCGAGTACGACTGGCTGGGACCCGACCTCGCGCCGATCGATGTGGCGATGACGTTCGACGACCTCGCCCCCGAGCTGCGCGCGGCGGGGGTCGATTTCACCGTTCAGGTGCAGTCTGCCGACAACGCCGAGGACACCGCCTTGATGCGCGCGTCCGCCGCGGCCCACCGGGAGGTCGTGGGGATCGTCGGGTACGCCCCACTCGATGATCCTGCCGCGACGGCGGCGACCCTCGACGAATGGGAGGGGGACGGGCTGATGGTGGGAGTGCGCAACCTCATCCACAACAAGCCGGATCCCGATTGGCTCCTTCGCCGAGATGTCGACGAATCCCTCGGTCTGCTCGAGGAGCGCGGCATGGCCCTCGATGTCGTAGCCGTGCTGCCGCGGCACCTCGAGCTCGTGCCGATCCTCTCCGCGCGGCATCCGGGCCTGCGCATGGTCATCGACCACCTCGCCAAGCCGCCGATCGGGCTCGACTCGGACCAGCCCTGGAGTTCGCTCATGGCCGCGGCAGCGGAGAACCCTCTGGTGCACGGCAAGATCAGCGGTCTCTACTCCGCGACGGACGACGTGGCCGCGTGGTCGACGGAGGGGATCAGACCCTTCTTCGAGCGCGCGCTCGACCTCTTCGGACCGAGTCGTCTGATGTACGGCGGAGACTGGCCGATCGCCGTGCTGGCCGGCGGCTACACCCGCGTCTGGGCTGGCCTGCGACCGCTGTTCGGAGGGCTGAGCGCGCTCGACCGCGAGCTGGTTCTGGGCCGCACGGCCGCCGGCTTCTACCGCCTCGAAGCCGTACGCCTCGGCGTCGAATGATCTAATCACTAACGCCCGATCCACTCCTGAATCGTTACCTCGGGGGTGGTCGTGAGCGATTCATCTGATGTATGGTTCGACTGGCAGTGCGAAACCCACCGCCGCACACAACGTGCGCAAACGTTTGACTCCGAGCAGTACCGAGGATAGCGTTTGATCACGATCGAGCGGCGCTTGCACCACCACGCAGATCACGACGGCGTGCGCTCAGCGACGCCACCCCTCATTCAAGGAGTGTCAATGAAGACCAAGAGGATCCTCACGGCGGGCGCAGCCATCGTCGTGGCGGCTCTCGCCCTCGCCGGCTGCTCCGGCGGCGGTGGCGACGCGGCCACGCCGGATGCGCAGACGGACTCGGGCGGCAAGATCACGGTGTGGGTCGACCCGCCCCG
Organism: Microbacterium sp. P5_B6; assembly: GCF_056400345.1. Classification (NCBI taxonomy): domain Bacteria; kingdom Bacillati; phylum Actinomycetota; class Actinomycetes; order Micrococcales; family Microbacteriaceae; genus Microbacterium; species Microbacterium sp. P5_B6. The sequence goes on along the minus strand of NZ_JBFULL010000001.1, from coordinate 381,492 downwards.
CGTGCCCGCGGCCGAAGCCTTCCAGGCGGCTCACCCCGACATCGAGATCGACGTCGTCCAGATCGACGGGACCGTCGGCGGCAAGACGGTCAAGCAGTCGTTCGCCAACTTCGACTCGGCGGGCTCCGGATGGCCCGACGCGATCTTCTTCCCGTCCAACGACGACATCGCCTGGGCCACGAACTCGACGAGCGACTACGCGGCCGATCTCACCGACCTGCTGCCGGACGTCATCGAAGGATATGACCCGGCAGTCCTGTCGTTCTGCGACATCGACGGCAAGATCCGCTGCCTCCGCAACGACGCCGCGCCGGACGTGTTCTGGTACAACAAGGCGTTCTTCGACGAGAACGGGTACACCCTCCCCACGACCTGGGAGGAGTACGGCGACCTCGCGGTCACCATCGCCCAGGAGCACCCCGACAAGATCAGCGGGTTCCTCGGTGACGCCTATGCCGTGAACCGCTATCTGCAGGGCTCGGGCTGCCCGACGAATGACCGCGTCTCCGAGACCGAGGCGCACATCGACCTCAGTGACCCGACGTGCGTCCGCGCGACCGAGCTGCTCACGCAGATGTACGACGGCGGTGCGCTCAGCACTCAGGGCATCTTCGACGGCGACGCGGCCGCGGCCGGCGCCAACCTGGTGATGAGCCCCGGAGCCGTGTGGTGGGGCAACTACCTGTTCCGCGACACCTGGAAGATCCCTGCCGGGCAGATGACTGCGGTCGCCCCGCTCAGCTGGGAGGGTGAGTCCAAGCCGTCGACAGGCAACGAGGGCGGCGGGCTGTGGGGCGTCTCGTCCCACATCACGGGAAAGCAGCTCGAGAACGCGCTGACCTTCGCCACCTTCGTGGCCACCGACCCGGCATGGCAGGTCGAGCTGAGCACCGGACTTCCCGGCTACGGCCCCGTGCAGGACCCGTGGCTCGCGAAGATCGAGTCGGACGCCTACTTCTCGGAGATCCCGACCGTCCAGCAGGCATTCAAGGACGCCGCTTCCGCCGTGAACCCCTACTCGTACATGCTGTACGACACCGGTTCCGTGTGGGCCGAGACCGTGAGCCCGACGCTGATCGCGGGTGGCACGGTCGAGGAGGCCATCGCCGCCTTCGGTGAGGAACTGGTCAACCAGGCCAAATCCGTGGGCTACACCGTCCAGTAACGCATCCGCGGGCGGGGGCGTCGGTCCGGGACCGGCGCCCCCGTTCGCACCAGAGCTTCGAGGAAGAAGTCATGACGACGACCGTCACCGAGACGCTGACCACCGGGCGGCGCCGCAATGCGCCCCCCTCTCGACCGAGCCGCCGCAGATCGCTCCACCGCACCGAGGCCCGCGGCGCGTGGCTGCTGATCGCGCCGTACGCGCTGCTTTTCCTGGTGGCGGCGGCGATCCCCATCGGCTACGCCTTCTACATCTCGCTCCAGAAGCCCGCGACGCTGGTCAACCCGCAGTCGGGCTTCGGCGGACTGGATGCCTTCATCACCGTCGTGACGGACTATCGGTTCGTCGACACGTTCGTGAACATCTTCACGGTCATGATCATCTGGCTGCCCCTCATGATCCTGGGCGTGGTCGGGCTGGCGCTCCTCATCCACGCAAGCCCCGGCCGCTTCGGCGGCGCCATGCGCTTCATCTACTTCGTGCCGGGTGCCCTGGCGGGTATCGCGAACTTCGTGCTCTGGGTCTATCTGCTGAACCCGTCGGAGTCGCCCATCGCCTTCCTCTGGCGGGGCATGGGACTCGACACCCTCAAAGAGATCACGACGACCGAGAACCTTCCCTGGATTCTGACCGGGATGCTGTTCTTCCAGGGCGTCGGAACCTGGATCGTGATCGTCAACGGCGGGCTCAACGGCATCCCGGATGAGATCTTCGAAGCCGCCTCGCTGGACGGCGCCAACGCATGGCAGATGGCGTGGCGGATCAAGCTCCCGCTCATCCGTCCCTGGATCGGGTATGCCGCCCTCATGAACCTGGCGTACGGCTTCCAGCTCTTCCTCGAGCCGTATCTGCTGCGTCAGATCTCCTCGGGCTCGGTCGAGGCCGAGTGGGCTCCGACCCAGCTCGGCTACGCATTCGCCTTCAACAATCGGAACTTTCCCGCGGCGGCGGCGATGTCGATCATCCTGCTCGTCATCACGCTCGCCATCGGGATCTTCATCGTCTTCAGGAGCGGCCTGTTCGGCGAAGACAGGGAGAAGGCACGTTGAGCGCCGCGTCAGAGACGGAAATCCACCGCCCGGTCGGCTCGCGCAGATGGAGCGCGGGCCGGATCGCCCGCGTCTCGGTCATGGTCGTCGTCGCCGCCATGTTCGTCATCCCCATCGTCGGGTTCATCGCCATGGCCTTCCGCAATCAGGAGGGCGTCGCCGCGGGAACGGACGGCTGGCTGGGCCTGCAGGGGATGTCGTGGGACAACGTCGTCTTCAGCTGGAGCCAGATCACCGGCTTCGGTCCTGGCGAAGGCGGCCTCTACCAGCGCTGGATCCTCAACTCCCTGATCCTCTCGGTCGCGGGAGGGCTGCTCGCCATCTTCGCCGCGCTTCCCGCCGGCTATGCGATGGCGAGGCTGCGGTTCCGCTCGCGGAAGTTCTGGCTGTTCGCGACCCTGCTCGCGATGGTGATGCCCAACACGGTGCTCGTGATTCCGCTCTTTCTCGAGGTCAATGCCGTGGGCGCGGTCGGGCAGCTCTGGCCGGTCGCTGTCATCATGGGCTTCTTCCCGTTCGGGGTGTACCTCAGCTACATCCACTTCATGACGACGATGCCCCCGGAGCTGGTCGAAGCGGCGCGCATAGACGGTCTCGGCGAGATCGCGATCTTCCTCAGGGTCGGCCTGCCGATCTCGAAGCAGGCGGTCGCGCTGGTGGCCTTCTTCTCCTTCGTCGCCAACTGGACCAACTTCTTCCTGCCGCTGGCGCTCCTGACGGCGAACCAGCAGAACAAGACGATCTCGATCGGCATCCAGGAGCTGATCGGAGCGAGCCCTCTGTTCAACGCCACCGTTGCCGCGGGGCTGGACGTGAAGCTCTACATGCCGCAGCTCGCCCTGGCGACGGTGATCTCGATGATCCCCCTCCTCGTCGTGTTCCTCGGGGCTCAGCGGTACCTCATCCGCGGTCAGACCGTCGGTGCAGTGAAGGGGTGACGCGATGACCGACCACCCTGAGCTGCACCCGGCCGCGTCGTACACCGTCGAGCTCCCGGTTGCGGCACGCCCCATCGTCATCATCGGCACGGGCGGCATCGTCAAGGACGCGCACCTGCCCGCGTACCGCAAGGCCGGGTATCCGGTGTGGGGGCTCGTCAACCGCACGGTGGCGCGCGCCCAGGCGCTCGCTGACGAGTACGGCATCGAGCGGGTCTTCGGCACGGTCGCCGAGGCGGTGGCCGAGGCGCCTTCCGACGCGGTGTACGACATCGCGCTCATGCCGGAGCAGTACCTCGAGACGCTCGAGGCGCTGCCCGATGGTGCCGCCGTGCTCATCCAGAAGCCGCTCGGACACACTCTCGCGCAGGGGATCGAGCTGCGCGACCTGTGCCGGCGCAAGCGGCTGGTCGCCGCCGTCAACACGCAGCTGCGCTTTGCGCCCTATGTCGAGGCCGCCCGCAACCTCGTCGCGGGGGGCGTGATCGGAGAGCTCTACGATTTCGAGATCCGCGTCTCGGTCGACACGCCGTGGCACCTCTTCCCCCATGTGTTCGGGCTCGAGCGCCTCGAGATCAACATGCACAGCGTGCACTACGTCGACCTCGTGCGTTCGTTCTTCGGCGACCCCGACGGCGTCAGCGCCGTGACCGTGCGCCATCCCCTCAAGGATGAGGTGGCCAACACGCGCTCGACGATCCTCATGCGCTATCGCGATCGACCCCTCCGGGTCACGATCAGCACGAACCACGACCACGCGTTCGGGCCTCAGCACGAAGAGAGCTTCATCAAGTGGGAAGGGACGAAGGGGGCGATCCGCGCGCAGATGGGCCTGCTCCTGGACTACCCGACCGGGGGCCCGGATGCCCTGGAGCTCGCACTCTCTGACGACAAGGGCGCCGGCTGGCAGCCGGTCCCGTTCGAGGGCTCCTGGTTCCCCGACGCCTTCATCGGTTCGATGGGCGCGCTCCAGCGTTTCGTCGACGGGTCGGTGCCGACATTGCCCACGTCGGTCGACGACGTCCTGCACACGATGGCCGTCGTCGAAGCCGCCTACGAATCGGACGCGAGGGAGGGGATCCCCTTGCAGATCCCGGATGCCGAGCCCCGAGGAGCCACATCGTGAAGCGCGTCGCGTCGGTCATCGGCCTCGCTCCGGAGAACCGCGAGGAGTACGAGCGGTACCACGCCGCTGTGTGGCCGGCCGTGCTCGCCCGTCTCACCGCGAGCAGCATCCACAACTACTCCATCTACCGCCACGGCGAGCTGCTGTTCTCGTACTTCGAGTACACCGGTGACGATTACGAGGCCGACATGGCGGCGATCGCCGCCGACCCCGAGACGCAGCGGTGGTGGGCGGTGCAGGAGCCGCTCCAGAGTCCCCTCGACGACCGGGCTCCCGGCGAATGGTGGAAAGAGCTCCCCGAGATCTTCCACCACGACTGAGAGTGACCCGGGCGGCGGCGGGTGCGGCGGCGCCGACCGGCTCGGGAGGAGATGTCCCCGATCGGAGGATGCTGCGGCTCGAGACCTCCTCCGATCGGCGACAGCTCCTCCGCAAGCGCCGTCAGTGGGCGGTGCGCACCCCGACGAGGTCGTGCACGAGCACGGCCGCCGCCCGCGCGCCCTGGCCTGCGGCGACGATGAGCTGCTGCGGCCCGGGAGCGGCAGCATCCCCCGCCGCATACAGTCCAGGCACCGACGTGCGGCCCGAGCCGTCCACCACGAGATGCCCGTCCTCGTCGCGGTCGACCTCGATCGAGCCGAGGAAGTCCAGCGACGGGTGCCACTCGGGCCGCACGAACCCGCCGTCGATCTCGATCCTCGTGCCATCGACCAGTCGCACGGCCGACACGGTTCCGCGGTCGCCCTCCAGGTCGTCGATGCGGCGCCGCTCCACGGCGATCCCGGATGCCGCCAGCTCCGCCTCTTCGACGGTGTCGATGACGTCGGCACCGTGGGTGAAGACGGTGAGGCGGTCGGTCCACCGCGAGATGAGCCGTGCGCGAGCGGCAAGATCGGGTGTCTCGCCGATGAGCGCGAGCCGCCGGTCCTGCAGCTCCCACGCGTCGCACGCGGCGCAGCTGAAGAGCGTCATGCCGTAGAAGGCGCGGAGGCTGGGGATCGCCGGCAGCGTTTCGCGGAGGCCGGTGGCGACGATGAGGGACCGGGATGCCACGGCCGGCGGCGTGCCGGAGCGACGGCCCTGGAGAGCCGTGATGAAGCGCATGCCTGAGACGGCATCCGATGTCAGAAGCCCCCCGGCGACACCGCGATCGATGACGGTGACGTTCGGGTAGGCCGCCAGCTCGGCCCGTGCGAGCTTGCGCAGCTCGATCGGCGAGACGCCGTCGCGGGTCAGGAAGCCGTGCGAGCGCAGCGTCGCTGCGTTCCGCGGGCGGCCCGCGTCGATGAGCAGGACCGAGGCGCGGGCGCGGCCGAGATTGAGCGCCGCCGACAGCCCGGCGGGACCACCGCCGACGATCACGACGTCGACCTCGGTCGATGCGAGGTCCACGGTCTGCATCGTGTCAGCCACGATCAGTGGTCCTGCGGGGGGAGGGCGACGATGACGGGGTGGTCCTTGTGGATCACGCCGACCTTGGCCGCGCCGCCGGGCGAGCCGATGTCGTCGAAGAACTCGACGTTGGCCTTGTAGTAGTCCTGCCACTCGTCGGGCAGGTCGTCTTCGTAGTAGATCGCCTCGACGGGACACACCGGTTCGCAGGCGCCGCAGTCCACGCACTCGTCGGGGTGGATGTAGAGCGAGCGGTCACCCTCGTAGATGCAGTCGACGGGGCACTCGTCGATGCATGCACGGTCCTTGACGTCGACGCACGGCAGCGCGATGACGTACGTCATGACAGCGTCAGGACGCTGCTCAATGGGGCTCCGCCCCAAACCCCCGGCTCGCTGACGCACGCGCCTCGAGACACCTCGACCTGCTCGTCGCGGGGCACGACCTTCACGCGCTCGCGCGTGTGACGGTGGCCGGCGCCGAGCGCCCGCTCGTGAGCGTCGAGCGCGAGCCAGCCGTCCCAGGTCGTGTACGCGACCTCTCGCTCCTCGAGCAGCTCGAGGATGTCGGCGTCGAGGGCGGGCGCCGTGAGGACGCCGGCCTCGGCATCCGCCACCAGATGTGCGATCGTCTCCATCGCGTCGGACTTGGTGTGGCCGATCAGGCCGACCGGGCCGCGCTTGATCCAGCCCGTGGCGTACAGGCCGGGGATGCTCTCGCTCGACTCCGGCGAGCCGGTCACGCGTCCTTCGACGTTCGGGATCACCCCGCGCCGCTCGTCGAACGGCACGCCGACCACAGGCGTGCCGTAGTAGCCGACGGCGCGGTACACCTGCTGCACCGCGATGTCGCGGGTCTCGCCGGTGCCGCGCACCGTGCCGTCTCCGACCGGCTCGTTGCGCTCGAAGCGCAGGCCCTCGACCCTGTCGTCACCGAGCACCTCGACGGGCGAGTGGTAGAAGTGCAGGTGCAGCCGGCGGCTCGCTCCTGTGGACTCCCGCTCACGCCAGCTGTTGAGCACGCGGAGCATGACCTTCAGCTGGTTGTTGGGGGCCTTCGCGGGGTCGGCGTCGACGAAGTCCTCGTCGTGGACGACGATGTCGACGTCGGGCACCTCGCCGAGTTCGCGCAGCTCGATGGGGGTGAACTTGATGTCGGCGGGGCCGCGACGGCCGAAGACGTGGACGTCGGTGACGGCAGAGGCCTCGAGCCCGGCCAGCACGTTGTCGGCGATCTCGGTCGAGCGGAGGTCGACGGCGTGCTTCGCGAGGATCCGCGCGACGTCGAGCGCCACGTTGCCGTTGCCGATGACGGCGACTTCGCGGGCGTCCAGCGGCCAGTCGCGCGGCACGTCCGGGTGACCGTCGAACCACGCGACGAAGTCCGCCGCGCCGTACGAGCCGGGCAGATCGATGCCGGGCACGTCGAGGGCGGCATCCCGGATCGCGCCCGTCGCGAGGATGACCGCGTCGTAGCGATCGCGCAGGTCTTCGAGGTCGATGTCGCGACCCACCTCGACGTTGCCGATGAAGCGGATGGTGCGCCGGGTGTCGCCCTCGGGAGCGTGGTCGAGCATTTCGTGCAGCGAGTTCACGATGCCCTTGATGCGCGGGTGATCGGGCGCCACGCCGTAGCGGATGAGGCCGTAGGGCGAGGGAAGCGACTCGAAGAGATCGATCGCGACCGCGCCTCCGGCCGCCGATACGGAGCCTGCGAGGATGTTGCCGGCGTAGATGCCGGCGGGACCGGCGCCGACGATCGCGACGCGGAGCTGAAGGTTCGAAGAAGTCACAGTGCGTGGGGCTTTCGTGAGGCGCTCGCCGGGGTGGCGAGCGGATCGAAGGAGGACAGACCGAGCGCGAGGGCTTCGGGGGCGTAGGGGCTCACGCGCACGACATCGCCCACGACCACGACGGCCGGAGAGCGGATGCCGCGCTCGGCGGCCTGCGAGGCGATCGTGGCGAGCGTGCCGACGGTGACCCGCTGGCGCGGCCCGAAGCCGTCCTCGACGATCGCGACGGGGCAGTCGGCGCCGCGCTCGCCGCGGGCGAGCGTGAGCGCGGCCGGGGCGAGCGTGCCGATGCTCATGAGCAGGACGACGGTGTGGTCGCGACCGCCGCCGAGCTCGGCGATCTGGTCGTGGCCGGTGACGACGGTGAAGGCGGTCGCGACGCCGCGGTGCGTCAGCGGGATGCCGGCGAGGGCGGGCACCGCGATGGCGCTGGTGACGCCCGACACGACCTCGACGTCGACCCCGCGGTCCTGGCAGAAGGCGAGCTCCTCGGAGCCGCGGCCGAAGATGTACGGGTCGCCGCCCTTGAGGCGGACGACCTGCCTGCCCTCGAGCGCGAAGCGGACGAGGAGGGCGTTGATGTCGTCCTGCGGCACCGCATGGTGGCCGGGCAGCTTGCCGACGTCGACGACCTCGGCACGCAGCTCGACCCCGTCGGCGGCGAGCCCGTCGAGCACGGCGCGTGCGCCGAGGCGGTCCGCGACGATGACGTCGGCGCGCTCCAGCGCGCGAAGACCGCGCACCGTGAGCAGACCCGGATCCCCGGGTCCCGCGCCGACGAGCCACACCTTCCCGGGGGCGCCCTGAGCGTGTGCGCCGGTCATCGCGCGCCTGCCGTCACGAGCAGACCCCGGCGCTTCAGCATCCGGCGCTCGACCGGACCGAAGAAGACGAGCTCGATGAGCACGCCGATCACCAGGATGATGATGATGGTGGCGAGGACGCTGGCGAGGTCGGCGAGCTCGCGGGACTGCTGGAGCATCGAGCCGAGCCCGAAGCCGATCGAGCCGCCCGTCGCGATGATCTCGGCGGCCATCAGCGAGCGCCACGAGAACGCCCAGCCCTGCTTGAGCCCCGCGACATATCCGGGGAGGGCTGCCGGCATGATCACCGCGGTCGCCAGCTGCCAGCGGGACGCGCCGAGGACGGTGCCGACGCGCCGCAGCTGCGGCGGCACCTGGTCGACGCCGGCGATCAGGCCGTTGACGATCGACGGGATCGCGCCCATGAGGATCACGAAGTAGACGGTTGCGTCCGACAGGCCGAACCAGATGATCGCGGCGGGCACCCATGCGACCGACGGGAGCACCTGCAGGCCCGAGATGATCGGGCCGACGGCGCGGCGGATGGGCCGCACCTCGGCCAGCAGCAGGCCGATCGGGGTGCCGACGATGATCGCGATGATGAAGCCGATGATCCCGCGCTCGAGGCTGGTGATGACCGCCTCCTGCAGGCGGCCGGCCTCCCATGCGTCGCCCATCGCATTCCACACGTCGACCGGAGAAGGGACGATGTCGGGGCGCGGCTGGGCGATGACGACGTACAGCTGCCACACCACGATGAGGAGTGCGACGAAGACGATCGGGGGCACGACGCTCGCGGCGAACCGGCGCCAGCCGGTCTGCCCGGCGTCCTCGTCGGTCTGCAGCCGATCGAGGCCGGCGGCGAGGCTGCGCAGCTCGTCGGTCTGCGGGATCGGGCTCTGCGAGCCGTGCGCGAGCGCGGCGGGTGTCTCACGCGGCATTGCGGCGGATCTCCTTCCGCAGCTGCTCGGTGATCTCGACCGAGAGCGAGGCGACCTCGGGGGACTCGATGCGGCGGCCGGTCGTCTTGCCGATGCGCCATTCCTGCACGACCCGGCCGGGCCGGCTCCCGAGCAGCACGACCCGCTGGCCCAGCCGAGCGGCCTCGCGGACGTTGTGGGTCACGAACACGATGGTGCGGCCGGTCGCGCGCCACACCCGCTCCAGCTCTTCGTGCAGCAGGTCCCGGGTGATGGCATCCAAAGCGGCGAAGGGCTCGTCCATGAGGAGCACCGGCCGGTCCTGGGCGAGGGCGCGGGCGAGCGCGACCCGCTGGCGCATGCCGCCCGAGAGCTCGTGCGGGCGCTTCTCGGCGGCATCCGCGAGATTGACGGTGTCGAGCAGGGCCAGCGCCGCCTCACGCCGCTCGCCACGCGGCATCCCCCGCAGCCGCAGCGCCAGCTCGACGTTGCGGCGCGCGGTCAGCCATGGCATGAGCGCGGATTCCTGGAACATGACCGCCGACCCACCGGCGGGGGTCTGGATGCTGCCCGCCGTCGTCTGATCGAGCCCGGCGATGAGGTTGAGCAGCGTCGACTTGCCGCAGCCCGAGGCGCCGAGGAGGCACACGAACTCGCCGGGCGCGATGTCGAGCGAGACGTCGTCGAGAACCACCGGCCCACGCCCGAACCGCTTGGAGACGTGATCGATGCGCACGGCGGGAGCGGGGCCCGGCGCGGAGGCCGGAACCGGCATGACGCCGTCGAAGCTCGGCCCCAGGTGGTTCGGCACGCTCGGCCGCCGGGTCGCGTCACCCGAAGGTGACGCGACGCCGACGGCCTCGCCCGCGGGGGTTGTCACGGAGTGTCCTCACCGAGGCCGTCTGCCGAGATGGGCTCGTCGCCCGCGTCCTCGAGCAGGCCGTTGAGTAGACGCAGGTCGAAGAGCCCGTCGATCGAGCCGTCCTTCTGCGTGCCGGCCTCGAGGCCGTTCGAGACCAGGGTCTCGAAGGTGTCGGCGTGCGGGTCGACCGAGAAGGTGACGTGCTCGAGCGCGCGGGTGATGACTTCATCCGACAGCGGCTTGCCCGTCTCGGCCTCGATCGCGTCGTTGATCACACCGGGCGCCTCGTCCGGGTGCTCGGCGATCCAGTCGACCGCCGCGATGTGGCCCTTCAGCAGGTCGGCGACGACATCCGGGTGCTCATCGAGGAACTCCGCCCGCACGAGCAGGACCGTCGTGGGGAACTCGCCGTTGGGCCAGAGGTCGGCCTCGTCCTGGAGCACATGGGCGCCCGCATCGATGATCAGGCGCGACACCCACGGTTCGGGGAGCCATGCGCCGTCGAGGTCTCCCTGCTGGAAGAGCGTCAGCGTCTGCGCGTTCTCGGTCGGGGTGATGTTGACGTCGCCGCCGCCTGACGTGTCGGTCTTGTAGCCCTCGTCGGCGAGCCAGACCCGCAGAGCGACATCCTGCGTGTTGCCGAGCTGCGGCGACGCGAGCGTCTTGCCCGCGAGATCGTCAGGGCTGTCGATGCCGTCGGCGACGACGAGCGCCGCGCCTCCCGTCGCCGCGCCGGCGATGATGTGCGCCGACTCGCCGCCCGACTGGATGAAGGTGTTGATCGACGGGTTGGGGCCGATGTAGGTCGCATCGATTGCGCCGGCGGTGAGCGCCTCGATCGCGGCAGGGCCGGCGTTGAAGACCTGGGTGGTGACCTTGACGTCGCCGAGGGCGTCCGCGAAGAGGCCCTCCTCCAGGCCCACGAGAGCCGGCGCGTGCGTCACGTTGGCGAAGTAGCCCAGTCGGAGCTCGCTCACCGATGGGGCCGTCTCCTCGTCGGGGACGGAGGCCGTGCTGGCGCCGGAGGCGCAGCCCGCCATGATCATGGCCACAAGTCCCAGGGTGGTGATCGTCGTCGCGGTGCGGATGGTGTTCACAGTTCGCCTCCTTCTATCGGCGTGCATGGGTCGGATACTGCTGTGCGCCGGCTGAGTCAGCCGCGCACGATGCCGGCGGCGAGTGTTGCGCCGTCGGACGGATGGATGACGAGGAACGAGCCGCCGGAGCGGTTCGCCTCGTAGGACTCGAGGGGGAGGTCCGCCGCCAGGCGGAGCGTGGCGTGCCCGATGTCGTTCGTCTCGAGCACGTCGGCCGGCTCGTGGGCGAGCGTGTCGAGGTCGCGCCGCGCGTCGATCGAGGAGACGAGTGCCTGCACGGTGCTCGTGCCGTGCTTGACGAGCACGCGCGTGCCGGCGCGCAGGGTGCGGGCGTCGAGCTGGAACAGCTCGGCCGAGATCTCGCGGGATGCCGGCGGCAGCGTGCCGGCCGCCGCGATGACCGCGCCGCGGGCGGCGTCGACGTCGGCGGCGAGCTGAAGGGCGATCGACTGGGGCGCGCGGGCCTCGAATGCCTCGGCGCCCGCCACCTCGATGCCGGTCACGGTCGTCTCGATGCCGCTCGGGAACACCGTGACGGCGTCGCCCACGCGGATCGAGCCGGACGAGATGCGGCCCGCGAAGGCGCGATAGTCGCGATAGCGCTCGGCCCGGTCGGGGTCGGCCGCGAGCTCGGGTGCCAGCCCGCCCTGCGGCCGCAGGACGAGCTGCACCGGAAGGCGGAAGTCCTCGCGGACCTCGTCGCCGGGCAGCGACGAAGGCGCGTATCCCGACACCAGCTCGTCGGCCGCCGGGAGCTGCTCCAGCAGCTCGAGCAGCGCCGGGCCGTTATACCAGGGGGTGCGCGCAGAGCGGTCGACGATGTTGTCGCCTTCGAGCGCCGACACCGGAAGGACGTGGACCTCCGGGATGCCGAGCTCGGCCGTCACGGCGCGCACCTGCTCTGCCACCGGGGTGAAGGCATCCTCCGCATAGCCGAGGAGGTCGATCTTGTTGACCGCGACGATGACGTGCGGCACCCGCAGCAGGGCGATGACCGCGAGGTGGCGGCGCGTCTGCTCGAGGACGCCCTTGCGGCCGTCGATGAGGACGACCACGGCGTCGGCGGTCGTCGCGCCGGTGACCATGTTGCGCGTGTACTGCACGTGCCCGGGGCAGTCGGCGAGGATGAAGCTGCGCGCGCCGGTCGCGAAGTAGCGGTAGGCGACGTCGATCGTGATGCCCTGCTCGCGCTCGGCGCGGAGGCCGTCGGTCAGCAGGGCGAAGTCGAACTCGCCGTGTGCGAACCCGCGCTCGGCCGACGTGCGCGCGACCTGCTCGAGCTGGTCGGCGAGGATCGCCTTCGAGTCGTGGAGCAGGCGGCCCACGAGGGTGGACTTGCCGTCGTCGACGGAGCCGGCGGTGGCGAAGCGGAAGAGGGTCCCCGGCTCGAGAGCGCGCGACACCTCAGCGGCCTCCAGCAGAGTCTGCGGCGTGCCCATCAGAAGTACCCGTCCTTCTTGCGATCCTCCATGGCGGCCTCCGACAGTCGGTCGTCGGCGCGGGTGGCCCCGCGCTCGGTGATGGTCGTGCGCGCCACCTCGGAGACGATCGACGCCAGGTCGGCGGCATCCGATTCGACGGCACCCGTGCAGCTCATGTCGCCCACGGTGCGGTAGCGGACCACGCGGGTCTCGACCTTCTCGTGCGGCCGGGGCGGGGAGAACTCTCCGATGGGACGCCACATGCCGTCACGCGCATACACCTCGCGCTCGTGCGCGAAGTAGAGCGGAGGCAGCGGGATCTCTTCGCGCTCGATGTAGCGCCAGACGTCGAGCTCGGTCCAATTGGAGATCGGGAACGCGCGAACGTGCTGGCCAGGGGTGTGGCGGCCGTTGTAGAGGCTCCAGAGCTCGGGACGCTGGTTGCGGGGATCCCACTGGCCGAACTCGTCGCGGAGCGAGATGATCCGCTCCTTCGCGCGCGCCTTGTCTTCATCGCGTCGCGCTCCGCCGAAGACGGCGTCATGGCGGCCGGCCGCGATCGCATCGAGGAGCGGAAGCGTCTGAAGCGGATTGCGGGTGCCGTCGGCGCGCTCCTGCAGGCGGCCGTCGTCGATGTAGTCCTGCACGCGCGCGACCTCGAGCCGCACCCCGAGCCGGGCCACGGTCTCGTCGCGGAACGCGATGACCTCGGGGAAGTTGTGGCCGGTGTCGACGTGGAGCACTGGGAACGGCACCTTGCCGGGGAAGAAGGCCTTCGTCGCGAGGTGGAGCACGACGACGGAGTCCTTGCCGCCCGAGAAGAGGAGGACAGGACGCTCGAACTCGGCGACGACCTCGCGGATGATGTGGATCGCCTCGGCCTCGAGCAGGTCGAGGGTCGAGAGGCGGGTCGCGGTGTCTTCCCGCGATTGAGGAGGCGACGAAGTCGCCTCGGCCCCCGGTGATTGAGTAGGCCACGAAGTCGCCGTATCGAAATTCATTCGTGCAGTCCGCATTCCGTCTTCGAGAGCCCGGCCCAGCGGCCGGAACGGGGGTCTTCGCCGGGCGCGACCGGCTTCGTGCAGGGCTCGCAGCCGATCGAGGGGTACCCGTTCGAGACGAGGAGGTTCACCGGCACCTTGTGCTGGCCGGCGTAGTCGAGCAGGTCGTCGAACGTCCACGCGGCCAGCGGGTTGACCTTCACGAGGCCGTTGCGCTCGTCCCACACCACGAGAGGCGTGTTCGTGCGGGTGGGCGCCTCTTCGCGGCGGACACCCGTGAACCACACCTCGTAGCCGGCCAGGGCGTCCTGCAGGGGCGCCACCTTGCGGCGCGCGCAGCAGAGCGCGGGGTCGCGGGCGAACAGCTGGGCGCCGAACTCGGCATCCTGCTCCGCGACCGTCTGCTCGGGGAGCACGTCGACGATCCTCACATCCAGCACGCGCCCGACCTCGTCGCGGGTGAAGCGCGTCTCGGCGAAGTGATAGCCGGTGTCGAGGAACAGGACGTCGACGCCGGGCAGCTGCTCGGCCACGAGGTGCGGCAGGGCGGCGTCAGCCATCGAGCAGGCGACGGCTGCGGCATCCGCTCCGAAATGCTCCGCGACCCACGCGACGACCTCGGAAGGGGATGCCTCGTGGTCGGTGAGGCTGCCGAGCTCGATGTTGCCGCGCTCGGCCAGGGCGGCGAGCTCTTCGTGCGTGCGCTTGACGGCCACGCGGGGGGCGAGCGACACGCTCATCGCAGGGCCTCCTCATCGGCGCGGCCGAGCAGACCCGAGGGGATCTGCGATTCCGAGGAGGAATTCGCGCGGATCGACCCTCGCAATTGCAGATCTCCTCGGAATCGCGCGCCGGTCCGGATGAACTCGCTCATTGGAGGGCCTCCTCTTCAGCGCGGTGCGCCCATTGGGCGAAGGTCTCGTCGGATTCGGCATCCCGCTCCGCAAGGAAGCGGCGGACGACGCGCTCGACGTAGTCCGCGATGCCGTCGGCGGCGACTTTGAGGCCGCGGACGGTGCGGCCGAGGCCTGCCTCGTCGCGGTCCTGCGAGGCGAGGCCGCCGCCGAGGTGCACCTGGTAGCCGGGAACCTGCTCGCCGTCGATCGTGACGAGCTGGCCCTTGAGCCCGATATCGGCGGTCTGGATGCGCGCGCACGAGTTGGGGCAGCCGTTGACGTGCAGCGAGATCGGATGCGGGAGCTCGAACTGGTCGAGACGCGCCTCGAGGTCGAGCACGGCCGCGGTCGCGTAGGCCTTCGTCTCGACGATCGCGAGCTTGCAGAACTCGATGCCCGTGCAGGCGATCGTGCCGCGGCGGATGAGGCTCGGCCGTGCCTGCAGGCCGAGCTCGTCGAGACCCGCGACGAGCGACTCGACGCGGTCTTCGGGGATGTCGAGGATGACGACCTTCTGGTGCGGCGTCGTGCGCAGGCGGGTGGAGCCGTGCGCCTCGATGAGGTCGGCGAGCTTCGCGAGGTTGGGGCCCGAGACGCGGCCGACGATCGGCGTCGCGCCGATGTAGAAGCGGCCGTCCTTCTGCTTGTGGACGCCCACGTGGTCGCCCGCCGTCAGCGGCTTGGGGGCGGCGGGCCCATCGGGCAGCGCGTAGCCGAGGTACTCGTCCTGCAGCACCTGCCGGAACTTCGGGGCGCCCCATTCGGCGAGGAGGAACTTCAGGCGGGCTTTGTTGCGCAGGCGGCGGTAGCCGTAGTCGCGGAAGATCTGCGCGACGCCGTGCCAGGCATCCGACACCCGTTCTGGGGTGACGAAGACACCCAGGCGCTCCGCGAGCGCGGGGGCGGTCGAGAGGCCGCCGCCTACCCAGAGGTCGTAGCCGATGCCGAGCTCGGGGTGGTCGACGGCGACGAAGGCGACATCGTTGATCTCGTGGACGACGTCCTGGCTCGGGTGCCCGGTGATGGCGGATTTGAACTTGCGCGGCAGGTTCGCGAGCGACGCGTCGCCGATGAACGTCGAGGTGATCTCGTCGATCTGGGGCGTCGGGTCGATGAGCTCGTCGGCGGCGATGCCGGCGACCGGCGAGCCGAGCACGACGCGGGGGACATCGCCGCACGCCTCGGTCGTCTGCAGCCCGACGGCCTCGAGGCGGCGCCAGATCTCGGGGACGTCCTCGACGCGGATCCAGTGCAGCTGGATGTTCTGGCGATCGGTCAGGTCGGCGGTGTCGCGGCCGAACTCCGTCGAGATGCCGGCGATGACGCGCAGCTGCTCGGTCGTCAGCTGTCCGCCGTCGATGCGGACGCGCAGCATGAAGTACTCGTCCTCGAGCTCCTCGGGCGTGAGGGTCGCGGTGCGGCCGCCGTCGATGCCGGGCTTGCGCTGCGTATAGAGGCCCCACACGCGGAAGCGGCCGTGCAGGTCGGTCGGGTCGATCGACGCGAAGCCGCCCTTGGCGTAGGTGCTCTCGATGCGGTCGCGGACGCTCAGGCCGTCGTCGACCTGCTTCCACTCCTCGTTGCCGTTGAGGGGAGCAGTGCCGTCGATCTTCCACTGCCCGTTCGGGCGGGACGAGGGGCGGGGCGGGCGCGCGCGGGCACCCTCCGGCCGCGGTGCTGCGGCGCGGGGTGAGTCGGTGTCGCTGATCGTCACGATGGCCTCCGGGAGCCCCGGGCATGGCCGGGGGCGGACCCTATCGAGTCCACATCCGCGAGATTATGAGCGGCCGCGCCGGAGACCTATCCGAGCGTCAAGAGACGTCACTTCACGTAATGGTGCGTCACACAGTTGCAGAGGAGGCATTTGTCGCACTCAGTCCAGCAACCCCGCGCCCGGTTCAGGCCGACAGCGCACGGTAGCGATCGACCACCAGTTCGACGAGGGATGCCGCCGGCTCGTCGTCGTCGAGCAGCGGGCGTGCGACCGGCGATCCGTCGGCCAGGCGCACCGCCAGGTCGTGGAAGTAGCCCGGGGCCAGCAGGTAGTTCGCGACGATCACGCGACCGGATGCCGCACCCTGCGCGGCTGCCCGAGCCTGGCGGACCGCCTCACCGAGGCGCGGCTCGGCGGCGGCGAGGAAGCCGACCACGACCTCGCGCCCCAGTCGCTCGCCGAGCATCGCGCCGATCGTGCGGCAGTCCTCGTTCGCGCGGTCGTCGCTCGAGCCTGCGACGGCGAGCACGATCGTGTCGTCGTCGCTCGGGTCGAGCAGCCGGAGGCGGGCCAGCAGCGCGTCCACCAGCCGAGCGTCGGGCCCGAGCGCAGGTGAGATCGCCACTGCCTCGTGGGCGGCGGACTGCTCTCTCAGGTCGACGCGCACGTGGTACCCGGCCGACAGGAGCAGCGGGACGATCACGACGGGCTGGCCGGCAGGGAGTGCATGGAGGGATGCTGCAACATCCGGCTGCTGCACATCCACGTGGCCGAGGCGCACGGTGACATCGGGCAGGCGTGCCGCGACGGCCGCGACGAGCCCGGCGACAGCTGCCTGCCCGGCGGGGGAGGCCGTGCCGTGCGAGATGGCCAGCAGAGCGGGGCGCGTCATGCGCCTATTGTGCCCGCCGTTCGTTTCGCGCCGGTTGCGCGGCCGCACGCCGGGGAGATTGCTCCCTCCGGCGTGCGGGCCTGCTTCGGTGACCGTGTGGTCAGCGCTCCGCCGCACCACGTGCGTAACCGGCGTCGAAGCCGCGCTCGTACGCCTGCTCTGCGGTGTGCTCGTCGTGGCCGTGGCGGCCTGCGGGCGAGCCGTGGCCGTGACGGCCGTGCGACCCGCCGCCGCCGAAGCGCTCGGAGTGGTGCTCACCGCCGTGGCCGTGCCCGTGCCCGTGCCCGTGGTCCGCGGGACCGTACCCGTACCCGTGGCCGTGCTCGTGGCCGGCCGGACCGTGCCCGTGCCCGCGACCGTGGCCGCATCCGTGCTCGTGCTCGGATCGGGGATCGAACCCCGGGGAGAACTCGGGACGGAACCCGGGGCCGCCGTGGCCGAATCCGGGTCGGCCGAAGCCGAAGCCCCTGCCGCGCGGGCCGAAACCAGGGCCGAAACCACGGCCGAAGCCGGGGCCGAAGCCCGGGCGTTCATGCCCGCGGTTCTCCTCGCTCCAACCGAGCTCACGCGCGATCGCCTCGAGCGAGGCCATCGTCGTCGCGAACTCCTCGGGTGAGACGGCGCCGGCGACCCGAGTGCGGACGCCGTCGACGATCGCGCCGATCCGCTCCTTGGCGGCACGGCCCTCGTCGGTCAGGGTCCAGGTGCCGTCGCCGGCCTGGTCTACCCAGCCGCGCTTCTCGAGTCCGGCGAGGCGCTTGCCCTTGCGGGCGAGGCGCTCGGCGAGTCCGGGGATGTCGACGTCGCCGGAGACCGCGTTGAGCAGCATCCAATCCCGTCGGGTCACCTGCTCTTCGGCGAGCGCCGAAGCAAACGCGTCCGAGATGAGGTGGTCGACCGCGCGGAGCCAGTAGCCCAGCGGTCGGCGGTCGGTGGGGACGGCGCCAGTCGCGCCGTCCGGGGTGTCGTGATCGATGTGATCCATGGGAAGTCCTTTCGAGGGGCGGTCCGCTCTCATCGGAGGGCCGCCGTGCCATTGCATGTAGTTGTGCATGTACATGCAGTGTGACATGCATTCACGAAGCATGTCAAGTCGCATGTAAATTGGCAGGATGAGTTCGCCTTCCCCTGACTCCGTCGAGGCGATCGCCGCCGCGTTGGCACGCCTGAGAGGGCGACGGATGCCGCGCCCGCCGTGGGAAGGCCCGCCCTACGGCGGCCCCGATCGCGGTGAGCCCGGATGGATGCGCGACGGGCACCACGAGGGTCATCACGATGGGCACCACGGCGGCCACGGTCGTCGCGGCGGACCGTTCGGACCCCCGCCGTGGGTCGCCGGCGCCCGCTTCGGCGGCCCTGCGCGCCTGCGCATGCTCGAGGCGCTGGCCTCAGCATCCGGTGCCCTGTCGGTCAGTGAGCTGGGCGAGGCGGTCGGCGTCGATCAGCCGCGCGCGTCACGGCTCGTGCAGCAGGGGGTGGAACTGGGGCTCGTCCGGCGGGAGGCCGACCCGGACGACGCGCGCCGCACCCGCATCGCGCTGACCGAGGAGGGGCGCGCGATCCTCTCAGGTTTCCGCGGAGAGCGCCGCGACGCGATGGGCGCCGCGCTCCAGACATTCACCGAGGCGGAGCAGGCCGAGCTCGCGCGGCTCCTGACCAAGCTCGCCGACGCCTGGCCGCGGTGACCTGATCTCGATGCGGCCTCGCGCGCCCGCGCCCGCGTGACCGGCCCGCGCGCCGCGCGTGACCGGCCGGCGCTCAGCGCGCGGGGCTGCCACGTGTCCCGAATCAGAAGCTCGTGACGAGGTCTCCGAGGACGGCCTGCAGCTTCGAGGGGTCGGTCGCGTCGTAATAGTGCGCGCCCGTGGTGCTCGAGATGGACTGCAGGGTGGCGACGTCGGCATCCGCCCCGTACGCGAGCGTGAACACGAGCACCGGGGTGGTGTGGTGAAGCTCATGCAACGTCGCGAGCATCTGGTCAGCACCGATGGTCGGCGTGTTCGTATCGTTCTCGCCGTCACTGAGGAGGACGATCGCCGTGATGCGATCGGCTGACCAGGATTGGGCCTGCTGCGTCGCGAACGCGTCGACCGCTTGGAAGAGCGGAGTGTCGCCCATCGACTGCAGGCCGCCCAGCGCTGCGAGGAACCCGTCGCGGTTCGCCCCGATCTCGGCCACCGGCGAGACGTTGCCCGGCAGCAGTACGCCGTCAGGACTCTGCGCGAAGGCTGCGAGTCCGACGTTGTCACCTGCTGTGAAGTAGTTCAGAGCCTGGGCGATGGCTGCTTTGGCGGCGGTGAGCTTGGTGTCGGTCGCAGAGATGGGCTCATCCATCGATCCCGAGACATCCATGAGGAAGAGAACCTGGGCGCGCTTGCGCACGATCGGGAACGCCTCGTTGACGGCGGCCACCACATCCTGCCCGGGGAGTGCGAGCACGCCCTCCGGCTCGAGAGACAGCTTGGCGACATCCGCGACACCCTCGTCCAGAGTCCCGTTCAGGTCACGGTAGCCGGACCCGCGGACGACCGCCTGCCCCTGGGCTGTCGTCGCGAAGCGGACGAAATCGGCCGCGGCGGCCGCCTCGTTCTCGTCGATCCAATCGCCTGTGAGGACGGCGGCCGGGTTGTCTGCACCGTAGAAGCCGTCGGTGGGGTAGATCGGAACCAGCGGCTCCTGGGGAGGCGCACCCTCGACGCGCGTCACCCCGTCTCGGCTGGTGATCCCGCGGTTGTAGTCCCAGACCGACTTCTCGTCGACGATGACGGCCGACAGGAAGTCCGCCGCCGAGCCGGCCTCCTCAGCCTGACGGGCGTGCCAGAGGAAATGCTCCGGGGTGGCCATGTAGTGGCTCGTCGCCAGCTCGTGTTCACGTACCGTCGACTGGACCGCCGGATCGGCTACGGTCGCCGCGGAGAGGCCCTCCAAGCCTCCCGAGGCGGTGCCGAACGATGCGAACATCGCCGCTTCGCCGGAGGTCGCGACGATCGGACTCGTCTTGCCGAGCTTGAAGGCTCCCCATTCGGGGTGCCCCAGGTCGCTCCACAGGTTGGCATCGGCGGCCGCCTCGAACACGTCGTTCCACCCCGGAGGCTCAGTGCTCCAGCCGATCGCCTCGGCGAGCGGAGCGGGCATGGCCAGCACGATGTTGGACGAGCCGACGCTCTCGCTCTCGGCGGGGACGGCTGTTGCGCCGTCCGCGCGGGCGAGTCCGAGCCATGTGTCCGAGTCCGGGAGCCACACCGAGGGCCGCTGTTCGGCTGCGAGCAGCGGGAAGCCTGCGGCGACAGCCTCGGCGGCGACGCCGGACTTGTCGCGCACGGGCGCGACGACGACGCAATGGCCGTTCACATCGCGGGGTTGGGCGTTGTAGCCGCCGGCGAGATTGGCGACCATCTCCGCGTTCTCGAAGGAGGACATCACCGTCACGGTGGTGCACGGCTCTGCGCCGTTCGTCGCCGCCGGCACGTCGTCGGGGAAGATGGCCGGTTCTGCCTGCGGCTCGGATTCGGTCGTGCTCGCCGCCACCGGTTCGTCGGAGCTTGCGAGGGCGGAGACCACGAGCGTTCCGACGATTCCGATCGATGCCACCAGGATCACGATGACCCCCACGCTGATCCAGATCACCAGGCGTCGCTGTCTGGCACGACGCAGCCGGCGGCGCTCCTCGATGGCGGAGCTCTGAGGGGCGCTCATCGGGCGGCGTCCACAGAGGAACGCACTGCGTGGCGGGGCGTCAGGGCAGGGGTGTCGAGCGTCGACTCGGGCACGTCGATAGTCCTCAGGTGGCGGGAACCTGGCGGGGATCCGCGGTCGTTGATCAGCAGATCCGGGAATCCGCAAGCTCCCACACTAGACCGCGAGCCGTCAGAAGACGGCATCAGCGCGGGGGTCAGCGGACGGCGGTGTTCAGCATCCCGATGATGACGGCCGTCCACCAGGCGCTCTGCGAGACGAGCGCGCTCCAGACGCACCACGCGCGCAGGCGAAGGGGGAGGGCCTGGAACCTCACGCGCGGCGGGAGGCGGCGCAGCTCCGCGGTCAGGCGCGTCATGGCGACGCCGTTCATGGCGACCAGGAGCACGGCTGCCATCTTGACCTGGGTGAGAGGATCCTCGAGGTTCGGCGCGAGGAAGGCGCCGCTGGCGAACAGGCCGATGATGCCGACCCAGGCCAGCGCCGACACCGAGCTCTCCGTGCGCCGCAGATCGGCGAGACTCTCGCGTCCGACGGTCCAGAGGAGCCCGTTGACCTCGAGGAGGACCGCCGCTCCGAGCCCGACGATGATCGATGCCAGGTGGATGAACAGCATCGCCACCCGGAGCCATTGCGGCGGAGCCCCGGACACGCCGAGCCAGAGCGAGAGCGAAAGCCCCAGGATCACGCCCCAGTACGCGAGTGCGCGCCGATGTCGTGCCGCTCGTCGGAGCTCGGTGAGCGGCATGGTCACGGGCGAGGTGAGCCTTTCCTGATCGAGGCGGCCGGTGACGACCGCTCAGGCCGGTGACGACCCCTCAGCGAGGGTAGCCGAACTCCGAAGCCCTTCCGCGTGACCGGGTGTCGCGGGAATCACAGCTGACGCCGCCACCGCAGCGCCCGCGCTGAGAGCGCGGGTCAGACGCGCTGGTGCTTGGGCAGCTTCACCATGAGGAGCAGGACCAGCCCGGCCGCAAGGACGATGACGATGCCGAGGATGCCGTAGTGGGTCGCGCCGAACACGCCGATGAACAGCGCCCACAGCAGCGGTGAGAGGAAGCTCATCACGCGCCCCGTGGTCGCGTACAGGCCGAAGATCTCGCCCTGCATGTTGTCGGGCGAGAGCCGCGCCAGCAGCGCACGGCTCGACGCCTGGGCGGGCCCGACGGCGGCCGAGAGCACGATCCCGCCGATCCAGAAGATGATCTTGCCCTCCTCGCGGAAGACGAAGACGAACAGCGCGCTGACGATGAGGATCGACAGCGCCGCGACGATGACGGTGCGCGCGCCGAAGCGATCGTCGAGCCAGCCGGCGGCGATCGTCGAGATTCCCGCGACGAGGTTGAGGGCGATGCCGAAGAGGATGACCTCGGTCGCCGAGAAGCCGAACGACACGGCCGCGAGGACGCCGCCGAACGCGAAGACCCCGGCGAGCCCGTCGCGATACACCGCGCTCGCGATCAGGAACCAGAACGTCGGGCGGTGCTCGCGGAAGAGCGCGACGACGTCGTTCACCAGCACGACGTAGCTGCGGAAGAACGGCACCTTCTCGCGGTCGTCCCGGGCGGGCGCTTCCGGCACGTTGAAGACGAAGGGAAGCGCGAAGACGACCGTCCAGACGGCGGCGCCGACGGCGATCAGCCGGTAGGCGAGCCCTCCCGAGACATCGAGCCCGAACCACTGCAGCTGGTTGAGCACCACGACGATGACGAGAGCCAGGATGCCGCCGATGTATCCGAGGCCCCAGCCGAGCCCGCTCACGCGGCCGATCGTGCGGGGCGTCGACACCTCCACGAGCATGGCGTTGTAGTTGACCCCGGCAATCTCGGATGCCACGGAGCCGAACGCCACGAGCAGCGCACCGAGCCAGAAGAACGCCGGCTCGGCGTAGACGAAGAACAGCGCGAACTGCAGGACGGCGAGCACGGCGGTGCCGCCGACGACCCAGCGCTTCTTGTTGCCCACCGCGTCGGCACGCTGGCCGAGGACAGGCGCGAGCAGCAGGATCAGGATGCCGGCACCGAAGGTCACCCAGCCGTACCACTCCGCGAGGTTCGACAGGCCCTGGCAGTAGTCGGTCGCCGCGTCCGCCGTTCGCGAGCAGACGAGGCTGCCGTCGGCATTCTCGGCGGCCACCGAGCCCGGGAGGAAGCTGTCCGACACGAGGTACAGCGAGACGAAGACGAACGTCAGGATGACCGAGTTGAACGGCTGCGTCGCCCAGTCCCAGAGCGCCCACGACACGACCTGCCTGCGCGGAACGCGCTGCTCGTCCAGTCCCACGGTGTGCAGCTCGCCGTCGGACAGGAGCGGCTCGGGGATGTGCGGGCGCTGGGGGCCGTCGGTGGGGGAGCTCATGTCGGTCACTCTGGGGTCCTTCGGTGAACGCCGGGTGACGCCGGCGCGCGCGCCGCGCCTTCGCGGTGCGTGCCCAGGCTAATCCCGGCGACGCGCTGGAGCGCGCAGCATCGGGCGACACGGGATCCCACGCCTCCCCGTACCGTGGGGACCATGGATCTCGACTTCGGCGCGCTGTCGCGGCATCCCGATGTCGAGGCTCCCGAGCTGCATGCGGCAGACGCCGCCGATCGCCTGCTCCTCGATGAAGCAGCCGAAGCCCTGGCGGCAGCGGCCGCCGGGACCGTCGTCATCATCGGCGACGCGTACGGGGCGCTCACCCTCGGGGCGGCTGTCCGGCACGGGGTGCCCGGCATCCGGGTGCATCAGGACGGCCTGTCCGGCGAGCGCGCGCTCGCCGCCAACGCGGAGCGGCTCGGCATCGATGCCTTGTGGGAGCATCACGCGCTCGATGCCGCCCTCACATCGGGGGCCGGAGTGGTGCTCCTGCGTCTTCCGCGCTCGCTCGACGCGCTGAGCGAGATCGTCGAAGTCATCGCGCAGCACGCCGCGCCGGGTGTGCGGGTGTTCGCCGGGGGCATGGTCAAGCACATGGCGGTGTCGATGAACGACGTCCTGCGCCAGCGCTTCGCCCGGCTCGACGTCACCCACGCCCGCCAGAAGGCCCGGGTGCTCATCGCCGCCGAGCCCCTTCCCTCCGTCACCTCCACCTGGCCGCGTCGGCAGGCGGACCCCGCCACAGGCCTCACGGTGGTCGCCCACGGAGCTGCCTTCGCGGGCGCCGCCATCGACATCGGCACACGATTCCTGCTCGAGCACCTGGATGCCGCCCCCCGCGTCGCCGAGGCGATCGACCTCGGCTGCGGCACCGGTGTCATCGCCGCCTGGCTCGCCCGCGAGCGGCCTGACCTTCGCGTCGTCGCGACCGACCAGTCCGCGGCGGCCGTGGACTCGGCGCGGGCGACGGCCGCGGCGAACGGCGTCGCGGACCGCGTGGAGGTGGTGCGCGACGATGCGCTGTCGGGCCGAGCCGACGCGAGCGCAGAGCTGATCGTCCTCAACCCGCCGTTCCACATCGGGCATGTCGTGCACGAGGGCATAGCCCTCAAGCTCTTCGCGGACGCCGGCCGCGTGCTCGCCCCGGGCGGCGAGCTGTGGGCCGTCTGGAACTCGCACCTGCGCTATCGGCCCGACCTCGAGCGCCTCGTCGGCCCGACGCGCCAGATCGCCCGCGATCGCACCTTCACGGTGACAGCGTCCCGCGCTCGCTGAAAAGTTGATATGAACCGACTCAACCCCATTTGACGCAACGGGGGCCTCGGCGCTAGCCTTGAGTCATCGCGGCTCAACCCCGTCCGATCCGGGCGGCGGAGGATCGCGAGAGGACTTCGCAAGCCTGGGGCGCGGCATCCGCCCGTCCCGCAAGAAGGAGAGAGAACACATGTCACGTGCTGTTGGAATCGACCTCGGTACGACCAACTCGGTCGTCAGCGTCCTCGAGGGCGGCGAGCCCAAGGTCATCGCGAACGCCGAGGGCTTCCGCACCACCCCGTCGGTGGTCGCGTTCACCAAGGACGGCGAGGTGCTCGTCGGCGAGACCGCCAAGCGCCAGGCCGTCACCAACGTCGACCGCACCGTCTCGTCGGTCAAGCGCCACATGGGCACCGACTGGTCGTTCGGCGTCGACGGCAAGAAGTGGACGCCGCAGGAGATCTCGGCGCGCATCCTCCAGAAGCTCAAGCGCGACGCCGAGCAGTACCTCGGCGACACCGTGACGGATGCCGTCATCACCGTCCCCGCGTACTTCAACGACGCCGAGCGCCAGGCCACCAAGGAGGCCGGCGAGATCTCGGGCCTGAACGTGCTGCGCATCATCAACGAGCCCACTGCCGCCGCTCTGGCGTACGGGCTCGACAAGGGCAAGGAGGACGAGCTCATCCTCGTCTTCGACCTCGGTGGCGGAACCTTCGACGTCTCGCTGCTCGAAGTGGGCAAGGACGACGACTTCTCGACCATCCAGGTGCGCTCGACCGCCGGCGACAACCGCCTCGGCGGCGACGACTGGGACCAGCGCGTCGTCGAGTACCTGATCAAGCAGTTCAAGGACCAGACCGGTGTCGACGTCTCGGGCGACAAGATCGCCCTGCAGCGCCTCAAGGAGGCCGCCGAGCAGGCGAAGAAGGAGCTCTCGTCGTCGACGAGTGCGAGCCTGAACCTGCCGTACCTCTCGCTGACCGAGAACGGCCCCGTGTCGCTGTCCGAGACGCTGACCCGCGCGAAGTTCGAGGACCTCACCAAGGACCTCCTCGACCGCACGAAGAAGCCCTTCGAGGACGTCATCCGCGAGGCGAACATCAAGGTCGGCGACATCGACCACGTCGTGCTCGTCGGCGGATCGACGCGTATGCCCGCTGTCTCGGAGCTCGTCAAGCGCGAGACCGGCAAGGAGCCCAACAAGGGCGTCAACCCGGACGAGGTCGTCGCCGTCGGCGCCGCACTCCAGGCCGGTGTGCTCCGCGGTGAGCGCAAGGACGTCCTGCTGATCGACGTGACCCCCCTGAGCCTCGGCATCGAGACCAAGGGCGGCATCATGACCAAGCTCATCGAGCGCAACACGGCCATCCCGACCAAGCGCAGCGAGACCTTCACGACCGCGGACGACAACCAGCCGTCGGTGGCCATCCAGGTCTTCCAGGGTGAGCGCGACTTCACGCGCGACAACAAGCCGCTGGGCACGTTCGAGCTCACGGGCATCGCTCCGGCGCCCCGCGGCATCCCGCAGGTCGAGGTCACGTTCGACATCGACGCGAACGGCATCGTGCACGTGTCCGCCAAGGACAAGGGCACGGGCAAGGAGCAGTCGATGACGATCACCGGCGGCTCGTCGCTGCCGAAGGACGACATCGAGCGCATGGTGCGCGAGGCCGAGGAGCACGCGGCCGAGGACAAGAAGCGCCGTGAGGCCGCCGAGGTGCGCAACCAGGCCGAGACGCTCTCGTACTCGATCGACAAGCTCATCAAGGAGAACGACGACAAGCTGCCCGAGGACGTCAAGTCCGAGGTGCAGGGAGACGTCGATGCCCTCAAGGCGGCGCTCGCCGGCGACGACGACGACGCGGTCAAGACCGCGTTCGACAAGCTCAACGCGAGCCAGGGCAAGCTCGGCGAGGCGATCTACGCCTCCAGCCAGGCGTCGCAGTCGGCCTCCGAGCCGGTGCCCGACGGCCCGTCGGACGAGGCCGGCGCTTCCACCCCTGACGAGGACGTCGTCGACGCCGAGGTCGTGGACGACGAAGACGAGAAGAAGTAGGACATGACAGACAAGGACTTCGTTCCTTCGGCCGGAGACGGCGAAGAAGAGGTCCGTCCGCAGGACGGGTCGGAGGCTCCGGTCTCCGACCCCGCCCCGCAGGGCGGAGAGGATGCCGCGGCCGGCGAAGAGTGGACCGTCGACGACATCCTCGGCACCGAGCAGAACGTCGACGCCGCGGCCGAGGACGCCAAGCTCGCCGACCTCGAGTCGGTGCTGCTCAACGACCTCAAGCGCCTCCAGGCCGAGTACGCGAACTACCGCCGCCGCACCGAAGAGCAGCGTGAGCGCGACATCGAGCGCGCGAAGGGCGAGGCCGCCAAGGGCATCCTCCCCGTGCTCGACGATCTCGATCGCGCAGCCAAGCACGGCGACCTCGTGGAGGGCTCGCCCTTCGCGCAGATCGGCGAGAAGGTGCGCGCGGTGGCCGAGCGGCTCGGCGTGACGGCATACGGCGAGGCGGGCGAAGCGTTCGACCCGCAGCACCACGAAGCGATCTTCCAGGCGCCGACCCCCGGCGTCGAGGCACCCACGGTGCTCGAGGTCGTCGAGGTCGGCTACCGGGTGGGCTCGGTCGAGCTTCGCCCCGCGAAGGTCGTCGTCGCCGTCCCGGTCGACTGACCAGCTGAGGAGCATGCATGGCGAGTCAGGACTGGTTCGACAAGGACTTCTACAAGATCCTCGGCGTCTCCAAAGACGTCTCGGAAGCGGATCTCAAGAAGACCTACCGCAAGCTCGCGCGCACGCATCACCCTGATTCCAATCAGGGTGATGCGGCGGCCGAGGCGAAGTTCAAGGAGATCAGCGAGGCGTACTCGGTGCTCTCCGACCCTGAGCAGCGCAAGGAGTACGACCAGATCCGCGCCATGGGTGCCGGCGGCGCCCGCTTCACCTCGGCCGGCCCCGGTGCCGCCGGCTTCGAGGACGTGTTCTCGATGTTCGGTCAGGGCCGCACCGGTCGGACCCAGGCTGAAGACATGGACGACATCTTCCGGATGTTCAACCAGACCCAGGGCGGCGGCTTCGGCTCGGGGCGCTTCGGCCAGACGACCGGCGGATTCCGCGGCTACGGCGGCCCCACCCGCGGCGCCGATGTCACGGCGCGCACGACCGTCGACTTCCTGACGGCCACGCGCGGCGAGACCATCACCCTGCAGGGTGACGACGGCAAGCCGTTCAAGGTGAAGATCCCCGCGGGAGTCGCGGACGGCCAGAAGATCCGGCTGCGCGGTCGGGGCCGGCCCTCGCCGGACGGCGGCGAGCCGGGCGATGTCGTCGTGGCGGTCTCGGTGCGGCCGCATCCGGTCTTCACCCGCGATGGCATCAACCTGCGCGTGACGGTGCCGATCACCTTCACCGAGGCGGTCCTCGGCGCGACGATCGAGGTTCCGACGCTGGGCGGCGAGCCGGTCAAGCTGCGGGTCGCGCCCGGCACCCCCTCCGGCCGGGTGCTGCGCGTCAAGGGCCGCGGGGTCGAGACGGCCAAGGGCACGGGCGACCTTCTCGCCGAGGTGCAGGTCGCCGTCCCGTCGCACCTCGACGACGCGGCGCGCGAAGCGCTGGAGCGCTTCCACGCGCTGGAGCCGAAGGAGAACCCGCGCGCCGATCTCATGTCCAAGGCGCGCGGCTAGATCATGACAGAGAACAGGTGTTCCGGCGCGGACAGGACCTCAGCGCCCTGCGCGGTGCTGCCTCCGCCGGAACTCCTGTCCTGAGCGACGAGAGGCGGTGGTTCGCATGGGTGAGCAGCACGACATCGACGAGGACACGCCGATCTTCGCGATCGCCTCAGCGGCCGAGCTCTCCGGGATGCACCCGCAGACCCTGCGCCAGTACGACCGGCTCGGGCTCGTCGTCCCCGCCCGCACCCAGGGCGGATCCCGCCGCTACTCGCTGCGGCACGTGCAGCAGCTGGTTGAAGTGGCCCGGATGTCGGCGGACGGCATGGGGCTTCCGGCCATCGCCCGCATCCTCGAACTCGAGGATCGCGTGCGCGAGCTGCACCTGCGGGTGCGCGACCTCGAAGAGCGGGTGAAGGTCGAGCTCGAGCGCCGTCCGGGTGCTCGGGTCTTCGCCGCCGGTGCGACCGGCGCGGTGGTGACGCTCCGGCACGGCACGCGGGTTCGCCGCGCGACCGAGGTGGTGCTGTGGAGCCCCCGGGTCGGCATCGCTCCGATGGACGACGGTCAGGACGAGGGGACGGATGCTGCTCCCCGCGACGAGCCCGGTCCAGGGGTCCGCGGAACCGCCTGATCAGCCCAGGGCGCGGACGGCAGCCCTCGCCTCGGCCGAGCCGCTCTCTGCCTTCGGGTGTGCGGCGACGAACGCTTCGAAGTCCGACTTCGAGAGGGCGGCATAGGCGTAGGCCCACTCGAGGATCGCCTCACCCACCATCCGCCCGTTGCCGATGTATCCGGCGACCTCGGCGGCGCGGGGGGACTGTGCGTGGGCACGGGCGAGGACCGCGCCGCAGATCTCGGCGTAGTCGCGGAAGGTCGCGTCATCGAGCTGATCCATGTCGATGCCGCCCTTCATGTCGTTGAACTGCCGCACGTAGAAGTCACCGGCGTAGGCACGGAGGTGCCCGAGGAACGGGTCCGAGACCGCCTGCAGGATGCGCTGGAGGGCGACGACACGGCCCCCCTCGCCCTGCTCGGTCACGAGCTCCACCAGTGCATCCGGCTGAGTGATGCCCCCGTACTGCTCGAGCACGCTGCGCCCGGCCTCCTTGCCCTGCAGGATGAGCGCGTTGGCGTCTCCGTCCTGCAGCAGGATCAGCGTGCAGAGCGTGCCCACGCTTCCGACGCCGACCACGCGCAGGGCGATGTCCGACACCGTGTACTGAGCCAGGACGAGCCTGACGTCCACGTTCGCGGACGCCATGTACTTCTGCAGGTTGTCGTGCAGTCGTCCCTCGATCTCAGGCGTCGTGTGCGTCATCGTCGGCGGACGGTCGACGAACATGAGCCGACCCTGATCGTCGAGGGTCGTGAGGCGCTTGGCGGCGCGATCGCCGGTCTTCTTCTCGGCCTCCTTGATCGCGCTCCGCATGGTGCGCTGCGACTCCGGCTCCATGGCCTTCAGGCCGGACTCGGCGTCGAAATGCTCGAAGAAGCGGCGGACGCTGCTGCGCGCCGCGTTCGCCGCCATGGAGCGCGCGTACGTTCGCACCGCCTCCAGAGCGGCCTCCTCGACGACCTTGTGATCGCGGGATGTCGCCTGCCCGGCGATGACGATGCTCGTGACGAGGCGCTTCAGATCCCACTCCCACGGAGCCCACGCAGCTTCGTCGAAGTCGTTGAGGTCGAACATCAGCGTGCGCTGCGGTGAGGCGAAGAAGCCGAAGTTCGAGACGTGCGCATCGCCGCAGGATGCGACCAGGATGCCGCTGTGCGGGTCGCGCGCGAGGTCGGCGGCCTGGATCGCCGCGGTACCCCGGTAGAACGCGAAGGGGCTGGCCGACATCCGCTCGATCCGCAGGGGGACGAGTTCGGCGAGCCGTCCCTCGTTCTGGGCGTCGAGGATCCCGAGCGGATCCCGATCACCCCCGGAGAGGTGCGCCAGCTCGCTCCGCGACACCGCCCGACGGGCGTCCTTGCCGGCTGCCATGCGCTGCTCCACCGTCGCCGGTCGGGTCCACTCGAGCGCAGATGTATAAGAGTCCGTCATGGGCACATCATGGCACCGGCACGCGGGCGGTGCCACGGACCTGGTCGCTCGGCACGTCGTGCGGTCACACCCCTCGGGTGACCGATCGGCGGTGCACCTCGGGCGGCGAGCCCCGCGGCTCTAGAGTGCACCCATGGCGAGCCGATCCGAGATCATGGCGCGGTGGGAGAGTGCCACGCACTGGCCTCTGATCGTGGCAGCCGCCCTGTGGCTCATCGCGTACTCGTGGAAGTCCATCACGGACGCGCAGGGCCCCGAGGCGTTCGTGCTCTGGGTGATCATCGGCCTGACGTGGGTCGTCTTCATCGTCGACTACATCGTGCGTCTCACGCTCGCCAAGCCGCGCGGCGCATGGTTCCGGGGCCATCTGCTCGACCTCGCGATCGTGGCCATCCCGATGCTGCGGGCGCTTCGCCTGCTGCGGGTGCTGACGGTCATGACCTTCGGCAAGCAGACGGCGGGGACGGCATTGCGCAGCCGCATCGCCATCTACGGCGCGGGAGCCTCGCTCCTGGTGATCTATCTCTGCTCGCTGGCGGTGCTCGACGTCGAGCGCGGCGCCCCCAGGTCCAACATCGAGAACTTCGGGGACTCGGTCTGGTGGGCGTTCGTCACGGTGGCGACGGTCGGCTACGGCGACTTCTATCCCGTCACCGCGGTGGGCCGCCTCTGGGCGGTCGGGCTGATGGCCGGCGGTGTCGCGATCGTCGGCACGGTGACGGCGACTGTGTCATCGTGGGTGATCGAGAAGGCGGCGCGCGGTCGCGATGACGACGAGCCGGCGACGCGGGGCCAGATGCGCGCCCTCGTCCAGCAGGTCACCCAGATGCACGAAGAGTTCGCAGCGCCCGCCCGAGAGGACAAGTCGCCATGACATCCGAGGCCCCCGCGGCATCACCAGCCGCCGACAGCCGATCCAGCGAGCGGACGCTCGAGTCGATCTCCCTCGCGATCGGCGCGGGCGCCTTCATCGTCGTCGCGTTCATCGCGATCCTGGCGTTCAGGTTCCAGTCCGCGCCCATCGCCGGCCCCGACTCGCTCGGCCAGTTCGCCGCCGTCACGTCGGCACTCGTCGCGATCGTCGCGTTCGCGGGCGGACGGATGCTGCGGGGCGGCGTTCGTCCGAACGTCCTCGACATCGTCGATCTGGTCGCGCTGGCATTCGCCCACGCCGTCATCGCGCTGTTGAGCTGGACGCTCGTGTCGGTGATCTTCGAGCAGGCATTCATCGGCGCCGAGGTGTTCGGCATCCCGGTCATCGTCCTGTCGGGAGCCGTCGCCGCCGTCACCGGGTACGTCGCGTTCTACTCCGGCACCCATATGGATCTGCAGCTGCTGGCGGTGGTGCTCGCCACGTTCCTCGTCGAGGGGATCGTCGCCAGCATGCTGACGGCATCCGATCCGCAGTGGTGGCAGAAGCACCTCAGCTCGCTGGGCGTCACGAACGACATCTCGTCGCTCGCGTTCAACCTCACCCTGATCGTCGCGGGGATCATCGTGACCACGCTCGCCCGGGCGGCCACCTCGGGCATCCCCACGGCGGCCCCGCACGGCATCGCGCGGGTACGGCTGTGCCTGATCCTGGTCGGGGTGTTCCTCGGCTTCGTCGGCGTGTTCCCCGTGGATGACTGGTTCTGGATCCACACGTTCTTCGCCTCCGGCATGGCCGTCGTCTACGCCGTGCTCGTCATCCGGCTGCGCGGCTGGATCCCCGGGATGTCGCCGTTCTTCATCTATCTCGGCTGGGTCTTCCTGGGCCTCGTGGTGGCGCTCGGCGTGCTCTTCGGAATCGGCTACTACACGCTGACCGCGGTCGAGCTCGTGGCGGGAACGCTCGTGTTCACCTGGATCATCCTGTTCATCCGCAGCGCCGCGGCCTTGCATGAGGACATGCGCCTGACCGACTGATGGATGCCGCGCCTGCCGCAGGTCGGGCAGGATGAGTCCGACCGTGAGGAGTCACATGACCGAGCCGACCACGCCGAGCATCCGCAATCTGCTGCTGCTCGCGGTTCCCGCGCTGCTGATCGGCATCGGCTCGGCCGTCGTGCTGCGCCTTCTCGACCTCGTGTCGGAAGGCCTCATGCACTACGTGTGGAACACGCTCCCGGGCTTGTTCGGAGCCGATGAGAGCACGCCGTGGTGGATCTTCCTCGTCCTGACTCTGACGGGTGCGGCGGTCGGCGCGGTGGTCTGGCTCCTGCCGGGCCACGGCGGACCGGACTCGGCCACCACCGAACTCGGCGGCACGCCGCCGAAGCTCCTGACCGTGCCGACGATCCTCCTCGTGACGATTCTGGGCCTGGCGGGAGGGGTCAGCCTCGGCCCTGAGAACCCGACGATCGCCGTCAACTGCGCACTCGCGGTGGCGGTCTTCGGGAGGTTCTCCACGAAGGTCCCGCCCGCGCTCCTGGTGATGCTCGCCGTCTCGGGGACGATCGGCGCGCTGTTCGGCACGCCGGTCGCGGCGGCGCTCGTGTTCACGGGGATGGTCGGAACCCTCGCCATGCCGGGGTCGCTCTGGGACAAGCTGTTCCTCCCGCTGGCGGCGGCGGGTGCCGGCGCAGTGACGATGCTCCTCCTCGGAGGAGAGGCGATCGCGTTCACCCTCGATCCGATCGGCGCCTACCAGCCGATCTACCTGGTGACGGGATTCGCCGTCGCGGCAGTGTCCGCGCTCATCGGCGTCGCGGCCGCGTTCGTCTTCCCCCACCTGCACCGGCTGTTCCACGCGCTGCGCAACCCGCTGATCTTCACCACTCTCGGCGGCATGCTCCTGGGTGTGCTCGGCATCATCGGCGGACCGATCACCCTCTTCAAGGGCCTGGAGCAGACCGGCGAGCTGCTCGAGCATCCGGATGACTACAGCCCGCAGCAGCTCGCGCTGTTCACTGCGGTGAAGGTCGTCGCGCTCCTCATCGCCGCCAGCGCCGGATTCCGTGGCGGCCGGATCTTCCCCGCCGTCTTCATCGGAGTCTCCTTCGGGCTGCTCGGCTATGCGCTGATCCCCGGCCTCCCCATCTCGCTCGCCGTGGCGTGCGGCACGCTCGGCATCGTCCTGGCGGCGACGAAGGACGGCTGGATCGGCATCTTCGTCGGCGTCGCCCTGTGCGGCGACATCAAGGTGCTGCCACTCCTGTGCCTCATCGTGCTGCCGGTGTGGCTCATCGTCACCAAGGCACCCGAGCTCGTCGTCCACGTGCGCGAGGACAAGCCCGTGGCCAAGCCCGCCGGCAAGGCGGCCTGAGCGCGAGGCGCGCGGGCCCGCCCGATCTCAGAGGGTCTCGGAGGGCACCAGCGGCGGAAGTCCGGGTTCGCTCGTCACGGTGCTCTCGACACCCGCCGCGCGGAGGGCGGCAGCGACGGCTTCGACGACACCGGCGGTCACCGTCAGCCCATCCGGCGGGGTGTGCCAGAACAGGACGCGCGCCGTCAGCCGCTCCGGCGAGATCGACACCGCGATGGCGCGGCTCCGCTCGATCTCGGAGACCCCCGGAACGGATGCCGCGGCCTCGGTGAGCCGGGCGAGCACCTCATCCAACCCGGCGCCGCTGCGCGCGGCCCGAACCTGCACTTCGCTGCGGCGCAGTCCCCGGGCGGAATGGTTGACGATCGGATCCTGCACCATCTTCGCGTTGGGCACGTGCACCGTGCGGCCGTCGTAGGTCTCGAGCACGACGGTCCGCGAATTGAGGTCGGTGACGACGCCGGTGATCGCGCGTCCGTCCGGGCCCTCCACCTGGATCTCGTGGCCGACCTCGATCGGCTTGCTCGCTTGGATGACGACGCCGGCGGCGAAGTTGTCGGCGACCCCGCGGAGGACCAGCACCGCCACGACGGCGAGCACCACCGCGAGCACGAGGAGCGGCTGCATGTTGACCCCGAGCACCGCGAGGGCGATGCCGACCGACAGCAGGACCACGAAGTACGAGACCAGGCGCGCGATGAACGTCGAGACGATCTCCGAGACGCTCGGAGCCAGCCGCAGCAGCCGCATGGTGCCCGCGCGGGCGAGTCGCGAGAGGACCCAGCCGGCGATGATCACGACGACGGCGATGAGCAGCTGCCACCATTCGACGGTCGTCGGAAGCAGCTGGCTGAGATCCACCCGCTCACGATAGCGACCGGTCAGGGCGCGCCCGCGTCGCCCCGCCGCCGGGCACGGCTAGCCTTGCGCCCGTGAAGCAATCGCGCCCGCCCGCTACGTCCGCGCCCGCCGGCGCGGCAGCTCCCTCGCTGTCGCCGACGCTGCGGATCCTCCTCGGCCTTGCGGCGGCCGTGATCGCGCTCGCCGGAGTCTCGTATGCGCGGGAGCTGATCGGCCCCCTCGCGATCGCGGCGGTCATCGTCATCGTCTGCCACCCGGTGCGCTTCCCGCTCGAACGCTGGGGCTGGCCCCGCTGGGCTGCGACGACGGGAGTGATCGTCGTGGGGTACCTGATCCTCGCGGTCATGGCGCTGCTGCTGACCTTCGCGGGCGTGGAGTTCGCACGGCTGGTCGCCGACTACAAGGACGAGCTCCAGCAGGCGGCCGAGAACGTCGTGGCGCTGCTGCAGTCGTTCGGCGTCACCTCTGAGGCGGCGGATGCCGGTGCCTCGATCATGCAGCCCGAGAAGCTGATCTCGTTCGCGACCTCGCTCGGCGGCACCGTCCTGAGCGTGCTGACGGCGCTCTTCTTCGTGCTCGGCTACGTCATCTTCATGGCGGCTGACGGAGCGCGCTACTCACGCGCTGAAGCGTCCTTCGGCCGCGGCATCCGCCCCACCGTCCGTCGATTCCAGGTGTACAACTCGAGCGTCCGCCGCTACTACGTCGTCAACGCCACCTTCGGGGCCATCGTCGCGGTCATCGACGGCTTCGCGCTGCTGGCGCTCGGCGTGCCGGCTCCGGCGGTGTGGGCGATCCTCGCGTTCGTGACGAACTTCATCCCCAACATCGGCTTCGTGCTGGGTCTCATCCCGCCTGCCGTCCTCGCCCTGGTCGTGGGCGGCTGGCCCCTGGCTCTGGCCGTTGTCGCGATCTACTGCGTCGTCAACGTCACGCTCCAGGTGCTCGTGCAGCCGAAGTTCGTGAGCGACGCCGTGAACCTCAGCCTCACGCTGAGTTTCTTCGCGGTGATCTTCTGGACGTTCATCATCGGCCCGGTCGGCGCGATCCTGTCGATCCCGCTGACCCTGCTCGTGCGCGCGCTCATCCTCGAGAGCGACCCCGGCGCGACCTGGATGCGATGGCTGTCGGGCGACCACGACGTCGCCCCGCTGCATCCGGGAGCCGCTCCCGAGCCCGACTGAGCTCAGGCCTTCGGCGGAGCCGGATCGATCCGCAGGACGGTCGGCGACTCGCCGATCGTGAGGTCGTCGGCGATGCGGATCGTGCGCGCGAGGTCATCCAGGCTGCCGATGATCGTCCCGAACCGCTCGCGCTCGGGGCACACCGCGGTCACGCTGACGAAATGCGTGCCGGTGTCCCACGTGTAGGTCGCGAACGGCGGCGTGCGGGGGTCCCGGGGAAGGGGCATGGCGAGCTTCTCGCCCACGCCCAGGTACGGGTTTCGGAACTCCTCGCTGTCGTCGTACTCCATCGGCATCATCGCGCGGGCGGTGCGGAGCTGTGGCGTGGCCTCCTGCACCTGGGCCATCACGACGGCGAGCTCCGGGTCGGCCTTCCACACCCACACGAGCACCCGCCCGGCGGCGCGGCGCATGAGGAAGGGCGCCGCCTGGCTCATCCCCCACGCGAGGACGCTGCTGCCGGGCCGCTCGCTGGAGCCCACCGCGCGGTTCGCCTGGGTGAGCAGCATGCGGATCGCGGTCTTGCGATGGCGACGGCCGGAGAGGCCCAGGGATGACGTGACCGGTACCCAGAGCGTCGCGTCGGCGTCGGCGTGGAGTGTCGGCATCCCTCAAGGGTAGGCCGTGGCGGCCACCGCTCTCTGAGGATCAGTTGAGCGCGGAGGTGAGGCGGGCGATGCCGTCGAAGAAGGTGTCCTTGCGCGACTGGCGGCTCCACTCCTCGCGGGTCAGCTCACGTCCGGCCTGCCGGTAGCCCTCTTCGACTTCGCGCATCCCGGCGACGAAGGACGCCCCCCGTACGAGCACCGAGACCTCGGCGTTCAGGCTGAACGAGCGGATGTCCATGTTGCTCGACCCGATGACGGCGATGTCGTCGTCGATCGAGAAGTGCTTCGAGTGCAGGATGTAGGGCGCCGGGTAGAGGAAGATCCGCACGCCGGCGTCGAGCAGCACCCCGTAGTACGACCGCTGCGCGTGCCCGACGAGCCACTGGTCGGCGACTTCCGAGACGAACAGGTGCACTTCGAGACCCCGCTCGCACGCCGAGGTGATCGCGTAGACCATCGCCTCGTCGGGCACGAAGTAGGGGCTCGTGAGGATGACCTTCTCGGTGGCGCCGTAGATCAGCGAGAGGAAGAGGCGCAGGTTGTTCTCCGTGCGGTAGGTCGGTCCGCTGGGGACGACCTGGCAGACGAGGTCGCCCGACGCCGGAGCCTGCTCGGCCGGCACGTACTCCGAGAACGTGATGTCCTGCCCGGTCTCGATCAGCCAGTCCGACAGGAAGACCACGTTGAGCGCGGCGGCCGCGGGCCCGTCGATCCGCGTCACGAGCTCCTGCCACTGCA
Source organism: Microbacterium sp. P5_B6 (assembly GCF_056400345.1). Taxonomy (NCBI): domain Bacteria; kingdom Bacillati; phylum Actinomycetota; class Actinomycetes; order Micrococcales; family Microbacteriaceae; genus Microbacterium; species Microbacterium sp. P5_B6. The sequence goes on along the minus strand of NZ_JBFULL010000001.1, from coordinate 344,753 downwards.
GGCCGCGCTTCTGGTTCTTGGGCGAGTCGTAGCTGCGGTCGATGAGGTTCTGCGAGCCCGTGTAGGCGATCAGGCCGTCGATGACGACGATCTTGCGGTGGTTGCGCAGGTCGGGCCGCTGATACTTGCCCTTGGTCGGCTGGACGGGCAGCATCCACTGCCACTCGACGCCGATCCGGTCAAGCTCCGCGATCATCTCCTTGGACCCGGCGACCTTGCGGGTGGCGATGAAGTCCATGAGCATGCGGACGGTGACGCCGCGCTTGACGGCATCCTCCATCGCGGTGAAGAACCCCCGGGTCGTGTCGTCCCAGCCGACGATGAAGTACTCGACGTGGACGAAGCGCTGGGCGGTGCCGAGCTCGACAGCCATCTGGGTGATGGTGGCGTTGTAGTCCCCATTGAGCGTCATCGCGTTGCCGTGGAGTGCCGGGATGCCGGTCAGCGCCTCGTTCTGCTCCACCACCCGCTGGAACCAGCGCGGCTCGGCGGCGTCGGGCTTCGCGAAGTCGGTCAGCGCGACGCGCTCCCGGATCCGGGCGTCGATGCGGGCCTGCTCCTCCATCCGGGACTTCGGCAGTTTGATGTTGCCGATCACCAGGTAGAGGAAGATGCCCAAGAAGGGGATGAGGAAGATCGCCAGCAGCCAGGCCATCGCGGCCGTGGGCTTTCGATGCCGGGGGATGAAGATGAGCGCGAGCACCTTGATCGCGAGATCGGCGAAGAACGCGATCGTCCAGATCAGGTTGGCGAGGTTTCCAGATTCCACCGAGGCCTCCCACGGAGAGGGGCAGGCCCGGTGCGCCCGCCGTTGAGTGAACGCTAGCGTGCATCGGCATGGTCGTCGTCATCCCCCCGGGGTGATGAGCACCCCGGCGTTCCCCGGGGTCGACCGGCGAGCACAGCCCTAGAGTGGCGCCATGAGCGATTCCTCGTCGGCCGCGCCTGTTCCGCAGCCCGTGCCACACCCGGCCGAGGGCGCGGCCGCTGTGGCCGCCGATCTCGAGGCCGCGGCGATGCCGCACGAGAACACCTTCCGGGTTCGGGTCCTCGCGGCGCTCGACCGGCCGCTCGCGGGCGGCTTCGCCGCGACCATCGGGGTGCTCGGCGCTCTCGTGCTCGGCAGTGCCGTGCTGTCGATCTCGACGATCCTCGTGTACATCGTCCTCGCGCTGTTCCTGGCTCTGGGACTGGACCCCATCGTGCGCATGCTCGAGCGGCACAAGGTCAAGCGAGGCGCCGGGATCGGCATCGTGTTCGGCGCCTTCGCCCTGCTCATGACGGCGTTCCTGGTCTTCGTGGTGCCGCCGGTGCTCGCGCAGATCGGTCAGTTCTTCGCGGCGATCCCCCAGGCGCTGGATGAGATGCCGCAGTCCGAGTGGTTCCTGCAGCTTCCTGCCGAGTGGCAGACGGGCCTCGGCACCGCGATCGATCAGCTGGCGGCGACGCTCTCGGACCCCGCCTTCCTCGCGGTTGTCGGAGGAGGCGTGCTGGCGGTCGCCGCCGGCATCATCGGCGCGATCTCGGGCGGCTTCATCGTCGTCGCCCTCACGCTGTACTTCCTCGCTTCGCTGCAGGCGATGAAGAACGCCCTCTACTCGCTCGCACCGGCTCGCAACCGGCCCAAGCTGAGCAACATGACCGAGCGGATCACCGCGTCGGTCGGCAGTGCGCTCATCGGGTCGGTCACCCTCGCGTCGATCAACGCGGCCGTGGTCTTCGTGCTCCACATCGTGATCGGTCTGCCGTTCCCGGCGCTCATGGCCGTGGTCGCGTTCGTGGTCACGCTCATCCCGCTGTTCGGATCGGTGATCTTCTGGATCCTCGCGTCGGTGATCGCCCTCTTCTCCAGCCCGCAGCAGGCGCTCATCTTCTTCATCGCGTACCTGGTCTACATCCAGATCGAGTCGTATGTGATCAGCCCACGCGTGATGAACAAGGCGATCTCGATCCCCGCTGCACTGGTCCTCATCGCCGCCATGGTGGGCGGCGCGCTGATGGGGGTCCTTGGCGTGCTGGTGGCGCTTCCCATCACGGCCTCGATCCTGCTCATCATCAATGAAGTCGTGGTGCCGAAGCAGGACCTGAAGATCTAGTGGCGCGGCCGGCGGCATCCGAGCGCCTCCCTCGCTCACAAGGACTCGGGAAGCCCTCCGGTAGAGTGAAGAGAGCCAGGCAACCTCCTGACGCGCCGCAGAGATAGGCAGCCACCGATCCCGTGACTCCCCCCGCGACCCCCGAGAACACCGCCGCAGACCCCGCCGATCAGCCCCGTTCGCCCGATCGGCTCACGGTCCTCATCGGCGCCGATACGTTCGCCCCCGACGTGAACGGCGCCGCCCGCTTCGCCGAGCGCCTCGCCGCCGGACTCGTCGCGCGGGGGCACGACGTGCACGTCGTCGCGCCCAGCACGAGCCACGCCAAGCGGGTGGGTACCGAGGTCATAGAGGGCCAGCCGATGACCGTCCACCGCCTGCCGTCCTGGCGATGGTGGCCGCACGAATGGCTGCGCTACGTCATGCCGTTCCGGACGAAGTACTACTCCCGCCGGCTCCTCGCGGCCGTGCAGCCGGACGTCGTGCACATCCAGTCGCACATCATCGTCGGTCGCGGTCTCACGCGGATCGCGCGGGAGCGCGGCATCCCGATCATCGCGACCAACCACGTGATGGCCGACAACCTCGTCGATCACAGCTTCTTCCCGAACACGATCACGCGGTTCATCGTGAAGCTCGCCTGGGACGACGCGAAGCGCACCTTCGACATGACCCGCGCCGTCACGACTCCGACGCGCAGGGCCGCCGACTTCCTCGAGAAGACGATCTCGCTGCAGGGCGTCATTCCGATCAGCTGCGGCATCGACAAGGCCAACTACGTCGCCGACCTGACGCCGCGTCCTGAGAATCGCATCCTGTTCGTCGGACGCCTCACGACCGAGAAGCACACCGCCGACATCGTGCGCGCTGTCGCCCTGCTCGACCCCGCGCTCGACGCGCACTTCGACGTCGTCGGCGGCGGAGACCAGCGCCGCAATCTGGAGCATCTGACCCACCAGCTCGGGATCGACGGGCGAGTGACGTTCCACGGCCACGCCTCGGACGAAGAGCTCCGTGCGCTGTACACCCGCGCCAGCGTCTTCGCGATCGCCTCCACCGCCGAGCTGCAGTCGATCGCGACGATGGAGGCGATGGCCTCGGGTCTGCCGATCGTCGCCGCCAATGCCGTCGCGCTCCCGCATCTCGTCCACGACGGCGAGAACGGGTACCTCTTCGAGCCCGGCGACGTCGACGCACTCGCGGCGCGCCTGACGGATGTCCTGACCGCAGCACCGGAAGAGCGGCTGCGGATGCAGCAGGCGTCTCTCGACGGCGTCATCGTGCACGACATCCGGCGAACGCTCGACACGTTCGAGGCGCTCTATCGCGACGAACCGCTCCCCGAGTAGGTCCGATGCACGTCGTGATGTTCGGCGACCAGCACGTCGAATCGTTCGGCGGCGCGCAGGTGTCGATGCGCCTGCAGCGGAGGTTCCTCGAGAAGGCGGGTCACACGGTCACGATCGTCGCGCCGGCGCGGCACGGAGCGCGCCGCCGGGCGGCGACGCCCGATGCGGCCTACGTCGATCTGCCGTCGGTCCCGGTGACGCTCGATCGCGAGTACGCGATGACATGGCCGGGCGAGCGCACCGATCGGCGGGTGGATGCCGCGCTCGAGGCTCGCCCGAAGCCAGACCTCGTGCACGTCCAAGCCGACTTCTGGGGTGCGTTCATCGGGCATCGGTTCGCCGCGCGCCACGGACTGCCGGTCGTGCACACGATGCACAACCGCGTGGACGTCGGCATCGAGGCCACGGCGCCGTTCCCGGGCACCGTGCTGCGGGTGCTGAACGCGTGGGAGCGACGGGCGCTCGGGTCGCGCACCGGAGGACAGGACGGATGGGCGTACCTGCGCGGCTTCGCCGATCGCGCGGATGCCGTGACCGCACCCTCGTCGCACTTCGCGCGACGGCTCAAAGCTCACGGCGTCCTCCCGGGGCGCGGCATCCCCTCTTTCGGCGAAACGCACGTGGACGTCGTGTGGAACGGGATCGACGACGACCTGCTCGAGGCCGCCCTCGCGTCGCGCAGGGAGCGGGCACCCGGCCCGCCGCGCCTGCTGTGGCTGGGCCGGATGAGCCCCGAGAAGCGACTGCTTCCGTTCCTCGAGGCGCTCGCGGTCTCGGGGGTCGAGGCCGATGTCGAGGTGCTCGGCGGCGGCGGGCAGTTGCGTGCGGCAGAGCGCCTCGTCGAACGGCTGAAGCCTCGGGCATCCGTCGTCTTCTCCGGGCGGATGCCGTACAGCGAGTCCCTTCAGAGACTCGCTGCCGCGGACGCGCTCGTACAGACCTCGATCGGCTTCGAGACACAGGGCATGACGCCCTTCGAGGCCGCGTCGCTCGGGACGCCGTCGATCGTGAGCGACCCCGATATCGCGGCCGAGCTCGGCGGCGGACTCTGGCCGGTGCGCGATGCCTCGGTCGGAGCACTCGCCGAGACGCTGCGACGGGCGGCCGCCGACATCGAAGCCGGCAGGCGGCCACCCGTCGACCCGTCGGTCGCCACGAGGTTTCGCCAGTCGTCCCGGACCGCGGCGATGGTCGAGGTCTATCAGCGAGTGCTGGCGGTCTGAGCCCGAAGCTCGAGGCCGCGGTCGTTCGCCGGGCGGTTGCCCCAACCGGCGTCCACCTGCCACATCATCTGGCCTGCCGGGGTGGAGTCGTGAAGCGACCTGTCGGGAGTCCGCGACCCGTCAGTCGGGACGCGACGGTAGCCGTCCTTCGCGAGGGCGGCGGTCGTGGAGGCGATCGCGAGGATTGAAAGCGCTGCGAGAAGAATCACCAGGAACATGGCAGTCACGCTACGCTTGTGCCATATCTGCCAACAGTGGCAGAATGGCCACCGACCGTAAGAAAACTGCCACTTTCGGCCAGGTGGCCGCTGGAGAGGTGAAGCGAATGAAGAGCGTCGCTCTGATCGTGCAGGACGGTTTCGCGCCGTTCGAATTCGGACTCGCCTGTGAGGCCTTCGGCCTCGACCGCTCGGATGACGGCATCCCGAACTTCGACTTCCGCATCCTGGCTCCAGAGCCGGGTGCGATCGCCTCGAACCTCGCCTTCTCGATCAATGTCGAGCACGACCTGACGTTCGCCGACGAGGCGGACCTCGTGGTCGTGACGCCGATTCCGCGGCGCAGCTGGGGCAGCGTCGATTCGCGCGTGACCGATGTCGTCCGGCGGGCGGTCGATCGCGGTGCGTGGGTGCTGAGCGTCTGCAGCGGGTCGTTCGTGATCGCCGCGTCGGGCGTGCTGGATGGGCGGCGGGCGACGACGCACTGGATGTACGCCGACACCATGCAGCGGATGTACCCCTCGATCGAGGTCGACCCGGACGTGCTCTACGTGCAGGACGGCCGCATCATCACGAGCGCCGGCACGGCCGCGGGGCTGGACGCGTGCCTGCACCTGCTGCGTCAGGAGCTGGGTGCCGAGCTCACCAACAAGATCGCGCGGCGCATGGTCGTGCCTCCTCAGCGCGACGGCGGGCAGGCGCAGTTCATCGACCGGCCCCTGCCGGTGGCGCAGAGCCTCTCACTCACCCCGGTGACCGACTGGATGCTCGACAACCTGCGCGTCGAGCTCACCGTCGATCAGCTCGCGGCGCACGCCCACATGTCACCGCGCACGTTCGCCCGTCGCTTCAAGGCCGATTTCGGCGCGACGCCGGCGGCCTGGCTCGCCCGGCAGCGGATCATCCACGCCCAGCGGCTGCTCGAGCAGACCGACCTCGGCCTCGACCGGATCGCCTACGAGAGCGGCTTCGGCTCGGCGGCGGTGCTCCGCCAGAACTTCGCCCGCGTGCTGGGGACGACCCCCACCGCGTACCGGGCCCGGTTCTCCTGCTCCCTCGATGACACCGGGGCTCCTGCGGCGTCGGCGGACGAACGAGAGCTGCAGCCGGTCGCCTGACCGTTCTCCGCGGCGGCGCGGCGCTCCCACTGCGCCCGCGTCGGCATAACTCCTTCCAAATCCACTCCTGCCGGGCCTCGCAGCCCCCGGATCGCTGCTCATTCGGCCGATTCACGGAGTTGTGCAGGGATGCGCCGGCTGCCCCGGCTGCCCCGGCCGGGCGTCACCTGCGGCCGGCGCTGCGGGATCGCCGATGCAACGAGCCGGCACAACTCCTTCGAAATCCACCGCTGCGGGCCTCGCACCCCCTGAATCACTGCTCATTCGGCCGATTCGACGGAGTTGTGCAGTAATGCGCGCCGGCTGCGCCGGCCGATCCTCCTGCCGCGCGTTGCCCCTTCCGCGACGTCTTGCTAAACTTGAGTGAAGACGACTCAACTTTGAGTCCTACAGTTTTCAGGAGACAGATGAACGCCACGCAGCAGCCCGGGCAGGAGGACTCCCGCAGCGCCCTGGAGCAGTTCGGGATCAACCTCACCGACCGCGCACGGCAGGGCAAGCTCGACCCTGTCATCGGCCGGGACGCCGAGATCCGCAGGGTCAGCCAGGTGCTGACCCGCCGCACCAAGAACAACCCCGTCCTGATCGGCGAGCCGGGCGTCGGCAAGACGGCCGTCGTCGAGGGACTCGCCCAGCGCATCGTCGCGGGCGACGTCGCCGAGTCGCTGAAGGACAAGCAGCTCGTCACCCTCGACATCTCGGCGCTCGTCGCAGGCGCGATGTACCGCGGCCAGTTCGAGGAGCGTCTGAAGAGCGTCCTCAAGGAGATCGCCGACTCCGAGGGTCGCATCATCACCTTCATCGACGAGCTGCACGTGCTGATGGGCGCGGGCGGCGGCGAGGGCTCGGTCGCGGCATCCAACATGCTCAAGCCCATGCTCGCGCGGGGTGAGCTGCGCCTCATCGGCGCGACCACCCTCAACGAGTACCGCGAGTTCATCGAGAAGGATGCTGCGCTCGAGCGCCGCTTCCAGCAGGTCTACGTCGGCGAGCCCAGCGTCGAAGACACGGTCGCGATCCTGCGCGGGCTGAAGGGCCGCTACGAGGCGCACCACGGTGTGACGATCAGCGACAGCTCTCTCGTGGCGGCGGCGGCGCTCAGCAACCGCTACATCTCCAGCCGGCAGCTCCCCGACAAGGCGATCGATCTGATCGACGAGGCCATGAGCCGCCTGAAGATGGAGATCGATTCCAGCCCCGTGGAGATCGACCAGCTGCGCCGCCGTGTCGACCGCATGTACCTGGAGGAGCTGGCGCTCAAGAAGGAGAAGGACGACGCGTCCAGGGAACGGCTGGCGGCCCTCCGCGAGCAGATGAACGCCGCCCAGGCCGACCTCGCCGAGCTCGAGGCGCGCTGGGAGCGTGAGCGGGCGGGACTGAACCGCGTGGGCGAACTGAAGAAGCGCCTGGATGCGGCCGAGACCGAGCGAGACCTCGCGCTGCGCGCCGCGGATTACGCCAAGGCGTCCCGGCTGGAGTACGAGACCATCAAGCAGCTCACGGCCGACCTCGCTCGCGCCGAGAGCGCCGAGGCCGATTCCGAGGAGCCGCGCATGGTCAACGAGCAGGTGACCGAGGAGGACATCGCGGCCGTCATCGCCGCCTGGACCGGCATCCCGGTCGGACGTCTGCTGCAGGGCGAGACCGAGAAGCTGCTGCACCTCGAGGCCGAGCTCGGCAAGCGGCTCATCGGGCAGAAAGAGGCGGTGAAGGCCGTTTCGGATGCCGTCCGCCGGTCTCGCGCGGGCATCAGCGACCCGAACCGACCGACCGGATCGTTCCTGTTCCTCGGCCCCACCGGCGTGGGAAAGACCGAGCTGGCCAAGGCGCTCGCAGAGTTCCTCTTCGACGACGAGCACGCCATGGTCCGCATCGACATGTCGGAGTACGGCGAGAAGCACTCGGTCTCGCGCCTGGTCGGCGCCCCTCCCGGCTACATCGGCTACGAGCAGGGCGGGCAGCTCACCGAGGCCGTCCGGCGGCGTCCGTACAGCGTCGTGCTGCTCGACGAGGTGGAGAAGGCGCATCCTGAGGTCTTCGACGTGCTGCTGCAGGTCATGGACGACGGCCGGCTGACCGACGGCCAGGGGCGCACGGTCGACTTCAAGAACGTCATCCTGATCCTCACGTCCAATCTCGGCTCGCCGATCCTGATCGACCCGACGCAGTCGATCGAGCAGAAGCGCGAGCAGGTCATGGCCCTCGTCCGGCAGGCCTTCAAGCCCGAGTTCGTGAACCGCCTCGACGACATCGTGATCTTCCAGGCGCTCACGCAGGACGACCTCGCGCAGATCGTCGAGCTCAGCGTCTACGCCCTGCAGCGACGCCTGCGCGATCGCCGGCTGACGCTGGCCGTGACGCCGGATGCGCGGAGATGGCTGGCGACGCGCGGCTACGACGCCGTGTTCGGCGCGAGGCCGCTGCGGCGCCTCATCCAGTCGGAGATCCAGGACCGGCTCGCGATGGCGATCCTCTCGGGTGAGGTCCACGACGGCGATGTGGTGCGGGTCGATGTGGCGCCGGACGGCTCGAGCCTCGCGCTGGCGAGCCGGGGGCCGGCCGAGGCATCCGATTCGCCGTCGCCCGACGATGACGACGTCATCGAAGCGATACTCGAGGACTGAGATGCCGGGCTCGGCCGGAAGCGGGCGATACGGTCGGAGCATGCGATTCGCGGGCTCCGGCCGTTTCGTCTTCATCGCCCAATGGGTGCTCGCCGTGCTGCTGCCGATCTTCTTCTTCATCGGCCGCGACTGGGTGGGCGCCGATGTCGGCTGGCTCGGCATCCTGGGCATCGTCTACGGCGTCTTCACGATCCTCATCCTGCTCGTGCCGCCTCTCCTGACGCTGTTCGACCCCGAGGCGCGCAAGAAGCGGGCGACCCGTCTGGGTTATGACATCGCGACGATCGTGCTCTGGGTCACCATCCTCGTGGGCGCGGTCACCGTGCCGGACTCCGGCGACTCCGGCCACCTGGACTCCGCCCTGACGACCTGGACCGGCGTCTCGTACGAGACGTCCGAGGCCATCTTCTACGCAGCAGCCGTCGTGCTCGGGATCGCGTACCTCGCGGCATTCGTCCTCGCGGTCGTCGGGATCGTCCGCGGACGCCGCGTCGCGTCCTGACGAGTGGCAGCGGCATGAGGGCGATCCGGGCGCTCTGGGGGTCGACGCATCCCGGCCCGACTCTCGTCGTCACCGGCCTCGCCCTCGCCCTGGGAATCGCGGTCGGGCTGGAACCGTGGCGGCTCGTGCTGCTGACCCTCTCGGTGCTGGCGGGACAGGTCTCGATCGGGCTCTCGAACGACGCAATCGACGCGCCGCGCGACCGGGCCGTGGGCCGCAGCGACAAGCCCATCGCCCGCGGCGACATCAGCGAGCGGCTGGCGTGGGGATGCGCGATCGGGGCCGTCGCGCTCGCCCTGGTGCTGGCCGCGCCGCTCGGATTCGGGATGCTGGCCGCCCACGCCGTCTTCCTCGCTTCGGCGTGGGCGTACAACGCGGGGCTCAAGGCGACGGCCTTCTCGATACTGCCGTTCCTGGTGAGCTTCGGGATCTTCCCGTCGCTCGCGACGCTGGCCCTGCCCGATCCTCGCCTCGCCGCCGGGTGGGGATGGATCGCGGGCGCGGCGCTCGGCGCCGCGGTGCATCTCACCAACGTGCTGCCCGACCTCGAAGATGACGAGCGGACCGGCGTCAGGGGTCTGCCGCACCGGATCGGCCCGCGCGCCTCGGCCGTCGTCGCGGCGCTCGGGATCGTCGTGGGCGCGGTCGCCGTCCTGATCGGGTCGTCGGGTGGGATGCTGGGCGACGTGTCGCCGCTCGGCTGGGTGTTCTTCATCGCCGTCCTCGCAGCCGCCGGCGCGACCGCAGTCCTCGCGCTCGTCCGCCCGCCGACCCGCGCGCTGTTCCGGCTCGTCATGCTGGCGGCCCTGCTGCTCGCGGCGCAGCTGGTGGCGACGGGCGGAGCGTTCACGGCCTGACCCTGCCCCGGTCCTGCCCGGCTCTGCCGACCCTGGCTGACGCGCGCGCTCGTCGCGCCGAGCGCGGCAGTTTCCTGCGAGGGTGCCGCTTTCCGACGCCGCGCTCGCAGGAAAGTGCAGCGGTGGAGGGTGGATGCTGGCAGCCGGGCGGCCTCGGCGCCGCCCGCCCGGCTCGGCCCCGCTCTGACCGGCCGGTGCGGCCAGCGCGGCGCCCGAGCGTGAGTTCGCCGAGCGCGCCAGTTTCCTGCGAGGGTGCCGCTTTCCGACGCCGCGCTCGCAGGAAAGGGCAGCGCTCGCAGAAGAACACCCGAGTGCAGGCAGACCAGCGGCCGCAGGAAGGGACAGCGGCGGAGACGCGATGCCGGTGAACCGGGCGGTATGCCGCCCTCAGGCGTCCCGGTCGAAGCCCATCGAGTAGGCGTGAGCGAGCAGGCGCGCGCCGGGAGGACGCAGGGCCACCCGCAGGGCGGCGCGACGGACGGCGTGGGCGCGTGGGCTCAGAGCGCGACCCAGCGACGTGTTGACCGTCGCGAGCGCGGCAGCCGTCCGCGCCGAGGCCAGCCGCCGCCGCTCCCACGCCGCGAGCTCCGGCTCCGGGGCGGTGCCGGTGCGCACCCAGGTGGCCAGGAGCGGCGCGAGGGTGGCGGCATCCAGCAGTCCGAGATTCATGCCCTGGCCGCCGATGGGGCTCACTTCGTGCGCCGTATCGCCGATCACGAAGAGCCCGCCGCGGCGGAGCGCCGGCGCCACCGCTCGGCGGACCTCGAACGCGGCCGCGACGTCGATCTGCGACGCCGCAGCGTCCTCGCCGCGTTCGCGGAGCGCGGCCCGCAGCCGTTCCGCACGCCCCGTGCCGGACGAGTCCGACGGGAGGGGATCCCACGTGACGAAGCGTCGCCTCCCCTGCGGCAGCGGAAACGACTCGAGCACGCCGGAGGCGTCGATGTTGATCACGGCAAGATCGCCGTCCCGGCCGGTCTCGACATCCCCCATCAGAACATCCGCCATCAGATAGCGGTCGGCGTAGGGCTGCACCCGCACCGCCGCTGAGCGGTAGACGAGCGGCCGCGACCGCCACCCGGCCGCCACGACGACGATGGGCGCGTCGAGCGCCTCGGAGTCCTGGAGGGAGACCCGGATGCCGCGGCTCGTCGGCGTGACCGCGCTCACGTCCGCACCGCGCCGAGCGGGCGGCGCGTCCGCGCCGAGCGCGGCCTCGGTGGAGGCCTGGGGCAGTGCCGCGACGAAGGGGAAGCGGCGGTGCAGGCGGTCGAACCGCACCACACCGAGTGGCCGGCCCTCGGCGCGCGCCTCACCCCGGGTGACGCGGACCGCGGATGCGAGGAGCCGCTCGGTGATGCCCGACGGCTCGAGCGCCGCAAGAACCGGCGAGTGCACGCCGATCGCCCGCGTGCCCTCTCCGGGTGACGCGCGCCGTTCGAGCCGAGCGACCTCGACCCCGCGCCGGGTCAGCTCGCCCGCGAGGAGCGTTCCGACGGGGCCCGCGCCGACGACGATGACGTCAATCACGACTCACGACCCGCGTCTTGCGAGCGGCGTCTCGCGACTCGCGAAACCATGAAATGGCGCCGAACCCATGAGAAGCTCCGCATGGTTTCGGCAGAAACACATGGGTTCGCGAGTCCTGCGCCATGAGGTCAGCCACTCGTGCGTGCCAGCGCGATCACCCGGAAGGGCGACGCCGTCTCGACCCGCCAGGGATGCCCGAGCGCGGCCGCAAGCTCGTCCTCCCGGTAGCTGCGCCGTATGGAGCGCAGACCGTCTGTCCGCAGGAAGGTACCCGGCGCGAAGGGGGTCACCCCCACCGCGTACAGCCAGTACGGCAGGTGTCCGCGCCGGATGTCGGAGTGCAGGACGAGCCCGTCCGCGAGCCTCAGCGATTCATCGGCGAACGTCCGCAGTCCAGAGGCGGACAGGTGATGCAGAACGTGATTCGACAGCACCGCGTCGAACCTCTCGCCCTCGGCGATGAGGGTGGCGGCATCCGTCGCCCGGAACCGGATGCGGCCCGCCGCCCGCCCCGCGGCGACGGCGTGGGCGCGCGGATCGGGATCCGCCCCGAGCCAGTGCACGTCGAGGCCGTCGCGCTCGGCCAGCCCCGCGAGCCGGGCGACGAGGTCGCCCCCGCCGGAGCCGAGATCGAGCACCCGTGCGGCGCGTCCGAGCGAAGCCAGATGGGGGAGCAGGTGGGAGCGGTAGACGCCGCTCCATCCGCTCCAGAGGCGGTTCACCGTGTCGAACCGCCGCAGCGTCGCTTCGAGCCGGCGCGCATCGCAGTCGGGGTCGTCCATCAGCTCGAGGACGTCGGCGTCGCGGACGCTGAGGTTCACGCGCCGCCCGTCCGGGTCAGGAGAGCCGATTCGACGGTGAGCCCGGGCCCGAAGGCCAGCGCGGCGATCCGCTCGTCGTCGCCGTTCGCACTGTGCAGCAGGTCGCGGAGGATGAACAGGATGGTCGCGCTGGACATGTTGCCCTGCCGGGCGAGCACGGCTCGGGATGCTTCGAGCGCGGCGGGGTCGAGCCCGAGGCCCGTCTCGACGCGGTCGAGGACGCTGCGGCCGCCGGGGTGCACGGCCCAGACCGCCGGCTCATCGCCGTCGAGGAACGCGCTGACCGCCTCACGGATCTCGCGTCCGATGATCCGGGGCACCTCGGCCGTCAGGACCATGTCGAAGCCGCGGTCGCCGATCGTCCACATCATGTCCTTGTCGCCCTCACTCGTGAGGACCGTGCCGAAGCGCTCGAGCTCGAGCCGCGGGCCGGTGCCGAAGGTTCGCGCCGAGACGACAGCGGCGGCCGCGCCGTCGGCGAAGACCGACGCCGAGACGATCTGCTGCGGGTCTTCGGACGACCGGATGTGGAGCGTGCACAGCTCGGCGGCTGCCACGAGGACGACGGCATCCGGCTGAGCCGCGCAGATGCGAGCGGCCGCACGGAGCCCGGGAAGAGCCGCCGCGCATCCCATGAAGCCGATGTGGTACCGCTCGACGCTCTTGGCGAGCCCGAGATCCCCCACCAGCCGGAAGTCCGGGCCGGGTGCGAACATCCCCGTGCACGAGACGGTGACGACGTGGGTCACCTGGTCGGGGGTGACGGATGCCTCGGCCAGCGCCTGCGCGGAGGCCTCGGCGAAGAGCGGGGGCGCGAGCTGGATGTACGCGTCGTTGCGGGCGCCGGTGGACGGCGACAGGATCGTCCCGCCGGCGCCGGCTGTCGGCATCCCCTCTGCCGTCCCGGGTGTCTCCCCGTTGGCGGCGGCGACGAGATCCGTCAGCACGGTGTTGCGATGGTCGATCGCCGATGCGTCGAAGGCGGCGTGGATCAGCCGCTGCGAGATGCGCGAGAGTCCGGGCTGGGCGGCGAAGACATCACGGGCGGCCTGCTGCGCGACCCGAGCGGGCGGAACGGCGGTGCCGATCGACAGGATGCTCGCGGTCATGGTCCCCACCTTAGGCACGCGCCGGGGTCACTCGGCGCGCCGACCCGGCCGGTTCGCAGCCGCCCTCACAGCGGTGACCAGTGCTCGGGGCCTGTGGATCCCGCGGGGTACTCGTCCAGGGGCACCGCGTCGCGCTTCCAGGCGTCCAGGACCGGCTGGACGATGTGCCAGCACCGCTCGGCCGTATCCCCGCGCACCGAGAGCGTCGCATCGCCGTCGAGGATCCCTTCGAGCACCTCGGTGTAGGGGCGGCGGGGCACGTCGCTGAACTCCGCCTCCAGTGTGGCGCGGTCGAGGTGGAACGGTTCGCCCGGCCCGTTGAGGTTGAGTTCCAGGGCCATGCGGTCAGGCCCCAGCGACAGCCGAAGCACCGACGGCTCTGTCGAGCCGTCGAACCCGCGCGGGAGGTGCGACACGGGCTTGAAGCGCAGCACGATCTCGCTCTGCTTGGCGGCGAGGCCCTTGCCCGACCGCACAGTGAAGGGCACGCCCGCCCATCGCGAGGTGTCGACCGCAAAGGTCACCTCGGCCAGCGTCTCGGTGCCGCGGGCAGGGTCGACACCCGGCTCTTTCGCGTAATCGGGCAGCTCGCGTCCGTCGATGGTGCCCGCCGTGTAGCGAGCCCTCCGCGAATGCGCGACGGGATCGTCGTCCCACACCCGCGTCGCCCGCAGGAGGCCGGACTTCTCGTCGCGGAAGTCCAGCGAGTCCAGGGAGTACGGCGGGTCCATCCCGACGATCGCCAGCACCTGGAGCAGGTGGCTCTGGATCATGTCGACCAGGGCTCCCGCCGTGTCGTAGTACCCCGCACGGCCCTCGAGCCCGAGCTTCTCGTCGTACCGGATCGACACCGACTCGATGTGCTCGTTCGACCACACCGGCTCGAAGACCCGATTGGCGAAGCGCAGTCCGAGGATGTTGAGAACCGTCGACCGGCCGAGGAAGTGGTCGATCCGGTACACCTGATCCTCGGGCACGAGGCGCCGGAGGAGCTCGTTGAAGGATGCTGCACTCGGCTCGTCGGTGCCGAAGGGCTTCTCGAGCGCGAGGATGAGCCCTTCGGGCAGGTCGACGCTCTGGAGGGCCTCGCAGCCCTTGACAGCGACGGCCGGCGGCACCGCGAAGTAGAGCGCGGTCCGGCCTTCGCATTCGTCGAGCAGGGCGCGGAACTCGCCGGCGTCGGTGATGTCGGTGCGGCGGTAGACGGCGCTGTCGCGCACCCGCGCGAGCGAGCGTCCCAGGTCTTCGCCCGGCTTCGCCGCGGCCGAGAAGGCCTTCTCGATCACCGCGCGCCACTCCTGGTCGCTCCACTCCTGACCTCCGGCGCCGACCAGTCGCACGTCGCGCTCGGGGTCTTCGGTCAGAAGCTCTGCCAGGGCGGGGAGCAGCAGGCGCGACGTCAGGTCGCCCGAGGCCCCGAGAATGCACAGCGTTGTCTGCGTCTCGCTCATGACGTCACAGTATTCGTGTCAAGTCCCCTCGTCGGGGGGCTTGCGCTGGAAGAATCGGACGATGGCGACGCCGATCGAGGACTACGCCCTGCTCAGCGACTGCCACTCGGCCGCGCTGGTGTCGCTCGACGGCGCCATGGACTGGCTCTGCCTGCCGCGGTTCGACTCGCCGTCGATGTTCGGGGCACTCCTCGGCACCGCGGAGGAGGGCCGATGGCTGCTGCGTCCCGACGACCCGGAGGCGAAGGCGACGCGGTCCTACGACGGCGACTGCTTCGTGCTCGTCACCCGATGGGAGACGGCATCCGGGGTCGCCGAGGTGATCGACTTCATGCCGCACGGCGGTCATCGGGCCGATGTCATCCGGCGGGTGAGGGGCATCACGGGCAGGGTCCCTTTCACGCAGGACCTCCGCATCCGCTTCGACTACGCCAGCGCACTCCCGTGGGTGCGGCAGATCACCACGGCCCACGGGCCGGCACTCGTGGCGACAGCGGGACCGGATGCCATCGTGGTGAGGGGACCCGGGCTCACGCCCGCCGGGCGGTCGCACGTCGGGGCCTTCGAGGTCGGCCCGGGCGAGACCGTGGATCTGCAGCTCACGTGGTACCCCTCGCACCGGGAGCCGCCGCCGCCCCTTGACGCCGACGAGGCCCTGCAGGAGACGAGCGAGTGGTGGACCCGGTGGGCGGGTGGCATCGAATACTCGGGTCCGTACCGCGAAGCGGTGATCCGGTCGCTGCTGGTGCTGCGCGCACTCACCCATGAGGCGACGGGCGGCATCGTCGCGGCTGCCACGACGTCGCTGCCCGAGAACTTCGGGGGCGTCCGCAACTGGGACTACCGCTACGTCTGGCTTCGGGATGCCTCGCTCACCCTCGAAGCGCTCATCGATCACGGCGTGCTCCACGCCGCCCATGAATGGCGCAGATGGCTGGTGCGGGCGGTCGCGGGCGACCCGGCCGACGTGCAGATCATGTACGGGATCGCGGGGGAGCGCGACCTGCCGGAGCGCGTCGTCACGACCCTTCCCGGCTACGACGGCGCCGCGCCGGTGCGGATCGGCAACGGAGCCGTGGTGCAGTACCAGGCGGACGTCATCGGCGAGGTGATGGTGGCGCTCGAGGCCGCCCGCATCGCCGGCCTCGACGAGACCGAGTTCTCGTGGCCGCTTCAGCGCGCGCTGCTCGCCTTCGTGGAGGCGAACATCGATCGCCCCGACAACGGCATCTGGGAGGTCCGCGGCGAGCCCCGAATGTTCACGCACTCCCGCGTCATGATCTGGGCGGCGTTCGACCGCGGCGTCCGTGCGGTCCGCGAATCCGGCCTCGAGGGTCCCGTCCATCGGTGGACCGCGCTGCGAGACCGGATGAAGGCGGAGATCGACGAGCGGGGCGTCGACCCGCGGCTCGGCCACTTCGTGCAGGCCTACGGTTCAGAGGACGTGGATGCCTCGCTCCTCCTGCTCCCCGAGGTCGGATTCTGCGCGCCGGACGACCCGCGGATGCTGGCGACCGTCGCCGCGCTCGAGCGCGACCTCATGCACGACGGTCTGCTTCACCGGTATCGCACCACGACGACGGACGACGGACTGCCGGGAGGCGAGCATCCGTTCCTCGCCTGCTCGTTCTGGCTCGTGGCGCAGTACGCCACCAGCGGGCGCCCGGAGGATGCGGCGGCCCTGATGGACCGGCTCTGCGGTCTCGCCAACGATGTCGGTCTGCTCGCTGAGGAGTACGACGTCGAGGGGCGTCGGCATGCGGGGAACACCCCGCAGGCACTGTCGCATCTCGCGCTCGTCAACGCCGCCGACGCGCTCACCGGTCATCGCGGCCGGGCCGCCGACCGGCGCAGGTACAACGGCCACCGATAGCAGGCAGAAAGGCCGCGGCCCAACGGGTCGCGGCCTTTCACGCTGGTGTCACGCGTCGGCGAGAACGGACTCCGCGAGGGGACGGCGGCTGCGCGGCGCCGACTCGCGCTCGCGAAGGGCGTCGGGCAGAAGCTCGGGGTCGCCGAGGTCTCCGAGGGTGATGACCGTCACGGGGAGGAACCGCTCTTCGAGGCCGAAGTGGGCGCGCAGCGCGTCGCGGTCGAAGCCCGCCATCTGGTGCACGTGCAGACCGTCGTGGTGCGCCTGCACCGAGAGGTGGGCGACGGCCTGGCCGAGGTCGTAGGAGGCCGTGCCGAATGCGTCGCTGTCGGTGTCCTTCAGCGCGACGACGAGAGCGCCCGCGTCGCCGGCCCACAGCTGATTGAAGCCGGCGAGGGTCTCGACCACCGCGCCGTGCTCGGCGGTGCCTCGACGGGCGACGATGAAGCGCCAGGGCTGCACGTTGTTGGCGGAGGGAGCCCAGCGCGCCGCCTCGAGCGCGCTCTGGAGCTTCTGCTCATCGAGCGGCGCGGTGGCGTCGTACGCCCGGGGGCTCCAGCGGCCGGCGAGCACCTCCATCACGGGGTGGTCGGTAGCGGCCGTACGGTCGAGAATTGCGGAGCCCATGGCGTCCTCCTGAGGATTTGCGAGATACGTGGAGGGACGCCGTCGGCCCAGGGTGGACAACATCATTCTTCCGCATGTATTCCCGCGTGAACCTGGATGACGTTCAGGATGCTGTCGCGTGGCCGGGCGACAGCATCCCGAACCGTCGTCACGAAGCGAGGGCCTCGCGGAGCTTGACCCGGCCGCCCATGCGGAGGATCGCGTTCTCGTAGATGCGGGCCGCCACGAGGATCGCGGCGATGCAGGTCGCGATGAGGATCGCGAGCGACAGGAGGGGCTCCCACCACAGCGCGTCCCCCAGGAAGATGCGCATCGGCATGCCCACCGGCGCCGAGAACGGCACATACGACATGACCGCCAGCACCACCGGGTTGTCGTGGAAGAAGATCACCAGGAAGTACGGCGCCATCACGAGCATGGTCAGCGGCATGGTGGTCGAGCCGATGTCCTCCTGTCGCGACACCATCGACGCCGCCGCGGCGAACAGCGACGCGAGCAGGATGAAGCCGAACAGGAAGAAGATGGCGAACCAGGCGATCGGGCCCCCGAGTCCCTGCAGCAGCGCGGTCTGGTCGGTGACCGTGAGGCCGATGATGGCGATGGCCGAGAGGATCAGGATCTGACCCATCGCCAGGATGGTGTTGCCGACCACCTTGCCGGCCAGGAGCGAGCGCACCGGGATGGCCGAGATGAGCAGCTCCACGACGCGGGTCTGCTTCTCTTCGACGACGCTCTGGGCGATGGTGCCGCCGAACAGCGACGCGGCCACCAGGAAGACCACGCCGAAGCCGATCGCGGCGACATACGCGAGCGCGGCGTTGCCGTCATCCGGGTTCAGCAGTTCGACGGGCGGAAGCTGGGCCAGCTGCAGCATCAGCTGAGTCGGCGCTGACGAGTCGGCGATGACGGCGAAGCCGGTCGGTGATGAGGGGTCGCCCACGATCGCCGCATCCACCTCGCCGTCCGCCACGAGCGCCTCGGCCTCGGCGCGATCTGCGGCATCGGTGACCTCGACGCCCTGTGCGTCCTGAACGTACTGCTGCGCATCCGGGGTCACGGCGACCGGCGTGCCGGTCGCCGTGGCGGCCTGGAAGCCGCCCCAGATCACGAGCGCCAGGGCACCGAGCAGCAGGATCGCCGTTGAGATGACGAACGCCTTGCTGCGCAGCTTCGAGCCGATCTCACGCTCGGCGACCAGCCAGACCGCCTGGCCGCCGCCGAGACCGGGGGACGTGCTGTCCGGCGTGCGGGCGCCTCGGGGGATGTCGGTGGTGCTCACTGGATGACCTCCTTGAAGATCTGGGCGAGGGACGGATGCTGGGGCGCGAAGCTCGCGACATCGCCTTGGGCGACGGCTCGGCGCAGCACGCGCTGGGCGGTCTCGGCACTGTCGGCGTCGAAGACGGCGTAGCCCCCGTCGAAGTCGATGACCTCCACGCCCGGCTCGCCGCGCAGCCAGCCCGCATCGCCGGCCGAGACGAGCTCGAACCGCCGCCTCGAGTGGCTCGTGCGCAGGACCTCGCGGGCGCCCGCTGCGCGGATCGTGCCGCCGGCGATGATCACGAGGTCGTCGCAGAGGCGTTCGACGACGTCGAGCTGGTGCGAGGAGAACAGCACTGCGGCGCCGGCCGCCGCACGCTCCTGCAGCACTCCCGCCACCACATCGACGGCGAGGGGGTCGAGGCCCGAGAACGGCTCGTCGAGGATGAGCACCTGCGGGTCGTGCACGAGGGCCGCCGCGATCTGCGCCCGCTGCTGGTTGCCGAGCGACAGCGTCTCGACGTTGTCGTTCAGGCGCTCGCCGAGTCCGAGGCGCTCGAGCAGGGCGCGGGCGCGGGTCGCGGCGTCCGCCTTCGAGAACCCGTGCAGCCTCGCGAGGTAGACGATGTGTTCGAGCACCTTCATCTTCGGATAGAGGCCGCGCTCTTCGGGCATGTAGCCGAACCGGCGGCGATCGGATGCCGTCACCACGGCATCGTCGAGTGTCACCGACCCGGCATCGGCGACGAGCACGCCCAGCACGATGCGCATGGTCGTGGTCTTGCCGGCGCCGTTGCCGCCGACGAAGCCCGTGAGCCGCCCGGGCAGCACGTCGAACGACACGTCGTCCAGCACGCGACGCCCCCCATAGCTCTTGCCGATACCGCGAAGCTGCAGCATTGCCGTCTCCTCTCGGGGCTCGGTGTGAAGCCCCTCGGGATCACGCTACGCAGAGCGGGCGACCGTCACCTCCCCCGGGCGGAGGATCATGCGCGGTCCACCGTGCGGGGGAGAAGCCGCCATCGGGGGATGAAGCCATGGGGCGGATGCCCCCGGATGCCCCAGGATGCCCCGGACGGCCCTCAGGCCAGGCCGTGCCGGTGGGCGTACACGACCGCCGCGACGCGGTCGCGGGCGCCGAGCTTCTGCAGGACGTTCGACACGTGCGTCTTCACGGTGGCCTCGCCGATGAAGAGCCGTCGGGCGATCTCGGCGTTGCTCATCGCCTGCGCCACCAGCTGCAGAACCTCGCTCTCGCGCTCGGTGAGCTCGATCGCCGGCGCGGTGGCGGTCGCCTGTGCCCCGCCGGAAGCGTCGCTGCCGGGGTCGGCGCCGGCGGGGTCGTCGTCGGCCTGAGCGGTGTAATCGGGGCGGTCGGCGAAGCGGGCGATGACGCGGCGGGTGACCTCGGGGGCGAGCAGTGCGTCGCCCGCAGCCGCCACGCGGACCGCCGAGATGAGCTCCTCGGGCCCGGCGTTCTTCAACAGGAAGCCGCTCGCGCCCGCCGCCAGAGCCTCGAACAGGTAGTCGTCGCGGTCGAATGTGGTGACGACGACGACCGCGGCAGCCAGCGAACGCTCGCGGGCGATCTGCCGGGTCGCTTCGAGCCCGTCCATGTCGGACATCTGCACGTCCATGCAGATCACATCCGGACGCAGCTCGGATGCCGCGGCGACCGCCTGAACCCCCGACGCAGCCTCCCCCACGACCGCGATGTCGCCCGCCGACTCGAGGATCATGCGGAAGCCCGCGCGCATCACGGCGTGGTCGTCCACGAGGAGCACACGGATCATGCGCTGACCCCGGCTCGTGCCCCGGCCGGCACGGCGAGGGGCACGCGCAGGCGGACGAGGAACCCCCCGCGATCGCGAGGACCTGCGTGGAGTTCGCCTCCGGAGGCGGCGGCGCGCTCGCGCATCCCGAGCAGACCCAGGCCCGCGCGCGTCGGCGCGGCGACGAGGCGGCCCGTGTTCACGACCTCGAGCTCGACCGCTTCGGCGGCGTAGCGCAACCGCACGTCTGCCGCGGCATCCGGTCCGCCATGGCGGCGCGCGTTCGTGAGGGCCTCCTGGGCGACGCGATAGACGTTCACCTGCACGAGGTCGGGCAGCTCCGCAGCGTCGCCGACGACCGTCAGAGTCGTGGGCAGGCCGTTGGCGTTCGCGTGCGCGACGAGGTCGGCGAGTCCCGACAGGCGCACCGTCGAGCCGCCCTCCGTGTCGCCCGCGCTCGTGCGCAGGGTCTCCAGCAGCTGCCGCAGGTCGACCAGCGCCGAACGGGCGGATGCCTCGACGCCGAGGAGTGCCGCGCGTGCGGCCTCCCGATCGCGATCGAGCACCGCCCGCGCCGCGCCCGCCTGCACGCCCATCGCCGAGACGTGGTGCGCCACGACGTCATGCAGCTCGCGCGCGATGCGCACCCGATCCAGCGCCACGGCCTGCGCCGCCGTGCGCGCGCGCTCGCGCTCGAGTTCGAGGGTGCGCTGCTCGAGCGCCGAACGCGACATCGCGGCCGCGAAGGCGCGATCGCCCATGTAGTACGCGCCGCCGAAGAAGGCCGCGTTGATCAGCAGCTGGATGAGCATCATGGCAGCGAACGGCGAGAACATCCCGGCCTTCGACAGAGTGTCGTCGGCAGGATCGATCGCCGCCTGGAACATCGTGATCAGCAGCCAGACGAACATGCCCACGACGACCGCCCCGCGCACCCACATGGCCCGCCGGCGGTCGTCGACCCAGGCCCCGACGGTGTAGATCGCGATGAACATGGCGATGTTCGAGACATAGAGATCCGGGATGCGGAAGGTGACCCCCGCGAAGAACACCAGAGCGACGGCGACCACGACGATCTCGGGATAGCGCCGGCGCACCGCGAGCGGGGCGGTGAGCCCGAAGCTGTAGAGGAGCGCCCACTGCATGCCCGCGTTCGCGTCCGACCCGTAGATGCCGGCGACCGACCCGAGCGCGGTGCTGAGCACGGCTGCGAGGAACAGGCCGGCGGCGAGCCAGACATCGTTTCGCAGGTCCTGTCCCGTCGGTCGCGGACGCCGAGCCGGGGGAGCAGCAGGAAGGTCGGACATCCCTCCACGGTATTGCGGGCGGTTCGTGGGGGCATCCCCCGTAAGAGGGAGAGTCGATCTCGGCATGCAACGCGGGTAGACCCGCCGACGACATGTATTCGTATACATGGGCGTAATGAAAGCGTGACACTCCGTAACAAACTTAGGCTTCCCTTAGGCGTGTGCATACGTATACTCTCGGCCTCATGCACACCAACAAGACGCGAATGCTCGCGCTGACCGCCGCCGCCGTCGTCGGCACGTTCGCACTGTCCGGCTGTGGTGCCGGCAGCCGGACCGTCAACGACAACGCGACGGAGGTCACCTGCGACTACAAAGCCCCTGCAGAAGCCACGACCGTCGACGTCCTGGCCTACAACTCCTCCGCCATCGACCCCTTCACCGACACCATGGTCGCCAGCTGCACGACCGATGAGGTGACCGTCAAGCACGACCCGATCGACTTCGGCGGTCAGGTCACCAAGACGACCGCAACCCTCGCCGGCGACACCGGCACCTACGACATCGTCGAGACCTACGGCTTCGTCATCCCGTCGCTGGCGACGGACGAGAAGCTCGTTCCGCTCGACGATCTCTTCGACAAGTACGCCGACGACTACGACCTCGACGCCCTCAGCGAGTCGATGCGCACCGGCATGTCGTACGACGGCCACCTGTACGCGCTGCCGATGCAGGCCCAGATGTTCGTGATGGCCTACCGCGCCGACGTCTTCGACGACCTCGGGCTCGAGGTTCCGACCACCTTCGGCGAGATGATCGACGCGGCACAGGCGATCAAGGATGCCGGTGTGATGGAGTACCCCATCGCGCTGCCGTGGCTCGCCACCTCCGACGTCGCGACGAGCTTCCAGGCGACGCTCAACTCCCTCGGCGCCGACTACGTCGACGAGGACGGCAACGTCACGCTCGACACGCCCGAAGCCAAGGCGGCCCTCGAGGCCATGCTCTCCCTCAAGCCGTACATGGACCCGCAGGTCACCACGTTCGACCAGCCGAAGGTGCAGCAGCAGATGTACAACGGCACTGCGGCGATGTCGGTCATGTTCTCGGGGCGCATGAACGACCTGACGCTCGAGGCGAACAGCAAGCTGTCGGACACCTTCGAGTTCGCGGCCCCGCCGAAGGCCGATGACGATGCCGAGTTCCTCTACGATCGCCTATCGATCGACGGCTGGTCCATCCCCTTCAACACCGAGCTCGATCACGACATGCTGTTCGTCATGATGGCATCGGCAGTCAGTGAGGACGCGTCCACGGCTTCGGTTCCGGCCGCCTACCCGGCTCGCGAAGGCATGGTCACGGCTGACAACTCGCCCTACGGCGAGGCGGCCAACGACTCGATCGCGGGTGCCAAGCCGCCGACCGTCTCGCCGTTCATCGCCCCGATCGCGACCGAGATCACGCCGATCATCGCCCGCATCATCTCGGGCGAGCTCTCGGTGGATGAGGGCACGGCGCAGATGCAGGCTGCCGGCGAGGCCATCGCCGGCTGATCGACTCGATTCGGCCACGATGAGAGAACTGCTGTGGTCCGGAGCCCGGGGGCTCCGGACCACAGCGATCACAAGGAAGTGATGCCATGAAGGCGCGCGAGTTCTGGTTGCTGTTCACACCGAGTCTGGTGGTGATGGGAGGGCTGCTCTTCCTGCCCCTGATCCGCACGATCCAATGGAGCCTGGAGAGCGTCCACTACGGGGTGCCCGGGACGTTCGTCGGGCTGGCGAACTTCATCGAGGCGCTCACCGATCCCCGTTTCGCCCGGGCGGTGATCTTCACGGTCACCGTCACGGTGATCACCGTCGCGCTGCTCCTCGTGCTCGGCTACCTCATCGCCACGGCGATCAACCGCCTGGGCCGGGCGCGACCGCTCGTCCTCGGGATCATGCTCATCTCGTACGTGCTGCCGACGCTCGTCGGCGCGGTGGCGTACTCGTGGCTCTTCGACGACAACTTCGGGGGCGTGGTCAACCGCATCATCGCCTTCTTCGGCGGCAGTCAGGTGCTGTGGTTCACCGACCAGGTGCCCAATGCCATCCTCATCATCGCCAACACCGTCTGGCACATGCTGCCGTTCGCGATGCTGATCATCCTCGCCGGCCTCCAGGGCGTCCCGGCCGAGCTGCGCGAGGCCGCCACGATCGACGGCGCCAACGCCTGGCAGACCCACATCCAGGTCATCATCCCGACCATCCGGGGAGTCATGGGCTTCGTCACGCTGATCTCGATCATGGACGTGCTGCGCATGTTCGACAATCTGATCCCGCTGTCGCCGCAGGCCGAGACGATCGGCAACGAGTCGATCATGCACTACGTCTATTCGGTCGCGTTCGCCAACGGCGCCCAGCAGCTCGGGCTCGGAAGCGCGATCAACGTGCTCACGATCCTGCTGATCCTGGTGCTGCTCCTCCCCTTCATCCGCGGAGTCTTCAAGGAAGCGAGGGCGGCCGCATGACGCTCACAGCCGAAGAACTGTCCACTCGCACGATCGTCACCGGAGGACAGGCGGGCAAGACCCGGCTGAACCGCCGGGGCCGTCCCGGTAGTCGCACGCCGGTCTGGGTGAGCATCCTGCTCACCATCGTCTGCCTCGCGGCCCTGAGCCCGTTCATCTGGATGACGCTCTCGGTGACCAAGCCCACCGATGTGGCCTTCGCGAACCCGCCGGTGCTCTGGGATTACCAGCCGACGCTGGACGCCTTTGTCAACCTCTGGGAGACGACGTACTTCGCCGACTACCTGGTGAACACCCTCTCGGTGGCGGTCATCTCGACCGTGATCGCGCTGGTGATCGGCATCCCCGCCGCCTACGCCCTCTCGCGCTACCCGAGCTACCTCTCGGCCTGGCTCCTCGTCCTGGCCCTGGTCTTCCGGGCGCTCCCGCGTTTCGCCGTCGTGCTGCCGATGTACGACATCAGCCGGTCGCTCGGCATCTACGACACGACCTTCGCCCTCGCCATCGCGCTGGTGGCGATCAACCAGCCGTTCACGATCTGGCTGCTGCGCAACTTCTTCGCCGAGATCCCGCGCGAGCTCGATGAGGCGGCGATGATCGACGGCTGCACCCGCATCGGGATGCTGCGACGCGTGATGATCCCGCTCATGGGACCCGGCATCCTGACCGCCGGGATCTTCGTATTCCTCTTCGCGTTCCAGGAGTACCTGACCGCGCTCGTTCTCACCGACACGTCGTCCAAGACCGTGCCGGTGTTCATCGCGACGCAGCTCGGGCAGACACTGCCGATGCTGCAGCAGGCGGGTGCGGCATCCATCCTCCTCACCATCCCGGTCGTGCTCATCGCGTTCGTGGCGCAGAAGTACCTCGTCGCGGGCCTCAGCGACGGGGCGGTCAAGGGGTGAGGTGATCCCGCTCGTCCTGCTCCCGGGCATGAACTGCACGGCCGACCTGTGGTCGGGCTGCGGTCTGGATCACGCGATCACCCCCGGACTCTCGGCGGTGAGCATCGAGGAGCAGGTGGACCGGCTCCTCGAACGGCTCCCGGAGCGATTCGTCCTCGGCGGTCTGTCGCTCGGGGCGATCGTCGCGATGGCCCTGGCGATCCGCGCGCCGGAGCGGGTCGCGGGGCTGATCCTCGCCTCCACCAACGCCAAGGGGCCGACGGATGCTCAGCGCCGAGGCTGGAGCGACTGGCTCGCGCGGCTGGACGCCGGCGTCACCGCCCGGGAGCTGCAGCGCAGCATCCTGCCGGGCCTGCTCACGTCGCCCTCGCGCACGGCTCACGCCGACCTCGTCGAGCGTGCGCTCGCGATGGGCGATGCGACCGGCGAGGACACGCTGCGCGCCCAGCTCGTCATGCAGGGCACGCGGGTGGACCTTCGCCCCGGGCTGCGTGGGTTCATGCTGCCGACACTGGTGGTGTCCGGAAGCGAGGACCCGATCTGCCCGCCGGCCTTCCACGCCGAGCTGGTCGAGACGATCGCCGGTGCGCAGCTCGAGACGATTCCCGCCGGGCATCTGCTCCCCATGGAGAAGCCCGCCGAGTTCGGCGCGCTGGTCCGGCGGTGGCAGGCAGAGAGCGCGGAATGAGGGTGCCGGGCTAGACGAGCGCAGACAGCGGAGGGCGGTGCGCATTTCTCATCCGCGCAGACTATTGAGCGCGTAGCGTGCGACTATGCCCATCAAGCTCGAAAATGTCGGGATCGCCGTCCGCGACCTCGAAGCGACGATCGCCTTCTTCACCGACCTGGGCCTGGAAGTCCTCGGCCGAGACACGGTCAGCGGCGAGTGGACCGATACCGCGGTCGGCCTGGACGGCAACCACGCCAATATCGCGATGCTGCAGACCCCGGACGGCCACGGTCGCATCGAGCTGTTCGAGTACATCCATCCCGCTGCAATCGAGACGGACCCGACCCTGCCCAACGAGATCGGCATGCACCGGGTCGCCTTCTCGGTCGACGACATCGACGAGGCCCTCGCGATCGCAGCCCGCCACGGCTGCCGGCCCCTTCGCGGTGTCGCGACGTACCGCGACATCTACAAGCTCACCTACCTCCGGGGCCCGAGCGGCATCATCGTCATGCTCGCCGAGGAGCTGAAGAAAGACTGACCTCGCGCCCCATGGGGCTCCGCCCCAGACCCCCGGCTTGCTGGCGCACGCGCCCGGATGGTGGCGCGCGCAGCCGCGCTCGGGTAGATTTCGGGGCCGATCGCCATCACCGTCGAAGGGCCCCGGATGCCGGACACCACCTGTCACATGTCGATCTCGCTCGACGGCTTCGTCGCCGGCCCCGACCAGAGTCGCGAGAATCCGCTCGGAAAGCGCGGCATCGAGCTGCACACCTGGCACATCGGCGACCCGCGCGCGACCGCGGCGGACGCGCTCGCGGCCGACTGGCTCATGCGCCCGCGGGGTGCCTATGTGATGGGCCGCAACATGTTCGGGCCGATCCGCGGCGAGTGGGACGACGACTGGCGCGGGTGGTGGGGGCCGGAGCCGCCGTACCATGCGCCGGTGTTCGTGCTGACGCATCACGCCCACGAGCCGATCGAGATGGAGGGCGGCACGACCTTCCATTTCGTCACAGACGGCTTCGATGCCGCCTATGCGCTGGCGCGCACGGCGGCCGGAGACGGCGGCATCGACATCGCGGGCGGCGCCTCCACCGTTCGCCAGGCCCTCGCCGCCGGAGTCGTCGACGAGCTCACGCTCGATATCGCCCCGGTGCTGCTCGGATCCGGCGAGCGGATCTTCGATGGCGCCGAGGCCTTCGGCTTCGAGCCCGTCGAGGTGCTGCACTCCCCGCTCTCGACGCACATCCGCTACCGCCGGGTGAGCTGACCGCTCGCCCGATCAGCTCCGAGCAGCGCCGTCATGGCGAACGGTGCCGGTGGCCGGTGGAGGTCGACAGCGCACCGGCCATCACGGTGGTCTTGACGCCTTCCCGCCACCGGAGGATACTGCGGCTCGAGGGCTCGTCGCCCGGGTGCAGAGTGGCCCCCGACCGCCTCTTCGGCAATGTCTCCCGTTCTCCCGAGGGATGGCATCCGGCTCGATCGCGAGTCGAACGCGCCTGGAGATCGTGGCTCCGCGTTGTCGTGGATTCACATCGACGCAAGGTGGTGCATTCTCATGCGCAACTCCCTTCGGTCCGCCTCTCGCCTTGGGCTGCTCGGCGCAGGAGTGACGATCCTCACCGCAGTCGCGATCGCAGGCTTCTCGATATCGCCTGCGTCTGCGGCCGGCAAACCGCAGATCTCACGGGAGGATTACGGCTACGAGTCTTGGGCATGCGGCTATCGGATGCAGGTCGAAGGCAACCTGACGATCAAATTCTCCGAGCGAGCCGACCCGCATGGGAGCGAGCTGCCGCTCAACACCCAGCAGCTGAAGTTCTCCGAGACATGGACCAACAGCGCCGGTGATTCCTTCGGCCTGTCGGTGACGCAGCAGTCGAAGGATCTGAAGATCACTTCGGCGGGGGGATCCGTCTACGAGGTCACCACCCAGATCACGGGGCAGCCGCAGACGATCAGCAGTGCCGACGGGACTGTGCTGGCTCGCGACCGGGGGAACCTGCGCTACACGTTGAGGGTCGACCTCGCGACCGGTTCGGTGGACTTCCTCGGGGCCAGCGCGAACGGTCCGCACCCGGGATTCGGCAACGACCTCTGCAAGACCGTCGCACCGCTGGTCGGCACGACATCCGCTCAGCACCACACGCCCCGGCCGCTCGGCACGACCGACGCATCGATGGGGTACTACGAATACCTGCCGCCTTCGTATGCGGATGCCGGCGGGACGAGCCCGCTGCTGATCGTCACGAACGGGTACGGAGAGAACGGCGACGGATCGGCTGTGGCTCTCGACAACCTGCTGGGCACCGGTATCCCCCGGTTCATCGACGTCGGCGGCTGGCCTCTGGATCGCCCGTTCGTCGTGCTCTCGACTCAGCACGTCGAGCAGCCGCCCGGGCTGGCCAACACCTGCCAGGATCCCTGGTTCGGCTCCTGCATCATGCAGCTCCAGCACGACCTCGGCCATCCGGCAGAATCGCCGTGTACGACGCCGGCCGAGCTGCACGCGTTCATCGACTACGCCCGATCGCACTACGACGTGGATCCTGCGCGTGTGTACGTCACCGGTCTGTCGTGTGGCGCGTTCGGGATATGGGAGTACCTCGCCGAGTATGGCGATCAACAGGTCGCCGCCGCAGTCCCGATCGCCGGTGAAGGCCGCCCAGCCTGGGCGGCCAGCGGGTGCGGTCTTCTCGACGTGCCGATCTGGGCGATCCACGGCCAGTTCGACGACGTGGTGAACCCCGACGGCAGTGTCGTGCCGATCACATCGCTGAAGGAGTGCCCCGGGGCGACACCGGAGGCGCCGAAGCTCTCGATCTACCCAGCCGGGCATGAGTCGTGGGACCAGGCCTTCAGCGGGAGCGAAGGAGACGACATCTACTCGTGGATGCTCGCCTTCGCACACGACTGAGGCGTTCTTGATCTCCTCGAGATACGCCCGCATGAGTGCACCGCCCGGCTGATGCGGGGAGGGGACGGCTCATCAGCGGATGGAGCCGGTGAGGTAGCGCTGCACCGTCGGGGCCACGGCGGCCACCACCGTCTCCGCATCAGCGGAGGCCAACGGCTCCACCCGGACGATGTACCGGGCCATGACCAGGCCGACGATCTGACTTCCGATCAGACTCGCGCGAAGCTCCCGATCCGGCGCCTCCATCACGGCAGCGATCCGCCCGAGGACTTGGCTGCTGATGAATTCCCGCAGCATCCGGTTGGACTCTGCGTGCGTGACGGCCGATCGGACGAGGATGATCATCGCGCTGGCGTTTCCCGCACGGTCCCACTCGGCGAGGAACTGCCGGAGAAGTCGCTCGCCCACGCCTTCCGGATCACCGGGAAGGAGTGCGGACAGGACTCCTCCCGGATCGAACGGCAGCTCCATTGCGGCGCGGAAGAGCCCTGCCTTGTCGGCGAAGTAGTGGCGCACCATCCTCGCGTCGACACCCGCCTCCCGCGCGATGTGCCGCAGCGTCGCGGCGTCGTAGCCGCGCTCAGTGAAGGTCGCTCGGGCGGCCAGCAGCACCCGAGCGCGGGTGTTCTGGTCGCCCGGGGGTCGCCCTCGTCGCGACGCCGGCGTGGCCATCAGGAAGGGGTCCGGTCGTCAGCGGGGACAGTGCCGGAGGTGAGGGTGACGATCCCGGCGGCTCCATCGACGGTCACCTCGCTGCCCGTGACGATGGCCTCTGTCGCGCGCGGGACCCCGACGACGGCGGGGATCCCGTACTCTCGCGCGACGACCGCACCGTGGCTGTTGGCACCACCCATCTCCATCACGAGTCCGCCCGCCGTGAGGAAGAGCGGGGTCCATCCCGGATCAGTCGAGGGCGCCACCAGGATCTCGCCCGGCTCGAGTCGGGCGCCGACCGGGTCGATGATGACCCGTGCGGCTGCCGTGACCGTTCCCGCCGAGGCCGGCGTGCCGCGGAGACCGCCCGAGGATGCGGTTGCTGAGGGTGAGGCGAGGGCCTCGAGTTCTGTCCCATCCGACAGAAGCACGCGGGGCACGTGTCGGCGGCGCAGCTCGGCGTCGTAGGAGCCCTTTCGCTCGCCGATGGTGACGCGCAGGTCGGCTCCCCCCGCGGCGAGTTTGGTCTCGGCGAAATCGAGGAAGAAGACGTCCTCAGGCTGGGCGATCACTCCGGATTCGGCCAGTTCCACCCCGATCTGTCGCATCGCCGCTCGCGCCCGGCTCATCGCGATGATCACCAGGTACTTGGGCATTTCCCGCATCCCCACCAGTGCCCGCGCCCGCCGGAGGCAGAAGCGGACGGCAGCAGCGCGGAGGCGGCTGCGGTGGCGGGCACGGGCGATCAAGGTGCGCATCATGGCCGTCGCGTCGCGGGCGCCGTCCGAGAAGTGCTGTTCGGGGGAGTCCGCCTGTCGATCCAGGCGCAGATAGCCCGACAGCACGCCGAACAGATGGGTGGGGTCATCCGACCACCGGGGCATGCCGAGATCGATCTCGGCGACGGCACGGTGCCCATAGCGCGTCAGGAACTCCGTCATCGCCTGCTGGAGAACGGTGGGAAGGGTGCCCGAGCGGTAGCTGTCGGCCAGGTCTCGCGCGGTCCGCGTGGTCAGGGCGGATGCCGATGCTTCATCGTCGCGTGCGAGCACCGCGGTGCGCCAGAGTTCGACATCCATCTCGGTGGTGACGTTGTCGGGTGCGCTGCGAAGAACCGCCTGCAGATCGCCCTGTTCGGTCGAGCCCCGAAGCAGCCGGCCGGCGAGCCCGAGCATCGCGAAGCCCACGACGGCCCCCGGCAGGCTGCGCGGTGCGAGCGGCATCGTGTGGAACAGCAGGTCGACGACGCCATCGACTCGCGTCGCGATGTCGCCCCCGGCGGGGATGCTTCGAGCACGGACCTCGGCCTCCAGCCGCCGCACCCGTCGCTGCGCCGCCGCGGGGCTGACGACCGCCTGTCCGATGAGCAGCGGGAGCCGGATTCGGACGGCGAGATGGAGGGCCCCGCGGGCGAAGCGACGCCGAGACCGAGGCAGCACGGAGAACCGCCCGTCGCCGAACAGGCTGCGGACCACGACAGCCGACCGCGCCTCCATCACATCCAGTGCTCTCGGAAGGATCTCCCGCCCGACTGCGGACCTCACGATCGGCGTCGCATCGAGGAAGATCCGGCCGCCGCCGACGGCGAAGGCGGCGGGCCCCTCCTCGATCAGCGGAGGTCGGCGCCCGACGAGGTCGAGGAAACCCGATCCGATCACCCGGAACGCGGCGAGTCCCATGGGTGTGAGCGGACGATGGAGGCCCTGCGCGAGGCTGACGCAGAAGAAGACTCGGGTGTCCTTCATGTGCAGCGGCGCGTCACGCACAGGCAGCGGATAGAGCGTCGTGATCGGCCGGGACTGCGTCAGCCACATGTGTCCGTCGCGATCGATCGCCCACTCGATGTCTTGCGGGCTGCCGAAGGCGGTCTCGACGCGATCGCCGAGCGAGACCAGGGCTCGCACCTGGCCGTCTGTGAGGCTGGGTGATCCCGTCGCGGCCCCACCGCTGAGGCGCCGTTCGAGAATCCGCCCCGTCGCGGTGTCCACCACGAAATGGTCAGGATCGACCGTCCCCGACACCACAGCGTCGCCGAGGCCGAGAGCGGCATCCAGCACGGCTTGCCGCCGACGGCCCGTCACGGGATCGGCGGTGAACAGCACCCCGGCCGACGCGGCATCCACCATCTTCTGCACGACCACGGCGAGAGCAACTCCCCTGCCGTCGATTCCTTGAGCGGCGCGGTATGCGACCGCCCGGTCGGTCCAGAGAGATGACCAGCAGCGGTGCACCGCATCGAGCACGTCATCGATGCCGGCGACGTTGAGGTAGGTGTCCTGCTGGCCGGCGAAGCTCGCGCCGGGGAGGTCCTCCGCCGTCGCGGATGAGCGCACGGCCACCGGCCCGTCGGCACCCG
Organism: Microbacterium sp. P5_B6; assembly: GCF_056400345.1. Taxonomy (NCBI): domain Bacteria; kingdom Bacillati; phylum Actinomycetota; class Actinomycetes; order Micrococcales; family Microbacteriaceae; genus Microbacterium; species Microbacterium sp. P5_B6. The sequence goes on along the minus strand of NZ_JBFULL010000001.1, from coordinate 313,056 downwards.
GCTCCAGGCGAGCGTACGCGTCTCGCACGGCCTCGGCGACCGACTGCGGAAACGGGGCGGCGAGCACGGCCGCACGTGCCGCAGCGGCATCCGCAGCGGTACCGTCCTCGACCGCGGTCCCCGCCACCGTGAGCCGGTAGGCCTCGGTGGTGATGCAGAAGCCTCCCGGGACGTCGAAGCCCGCGCGGATCAGCTCCCCGAGGTTCGCGGCCTTACCGCCGACCATCGCGAGGCTGTCCGCCGAGAGCTCTGCCAGATCCATCACCAGCGGGATGCGGGCGTCCGTGGAGTTCTCCCCAGCTCGGTCCATTTCGTGCCCTCGGATCTGTAATTCCACACGTGTGGAATTAGGTTCGCACTCCGGGAACGCGACCGCAAGACCCCTGCCGACCTCGGAACGCGCTCGACAGAAACTCGATGAAAATCGGCGCACCCCGGTTAGAGTGTCGAAACCGGTCGCGTGGCTACATCACCGCCATGCATGTCGCAGTCTGTGGACAGGCCGTTCCGCCGGTCGACCTGGCCGGCGGTGCACCGCTTCGGATCAACGGAGATACGGATGAAGAAAGTCAAGATGATCGGCGCGGTCTCGGCCGCCGCCCTCACCCTCGGGATGATCGGGGTGGGTGTCGTACCCGCGGCATCGGCCTCGGGGCCGGAGTCGAGCTACCTCGTGCTCGCGCCCCAGGGCAAGAGCACCGCCAAGGCGGCGGCGCGAGTCGCAGCCGCGGGTGGCACCGTCGTGGCCACCTATGACCAGATCGGCGTGCTCGTCGCACGGTCCACGAACACCGCGTTCGCCAGTGCGGTCGCGGGCAGCGGGGTCGAATCCGTCGCCTCGACGGATGGCCTCGGCACCACCCTCATCGACGATGAGACAGTCGGGACGGTTGATGCCGCTGCGGTCGGCACCCCCGGCGACCCGACCGGAGAGCCCCTCTGGAGTCGGCAATGGGACATGATGCAGATCGATGTGCCCGCCGCGCAGGCCATCACGACAGGCGACCCCTCAATCGTGGTGGGCGTGCTGGACTCGGGCATCGCCAGCAATCATCCTGACCTCGCGACGCAGATCGCCAAGGATAAGAGCGCGTCCTGCATCGACGGCGTCGTCGACACCAGGGAAGCGGCGTGGAACCCGACGACCTCGGACCATGGCACGCACGTCGCCGGCACCATCGCGGCAGCGATCAACGGCGTCGGCATCGCGGGCATCGCACCCGGCGTGAAGGTCGCCTCGGTGAAGGTCGTCAACGACGACGGGTACATCTATCCGGAGGCCGCGGTCTGCGGCTACCTCTGGGCTGCTGATCACGGCATGCCGATCACGAACAACAGCTACTTCATCGACCCGTGGGAGTTCAACTGCCGCAATGACGAGCGGCAGCGCCCCGTCTGGCAGGCCGTGCAGCGCGCACTCCGCTACTCCGCGGCGAAGGGCACTCTCACGATCGCCTCGGCCGGAAACAGCAACGTCGACCTGCAGCACAAGTTCATCGACTCGACCAGTCCCAATAACGTCCCGGAGGACCAGGTCGAGACCCGCACCATCAACGGCGCGTGCCTCGACCTGCCGGCCGAAGCGCCCGGTGTCGTGACGGTGTCGGCCGTCGGCCCGACGGAGCAGAAGGCCTACTACTCGTCATACGGCCAGGGTGTCGTGGACGTGACGGCTCCCGGTGGCGATGCTCGATTCCGCAATGGTGCAGCGCCCGCTCCCTCGACGGCGGCCGATGCGGTGCTCTCCACGGTCATCAACACCACCACGGGCGCGCCCGGTTACGGCTACAAGCAGGGCACCTCGATGGCTGGCCCGCACGCGGCCGGTGTCGCGGCGCTCGCGCTCTCGGCGCACCCGGGCCTGAAGCCTGGGGCTCTCGCATCGCTGCTCGAGCGCACCGCGACGGCACTGCCCTGCCCGGAGGGCGTGTACGAGCCGGTCGCGGGTTACCCGGCGACCTGCACGGGCGGCCAGCGCAACGGCTTCTACGGAGCCGGCAACGTCAACGCCTACAACGCGGTGAAGTAACAGCCCGAACGCAGTCAAGCGAGGGGCCGGACCTGATGGTCCGGCCCCTCGTCGCTTGCTGACGGCGGCATGCCGGGTCGCCTGAGGCGAGGGTCAGTGGGCGAAGCGGTCCGCCGGGTCGTCGGCGGGTCAGCTCGGCGGCTCGAGCACTTCTTTCAGCACGCGCATGAGCACGTCGGTCAGGTTGTAGACGACGAGCTGCGCGCCCCCCGCGAACGCGGCGGTCGCAGCATCCCGGGTCCCCACGATGTCCATGCGGAGGATGCCCGCCTCGGCGACCGCTCGATTGACGCCCTCCGTCGCCTCGGCGACGGGCGGATCGTCCGGCCCGCTCGCCGCGAAGAGGTCGGAGGGGCCGATCATGATGCCGTCGATTCCCTCGGTCGCGGCGATGTCGGCGACCGCTGCGACGCCGGCCGGTGACTCGATCATGCCGATGACGAGAGTCTCGTCCCGCAGCCGCTCGCGGTGGCGATCGCGATCGATGGTGCCGAACCGGCCGGCGCGGTTGTAGGTGGCGAAGCCGCGCGTGCCGAGGGGCGGGTAATGGCTCGCGCGCACGGTCGCGAGCGCGTCCGCCGCGGAATCGAGGTGCGGGACCAGCACTCCCTGCGCGCCCTGGTCGAGGGCTCGCAGGATCGAGCCCGCGTCGCCCTCGCCCACGCGCACAATGGTTCCGACGCCGTATGCGGCCGCTGTGGCGATGTGCTGGCGCAGGGCCACGCCATCTGCGGGCCCGTGCTCGCAATCTACGACCACGAAGTCGCTGCCGGCGACCGCCGCCATCTCGATGAGCTCCTCGTTGGGCATCCGGAGGAGGACGCCGAGGAGCTTCTCGCCGCCCGTCGCGCGCAGACGCAGGGACGCGATGTTCATGCCACCATTCCCGCCGACAGGTCGACGTCCGCACCGCACAGGCCCGGCATCCCGAGCATGGCGAGGACGGCACGGCCCACCTCCTCCTCGGTGACCATCCGGCCGAGCGCGGAGCGCGAGACGAACACGGCCTCGGCATCGGCGGGTGAGCCGCCCGAGCGCTCGGCCTCGAGCCGGAAATTCCGCTGCATGCGGGCTCCCGCGACGGGGCCGGGGGAGAGCGTGTTGACGCTCACGCCCTTCGGGCCGGCCTCGAAGGCGAGCGTCGAGGTGAGGCCGATCACCGCCATCTTCGAGGCGCAGTAGGGCGTCCGATGGATGAGCGGGCGCTTTCCCGACACCGAGGCGATGTTGACGACGTCGCCGGCGCCCCGCTCGAACATCGCCGGCAGGAAGGCCTTGCAGAGCAGGAACACGCCGCGGACGTTGATGTCGAAGACGTCGTCCCACTCAGCGACCGAGATGTCGACGAGATCGGCGACCGGGCCGGGGACGCCCGCGTTGTTGACGAGGATCGACACCTCGACATCGGTCAGACGCGCACGCAGCTCATCGACGGACGCGGGATCGGCGACATCGCAGGTCTCCCAGCGTGCGCGGTCGCCGAGCGCACCCGCGACCGAGGAGAGCTTCGCCTCGTCGCGCCCCACGAGCACCACCTCGGCGCCCGCGCCATGGAGGACCGCGGCGATCGCAGCCCCGAGACCGCTGCCGCCGCCGGTGATGAGGGCGGTGCGCCCGGCGAGCGAGGTCATCGCGAGAGCGGTGCGGACGGGGCGACCTCGGAGTTGAGGGCCTCATCGATCCAATCGAAGCGGCGCCCGCCGTGACGCCACGCACGGGCGTCTCCCGAGCGAGCGTGGCCTTCGAAGAGCTCGACGCGCGCGGCACGGCCGCAGACCTCGCCCAGGAGAGCGGAGGATGCCGGGTCGACGATCTCCTGGTAGGTCACCGTGCGCAGATACTTGCCCACCCACAGCCCACCCGTGTACCGTGCGGCACCGAGGGTCGGGAGCACATGGTTGGTGCCGATGACTTTGTCGCCATACGACACGCACGTGTTCTCGCCGAGGAAGAGCGCGCCGTAGTCGTGCATCTTCTCGAGTGCCAGGCGCGGCTCGGCAGTGAAGACCTGCACGTGCTCGAACGCGAGTCCGTCGGCGATGGCGTACGCCTCATCGAGGTCGTCGGCGACGATCACCTGGCCCCAGTCGCGCCACGCGGGCTCGGCGTAGTCGCGGGTGGAGAGGTTCGGGAGCAGACGCTCGATGTGCTCGATCACCTGTTGCCCCAGCGCCCGCGAGGTGGTGACGAGGACGGCCGGGGACTCGGGTCCGTGCTCCGCCTGCGAGAGGAGGTCGACCGCCGTGAGGAACGGATCGGCGTGCTCGTCGGCGACGATCAGGATCTCGGTCGGGCCGGCGAAGAGGTCGATGCCGACCTCTCCGAACAGCTGGCGCTTCGCTTCGGCGACGTAGGCGTTGCCTGGACCTGCGATCAGATTGACGGGTGCGATCGTCTCGGTGCCGATCGCCATGGCGGCTACGGCCTGGACGCCGCCGAGGATGTAGATCTCGTCCGCACCGGCGAGCTTCATCGCGGCCACGGTGGCCGCGGGGATCTCACCCCGGATCGGGGGAGTGCATGCGACGACGCGGGGAACCCCCGCCACTTTGGCGGTGATGATCGTCATGTGGGCAGAGGCGGTCAGCGGGTATTTTCCACCCGGGATGTAGGCGCCGGCTGCCTGGACGGGGACGTGCTTCTGCCCGAGGTGCACGCCGGGCAGAGTCTCGACCTCGATGTCGACGAGCGAATCTCGCTGAGCCTGCGCGAACGTGCGCACCTGCTCCTGGACGAAGACGATGTCCTCGATCACCTGGGGGTCGAGCGTGGCCATGATCTCGTCCACAGCCTCGTCATCGAGACGGAACGCGTCGGGCGCCCAATTGTCGAACTGCTGCGCGTAGCGCCGCACCGCGCTGTCGCCGTCCTGACGGATGTCGGCGATGATCCCGCGGACGCGATCCGCGACGTCCTGCTGGGCCGTGTCGCCGAACGATTTGGTCGGTGCGCTCTTCAGGTAGGCAGCCATTGCCATGGGGTCCTTTCGATACATACGTATGTCCAAATTATGCATGCGTGTGCACAACGGGTCAAGGTCGATACACTTCGCGAGGGGAACGAGGGGAGCAATATGGGCGTGACGAGTCGCGACGTAGCGCGCCTGGCAGGCGTGTCGCAGCCGACCGTTTCTCGTGCGCTCCGTGATGACCCACGTGTCTCGGACGAGACCAAGCAGCGGGTGCGCGATGCCGCCGCGCTTCTGAACTACGTGCCGAGCGACGTCGGCAGGGCCCTGTCGTCGGGTCGCACCCACCGCATCGGCCTGCTGGTCACCGACCTCGACAACGAGTTCTACGCCCACATCATCGCCCCGATGCACCGGGAGCTCGAGGGCCGCGGGTACCAGCTCATGCTCCACACCGAGACCGCCGACAACGAGACGGTCGTCGAGCGTCTGCTGGCCAATGGGCTCGACGGCGTCATCCTGGCCACCACGACGCTCGATGCCGTCGCACCGCTGCGGCTGCGCGACCGGGGCATGCCATTCGTCTACTTCAACCGCGTGGCACCGATCGCGGATGCCGATGCCGCCGTGGTCTCGCCCGCCACGGGGCTGTCGCAGGCGGTCGATGAGGCCGTTGCCGAGGGTCACCGCCGGTTCGCCGCGGTGCTGGGTCCGGGCAACACGAGCACGGGGCAGGGCCGAGGCATCGCCCTGCGTCAGGCCCTGGAGGCGCACGGCATTCCGCTCGGCGCCCAGTACGTCCGCAGCGGCCCGTACGACACCGGATCGGGGGACTCGTCGACGACAGCGCTGCTGGCACTCCCTGAACCGCCGACGGTGATCTTCTGCGGAAACGACGTGGTCGCCATGGGTGCGCTCAACGCCGCCAAGCGCGCGGGCCTGGAGATTCCGGGCGATCTCTCGGTGATCGGGTTCGACGACCTTCCGGTCGCCTCGTGGCCGATCATCGAGCTGTCGACCGTCTCGTACGATCTCGCAGGCATGGCGGCTGCGGCTGCCGAGCTCATCACGCGGCGTATCACGGACCCCAGTGCTCCGGTCGTCCGCACGGAGTTCGACAGCAGCTTCGTCCGGCGGAGGACGCTCGGAGCCGCCCCCGTCCGCTGAGCGGGCGGACCTTCCGTCCGCTCGCGGGCTGTTGCGCTGGGTTGTGCATACGCATACACTGCTTCGTATTGCACAATGACCGTGGAATCCGATTCCGGGTCGAACAACCCCAAGGAGCAGCACGTGCCTCTCGACCCGGTGGCCTATCGGCCGTACGCCGACCCGGACGATTTCATCCGTGAGGTGACCGACCTCATCTGGGTGGACCGCTCGATCTCGTTCATCCGTCAGAACTACGAGAACGACTCGATCGTGCACGGCGCCTATGGCACGTCGACCACGCGTGACGAGGTCATCGAGGGCACGCTCATGCGCATCTCAGCGACCCCCGACCGCACCGGCCAGGCTGAGGACGTCATCTGGGAGGCCCGCGGCGAGGACGCGTTCCTGAGCTCGCACCTGGTGCTGTCAGGCGACCTGCGCACCTCACGGCACAGCCGCACGATCGCCAACTGCCTGTACCGGCGCGGGCGGATGGTCGAGGAATGGGTCGTCCGCGACAGCCTCGCCGGCGCACTGGAGCGCGGCGACGACCTCGACGAGCTGGCTCGCGCCCAGGCCTTCCGCGGCTACTCGGGCTCGTGGACGCGCCCGGCGCCCGCCGACCCGATCTCCGTCGGGGATTCGGGAGAGCGTCCGGACGATCACCGGCCCGAGGTGGAGCGGGTGCTCGAGATGATCGAGCGCGTCTGGAACGAGCGTGACCTGCAGAAGGTCGACTCGTACTTCAACCGCGACCTGGTGCTGCTGACCGTCGGCAACCGCGTCATCATCCGGCCCGAGGGCTACCGCCGCGCACTGCTCGGATTCCTCGAGTCGTTCCCCGGCGGTCAGTTCGAGGTGCGCGACATCCAGACCAACTACGACATCCGCTACGCGGGCCTGCGCGTGGCGGTGACCTGGAAGTTCGTCGGGAACTACACAGGCAAGCCCAACTACGGCCCCCTCACCGGCCAGCCCGTCGACGTGCTGGGGATCTCCCAGTTCACCTTCCACAACGGCGCCCTGGTCAAGGAGGTGCGCCTGTGGGACGACATCGCCCTGCGGGCGCAGATCGCCGGCATGCGCGGTGACGAGCCGGTCGGCCCGTCGAACATCTACTGATACCCATCGAGAAAAGGAAGAGAAACCGAAATGAGTGACGTCGTCCTCGACAGGACCGAGATCGATCGTCGGACGATCCGCCGGAGCGACTGGGTGGCCTGCAACTCGGCCTTCATCGACTGCCGGACGCCCGGCTCAGACCAGAAGGAGAACTACGCCTTCATCGGATCCGGTGTGTCTCAGAATCCGGCCCAGGTCGTGAACCTCACCGAGAACCACGGCTTCAACACGGGTGCCGCTGGGATGCCGAACGGCATCTCCAACAATCTGCACCTGCACTTCACCGCCGAGGTGTTCATCAACCTGGGCGGGCAGTTCCGGCTGCGGTGGGGGGTGGACGGCAAGGAGGGCGAGTACGTCAGCACCGATGGCGACATCATCTCGGTGCCGACCTGGATCTTCCGCGGCTTCACCAACGAGGGGCCGGACGACGGCATCCTGTACACGGTGCTCGGTCGCGACGTGACGGGCGGCATCATCTGGGGCCCCTCCGTCCTCAACGAGGCAAAGGGCTACGGACTGTATCTCACGGCCGACAATCGTCTCGTCGACACCGTCGCCGGTGATGAGGTGCCCGAGGACGTGCCGCTCATCACGCCGATGCAGCAGCGCTACATCGACGAGCTCTCGACCTACTCCGTCGAGGAGATGCGCCAGAGGGTGGTTCAGCCGGCCGATCGGAAGTACAGCCGCAATGCACTGCTGTGTGCAAGCTTGCCGGGCGGTGCCGCCGAGCTGGCGCTCGTCATCGGGTACGGCATGAGCGAGGACCGGCGGCAAGTGCCTGCGATCCACGAGCCGCACTCCTTCAACCTCGCATGGGTGCGCGCGGCAGAGGACGAGGGCATCCTGCGCCACCGGCACGACAAGGCGCAGGCGCTGCTGGTGAAGTCGGGCCGCTGGGTCGTGACGCTCAACGGCGATCCCAACGAGACCGTCGAGCTCGGCCCGTCCGACGCGCTGTCAGTCCCCGAGGGCGCCTGGCGGGCCTTCCGCTGCATCGAGGCGGGCGAGGACGGCGCCGGTGAGCTGCTCGTCATCAACGCCGGCGACGATCGGGTCTATCTCGAGTGGGCGCCCGAAGTCGTGGATGCAGCCCGCCACGCCGACTGGATGCTCGACCCCAACGGCTACCTCGCGCCTGTCGGCGTGATGGTGACGGCGACCGAGGACGACTGACACTCCCCTTGTCGCGTCTGCTCGCCGTCGCGGCGGTGTCGCCCGAGATCGGGCTGGGCGACACCGCCGGCAACATCACCCGCTGCGCCGCCTCGATCACCGAGGCGGCGCTCCGCGATGCCCGGCTCATCGTCCTCCCTGAACTCGCGCTCAGCGGCTACGTCTTCCACGATGCCGCCGAGTCCCGAGCCGCCGCCATCACACCCGACGATCCTGTCTGGGGGGAGCTCACCGGCGCGATCCCGGAGGGGGTGGTCGCCGTGGTCGGCTATGCCGAGGCGGCCCGCGAGGGCGTCTACAACACCGCGGCCGTCCTCACCCGCGGCACGCGCATCGGCGACTACCGGAAGTCGCACCTGTGGGGTGCGGAGTCCTCGCTCTTCTCCGCCGGCGGGACGGCGGGCTGGGTCTATGACACTCCGATCGGACGCCTCGGTGTCGCCATCTGCTACGACAACGAGTTTCCCGAGGTGCCGCGCCGCCTCGCGCTCGCGGGCGCCGAGCTGCTCGCCCTTCCGGTCAACTGGCCGCTGGTGGATCGCCCCGCAGGCGAGCGGCCGCCCGAGACGATCCAGGCGATGGCAGCCGCCCGCTCGTCACGGCTGCCGACCGTCATCGCCGACAGGGCGGGTACCGAGCGGGGCGTCGAATGGACCGGCGGCACCGCGGTGATCGACGGCGACGGCTGGATCGCCGCACTCCCGGATGACGACGGATTCGCCGTGGCGCGGCTCACCGTGAGCGATGCCGGCGACAAATCCCTGCCGCCCTTCAACGACCTGTTCGCCGACCGGCGCCCTGATCTCTACTGACCGCCGAGGGCGGGGACGCGGCCAGGGTGCGCCGCGATCGCGGAGAGCAGCGCGTCTTTCGCCAGGGCTGCGAACCGCTGGGTCGCCGGCGACAGCGACACACCCGCGCGCTGCACGAGTGCGATCGTGTCGACGAGGGGCTCGGCGAAGGGCACGAGACGGATCCCGGCCGGAAACGACTCGGATTCCGCAATCGTGCGCGAGACGATCGTGTCGGCCGCGCCGGACGCGACGATGCTGAGCGCCGTCTCGACGTGCTCCACCTCCATGGCGGGCTCGATCGACAGACCGCGCAGCCGCGCCCGCTCGAGCAGCTGGCGCCGGGTCGGATCGCTCCAGCCCGCATAGGCGTCGTAGAGCACGAGCGTCGCGGCGGCGACCTCCTCGATCGTCGCGGGTCCGGCATCCGGGTCCCGCGTCGCCGACGCGTACAGCACTTCGTCTCGGAAGAGCGGCTCGATCGTGAGGCCGGCGTCGTCGATCGGGAGCACGAGCAGGCCGGCCTCGATCTCGTCGCGGGCGATCGAGTCGGCCACCAGGGCGGAGTTGAGGCCCACGAGCCGGACGCGGACGCCCGGGTGGAGGCCGTGGAAGCGCTCGACGAGGTCGGAGAGGTTGTAGTAGGCGGCATTGCGCAGCACTCCGAACGTGCAGGTTCCGGTCTCGAGGGACTGGACGGCACGCACCGCGTGGATGCCGTGGTCGATGGCGCTCACCGCGGACTGGGCGTGCGCACGAAGCGCGAGCGCGGCTTCCGTCGGCACGAGACGGCGTCCGCCGCGTGTGAAGAGCCGCACCTCCAGCTCTCGCTCGAGCCGACCGATCAGCTCGGACACGGACGCCTGAGTGGAGTCGAGGTCGACGGCCGCGGCCGTGAATGACCCGAGCTCGAGAGCGAGCAGGAAGGCGCGCAGCTGCGTGATCGTCACCTCCATAGGGTAACCCGATGGATATCATCGGAAGTGACCGGCTTGTGCCGTGGTCAGACATTTTCTACTGTTCAGGAATGCGTTACAGCAAGCGACTCCTCGAGTCCCTCTCCGGCTCCTACCAGCACCTCAAGACCCCTGGCATCGATGCTCCCGCCGCGCAGCGCGACCCGGCGGTCATCGAGACCGTCTCATCGATGCTCCTGGACATCGACCGGCGGGGCATCGACGCGGTCCGGGAGTACGCGCTGAAGCTCGACCGCCAGGACCGGACCGACTTCGAACTGGATGCGGCGGCCATCGCGTCGAGCGGGAGCCGACTGCCCCACGACCTGCGCGAGGCGATCGAGCTCGGCTCCGACCGCACCCGCGCGTTCGCGCGAGCGCAGCGTGCGAAGCTCGTCGACCTCGAGATGGAGCTGGTGCCGGGTCTGGTGACGGGCGCTCGCTACATTCCCGTGGGGCGCGTCGGGGCATACCTCCCCGCCGGGCGCTTCCCCTTGACCGCGAGTGCCTTCATGACCGTCGGCGTCGCGAAGGAAGCAGGGGTTCCGACCGTGATCGCCTGCTCGCCCCCGCAGCCGAACGGTGCGGCCAACGATGCGGTCGTCTATGCGGCCCACCTCTCGGGTGTCGATCGTGTCTTCGTCCTGGGCGGGGTGCAGGCTCTCGCGGCGATGGCCTACGGACTCCTCGGGGAGGAGCCGGTCGACATGCTCGTCGGCGCGGGCAACGCCTTCGTCGCCGAGGCGAAGCGCCAGCTCTTCGGCACCGTGTCGATCGACCTCCTCGCGGGCCCGTCGGAGGTGGCCGTCATCTCCGATGAGACCGCCGATCCCGAGCTCGTCGCGGCGGACCTGCTCGGCCAGGCGGAGCACGGGCCGAATTCCCCTGCCGCTCTCATCACGACGTCCGAGGAGCACGGCCGCGCCGTGATCGCCGCGGTCGACCGGCAGCTCGAGACACTCGCCACCGAGTCCATCGCCGGGCCCGCGTGGCGCGATTACGGTCTCGTCACAGTGGCGAAGGACCGCGAGGCAGCTGCGACGCTCATGGACGATCTCGCCCCCGAGCACCTCGAGGTGATCACGGCCGATGACGAGTGGTACCACGACCGTCTTCGCAACTACGGCTCGATCTTCCTCGGACCGTGGAGCACGGTCGCGTACTCCGACAAGGGCATGGCAGGCACCAACCACGTCCTCCCCACTGCGGGGGGCGCGAAGCACAGCGCCGGTCTCTCGGTGTCGCGCTTCCTCAAGCCGCTCACCTATCAGCGGATCGCCCGCGAGACCACGCCCCAGCTCGCGCATGCTGTGCAGGTCATCTCGGACTCCGAGGGGATGGCAGCTCACAGCGCGACGGCGACGCTGCGGCTCGAGCGTCTGTAGGGCGCCGCGTGGCAGTACTTGCTATTGACAAGCTCGGTTGCTTTTTGCAAGTATCGGGTCAGCGGGGCAACGGATGCCTCCACTGCATCGACAGGAGCATGAGATGACCAGCCTCTTCGTCAACTTCGCCACGGACGATCTCGAACGGGCCAAGGCGTTCTACATCGCCCTCGGCGCGACCATCAACCCCCACTTCACCGACGAGAACGCGGCGTGCGTCGTCTGGGACGAGAACGTCTACTTCATGGTGCTCACCCGTGCCTATTTCTCCACGTTCACCGACAAGGAGATCATCGACGCGAAGACGCACGCCCAGGTCAGCCTGGCTCTCAGCCGCGACTCCCGCGAAGACGTCGACAAGGCCCTCGAGGCGGGCCTCGCCGCCGGTGGCAGCGAGCCGCGCCCGGTGCAGGACTACGGCTTCATGTACTCGCGTGACCTGGACGACCCGGACGGCAACAGCCTGGGCTTCCTCTACATGGACCCGGTAGCCGCTGAGAAGGGACCCGAGGCCTACATGGCGGAGCAGGGCGCGCAGGCCTGACGTGGCATCCCGCAGCTACGGGCAGTACTGCGGGGTCACGACCGCCGTCGAGCTGATCGGCGAACGATGGGCCATCCTCATCATCCGCGATCTGCTCGTCGGCGCTCGCCGCTACACCGACCTCAAACAGGGGCTCCCCAGGATCCCGACGAACATCCTCTCGGTGCGGCTCAAGGAGCTGCAGGAGGGTGGCGTCGTCCGGCGCGTGCCCCTGAAGAACTGCGGGCTGGTGTACGAGCTCACCGAGTACGGGCGCGAGCTCGAGCCGATCGTGCTGGCCCTCGGGCGCTGGGGATTCCAGCAGATGGGGGAGCCGGCAATCGACGACGTAGTGACCGCAGACTCGCTCACGATGGCGTTGCGAACGGCCTTCCAGCCCGAGGTCGCGGCATCCCTCCCTTCTGCGGATTATGAGCTGCATGTGGGGGATGTCGTCCTCCGCGTCGAGGTCGACGGCGAGCTTCTGACGGTGACGCGACTCTCACCGCCCGGCACCCCCGTCGGCGCCCGGCGGCCGGCCGGCGAGCCGGACCTCGTCTTCGCGGCGGGGCCCCGCATCCGCCGCCTCATCTCGGGGGAGCTGACCCCGGGCGAGGCGATCGACCAGGAGGTGCTCGCCGTGGTGGCGGGCGATGCGACGCTGCTGCAGCGCTTCGCGGCGACGTTCCACATCGATGTGCGGCAACGGGTTGCCGCGTAGCTTCGTTCACAGACAGGAAAGGACTCGGACATGAGCACCGACACCGACGGGGCCGGGCGCGGCAGGATCTTCATCGACATCTTCACGACGCTGGACGGAGTGGCACAGGCTCCGGGAGGACCCGAGGAGGACACCTCGGGCGGCTTCCCGTTCGGCGGATGGCAGGCGCCTTTCCGCGACGAGCGGATCGGGGCCGAGATCATGGCCGGCATCTCGAGCCTCGACGCTCTCCTCCTCGGGCGGCGGACGTACGACATCTTCGCCGCGTACTGGCCGACCTACGGCGAGGGCGAGGACAACCCGATCGCCCAGAAGTTCAACGCCGTCCCGAAGTACGTCGCATCTCGGGGGACGCCGACGCTCGAGTGGGAGGGGGCGACCCTCCTCGGGCCTGACGTGCTCGCCGCGATCGACGCGCTGCGAGACACCCACCGTGAGATCCATGTCATCGGAAGCATCGACTTCGCGCACACCCTGATCGATGCTCAACTGTTCGACGAACTCGTGCTGTGGGTCTACCCGATCGTGCTGGGACAGGGCAAGAAGGTGTTCCCGGATGGTGTCGCTCCTGGTGCCCTGCGACTCTCGGCGCCGGCGGTGACCGGAGATTCGGGCGCTGTGTCGCTGCGGTACGCGCCCGCAGGCAAGCCCACGACGGGGGACATGACACTGCCGGGACGAGGGGTCTGAGCGGGCTGGAGGGGTTCGATACGCGCGCTTCGCGGGCTACTCAACCTTGATACGCAGACGCGTCAACGCGGGCTTCGCGCGCATTGATCCGGTTCGCGTCAGAAGATCATGGGGCGATCGTCGTCGTCATCGTCCGGGCCCGCGAAGTCGAGATCGACGACCACGGGGACGTGATCGCTCGGCGCCTCGCCCTTGCGCTCGTTGCGATGGATCGACGCCCCCGCGACGGCATCGGTGAGCGCCGGGGACCCGAGGATGAAGTCGATGCGCATGCCCTCGTTGCGAGGGAAGCGCAGGCGCTTGTAGTCCCAGTAGGTGAATCCGGACGGCGCGAACGGCCGGACCGCATCGCTCAGGCCCGCGGCCTCGAGGGCGGCGAAGGCGTCGCGCTCGGGCGGAGAGACGTGGGTCGAGAAGCCGACGACGACCGCGGGGTCGCCGTTGTCGGCATCCGTCGGCGCGATGTTGAAGTCCCCCACCAGAGCCAGGGGCAGATCAGGGTGGGCGTCGAGGGTCGTCCGCACGTAGGTGCGCAGCGCGTCGAGCCACTCGAGCTTGTAGTGGAAGTGCGGGTCGCCGAGCGCTCGCCCGTTCGGCACGTAGAGGCTCCACACGCGCACCCCGTCGATCGTCGCGCCCAGCGCTCGGGCCTCGAGCGGAGCGTCGGGTCCGGATGCGCCGGCGGCGAACCCCGGCATGCCGGGGAACTCGGTCTGGATGTCGGTGATCGGCGAGCGGCTCGCGATCGCGACGCCGTTCCACTGCGAGAAGCCGTGCGCCTCGACGTGATAGCCCGCGTCCTCGAAGGCGGCGAAGGGGAACTGCTCGGCCTTGCACTTGATCTCCTGCATCGCCAGCACGTCGACGCTCTCGCGCACCGCGAAATCGACGATCCGGTCGACGCGAGCGCGGATCGAGTTGACGTTCCAGGTGGCCAGGCGCATGGCGTCAAGCCTAGAGCGGACGTCCGACGCCGGCTTCCGCTCGGGAGACGGCCGAAAGGGGGTCGGGTACAGTGTGCCTGTGGTGCGCCGCACGTCTCCGCCCGGCTCGCAGAGCTCGCTCCGCGAGGCCAATCGCGCGCGCCTCATCGAGTCGCTGAAGCGCCACGGCCGGCTCACCCAGGTCGAGCTCGCCGGCAGCACGGGGCTGTCGCCCGCGACGGTGTCGAACATCGTCAAGGAGCTCACCGCGGCGGGACTGCTGCACACCTCGTTCACCTCGCGCAGCGGGCGCAGGGCGACGCTCGTGTCGCTCGCCCGCCAGCTCGGGCTCGTGGCGGGTGTGCACTACAGCTCGCGCCAGCTGCACATCGCGATCGCCGACGTCACCCGCACCGTCGTGAGCCAGACATCGCTGCCGCTCCCACTCGACCACCGCTATGACGCGCAGCTCGATCGCCTCGCGATCCTCCTCGGCGAGCTCATGGAGTCGCTCGGCGGGAGCGTCGCCGACCTGCTCGCCGTCGGACTCGCACTGCCCGCGCCGATCGATCCGCGCACGGGGATGGTCTCGACACCCGGGCTGCTCCGCGGCTGGGAGGGCGTCGACGTCGCAGCGAGCCTCATCGAGCGCATCGGACGGCCCGTCTACGTCGACAGCGAAGCGAACCTCGGAGGTCTCGCCGAGGCACGCGAGGGAAGCGGCCGCACCGCCTCCTCGTCGGTGTTCCTGCGCATTGGCCACACGATCAGTGCGGGGCTCATCGTGGGCGGCGACCTCTTCCGGGGCGTCAACGGCAAGGCCGGCCAGATCGGCCACGTGACGATCGACGAGAACGGCCCCATCTGCCGCTGCAGCAACCGGGGCTGCCTCGAGATGTACGCCGGCGGACCCGCGCTGCTGTCGCTCTTCCCTCCGGAGGCGGGCATGCAGCGCATCAGCGACCTCCTGCAGTCGGCCGAGGACGGGGACGGCAGCTCCCGCCGCGTGATCGCGGATGCCGGGCGGCACATCGGGATCGCGGCCGCGAGCCTCTCCAACCTGTTCGATCCCGAGCTCATCGTGGTGGGGGGCGAGCTCGCACAGGCCGGCGAGATCCTGATGGCGCCCATGCGGCACTCGCTGGAGCGCTCGGCGCTCCCTTCGGCGGACGGGCTCCCCGAGATCGTCGGCGCCTCGTTCGGCGAGTGGGCCGAGACGCGCGGAGCCATCGCGGTGGCGCTCGATCACGTCACGGTCGACGCCGACGTGATCGCCGTCTCGGCATGATCCTCCGCTCAGCCCCGCCCATTGCGCGGCGGGGGATGCCGCTCCGGGCGGCACTCGTGGCCGGAGTCGTGCTCGCGGCCTTCGCGCTGCCGGGCTGCACCTCCGGTGAGGCGCCGGGTGCCGAGGGAACCATCGCCCTGCTCCTCCCCGACGTGAAGACGGCTCGCTACGAGACGTTCGACCGGCCGTACTTCGAGGAGCGCGTGGCAGAACTGGGCGACTTCAAGGTGCTCTATTCGAACGCGGACCAGGATGCCGCCAAGCAGCAGCAGCAGGCGGAGTCGGCACTGGCCGCCGGTGCTCAGGTGCTGGTCCTGGACGCCGTCGACACCAAGGCCGCCGCCAGCATCGTCGCCGAGGCGAACACGCAGAGCGTGCCGGTCATCTCGTACGACCGCCTCATCGCCGGCGGCGACCTCGCCTACTTCGTGTCGTTCGACAACGAGCAGGTGGGCGAGCTGCAGGCCACGGCCCTCGTCGAAGGGCTGGAGGCTGCGGGCGACGCGGGCGGCGGCATCCTGATGGTCAACGGCTCGCCCACCGACAGCAACGCCGCCCTGTTCCGCGACGGTGCCGATGCGATCCTCCGCGGGAGCGATCTGCGGATCCTGGCCGAGTACGACACCCCGGACTGGAGCCCCGACAAGGCTCAGGAGTGGGTGGCCGGCCAGATCGCCCAATACGGCGACCAGATCGCCGGGGTGTACGCCGCGAACGACGGCACCGCCAGCGGTGCCATCTCGGCCCTGCGTGCGGGCGCGGTCGATCCGCTGCCGATCGTGACGGGGCAGGATGCCGAGCTCTCCGCCCTGCAGCGCATCATCACGGGCGACCAGTACATGACCGTCTACAAGGCGATCGAGCCCCAGGCGCAGCGCGCGGCCGAGGTCGCGGTGGCGCTGCTCCGGGGCGAGGAGATCACCGCCCCCATGCGGATCGACGGCACGCCGACGACACTGCTCACGCCCGTCGCCGTGACGGTCGACAACATCCTCGACACCGTGGTCGCCGACGGATTCTGGACCGTGGATGACATCTGCACCGTCGACTACCGCGCCGCGTGCGAATCCGCTGGCATCCTTTAGGCGATGTCGATTCCTGCCAGCTCCCCTCCCCGCCGCAGCCGCGTGCTCACCATGCGCGGCATCGGCAAGCACTTCGGTGCTGTCAAAGCGCTCACCGATGTCGACTTCTGGGTGAACGAAGGCGAGGTCGTCGCTCTCGTCGGCGACAACGGGGCAGGCAAGTCCACGCTCGTGAAGATCCTCGCGGGCGTGCATCCGCCGGATGCCGGATCGATCGAGTTCGACGGGGAGGAGGTCGAGATCGCGAGTCCCGCCGACTCTCAGGACCTCGGGATCGAGACGATCTTCCAAGACCTCGCGCTCTGCGACAACCTGGACGTCGTCGCCAATCTCTGGCTCGGCCGCGAGCTCGTGACGAGCGGCGGTCTCGACGAGGTCGAGATGGAGCAGCGCACGTGGACCCTCCTTCGGGAGCTGTCCGCGAAGATCCCCTCGGTGCGGATCCCCGTCGCCGGGCTCTCGGGCGGGCAGCGCCAGACCGTCGCGATCGCGCGCTCGCTGATCGGCGATCCGCGCGTCGTCATCCTCGACGAGCCGACCGCGGCGTTGGGCGTCGCCCAGACGGCCGAGGTCCTCAACCTCATCGAGCGGCTGCGCGAGCGCGGACACGGCGTCATCCTCATCAGCCACAACATGGCGGACGTCCTGGCCGTCGCCGACCGGGTGGTCGTGCTGCGGCTCGGCCGCAACAACGGCGTGTTCAACGCCGTCGAGGTCACCAGCGAGACCCTCGTCGCCGCGATCACGGGCGCGAGCGGCGGCGCCCGCCGGGCCGCTGCGGCACCGCCACCGCATCCCGAGGCCAAGATCACGCGTCTGCCCGCCGCCAGGCCACGGCGCGTCGACCCCCCGTCAGCGGGTGGGCGATGAGCGGCATCCGCGACGACCGACTGCCGGTCATCCGAGAGGGCGACGACGAGGGCGACGGGATGCTGGGCCCCGGCGCGCTCCGGCGGGCCGGCGCCGCGCTGGCGGAGCGGGTGAAGGGCGGCGATCTCGGGTCGCTTCCGGTCATCGTGGGGCTCGTCGTGATCTGGAGCGTGTTCCAGATCCTCAATCCCGTCTTCCTCTCCAGCCAGAACCTCGTCAACCTTTCGATGCAGTGCGCCGCGACGGGCACGATCGCGCTCGGCATCGTGATGGTGCTGCTCGTGGGCGAGATCGATCTGTCGGTCGGGTCGGTGTCGGGTCTCGCCGCCGCGATCCTCGGCGTCGGGCTCGTGGAGCTGCAGTGGAACCTGATCCTCGCGCTCGGAGCCGCCGTGATCGCGGGCATGCTCGCGGGGTTGCTGTACGGCTGGCTGTTCACGAGGTTCGGCCTGCCGAGCTTCGTGATCACGCTCGCGGGGCTGCTCGGGTTCCTCGGCGTCCAGCTGTGGGTGCTCGGATCGAGCGGCTCCATCAACATCCCGACCGACTCCTGGATCGTGGAGTTCGCGCAGCACATGTTCCTGCCGGCGTGGGCGTCGTACCTCGTCGCGGCGCTCGCGGTCGCCGCGTACGCCTTCTCGCTCGTCTCACGCGCTCGCAGGCGAAGCGCCGCGAACCTCGTCAGCCAGAGCTACACCGAGATCGGCATCCGGAGCGCGGCCCTTCTCGTCTTCCTGCTCATCGCGGCGTGGTACCTCAACCTGTGGCGCGGTGTCGGGCTGATGTTCGTGTTCTTCCTCGTGCTCGTCGTCGCGATGCACCTCGTGCTCACCCGCACGCGCTGGGGCCGCGCCGTCTACGCCGTCGGCGGCTCGGTCGAGGCGGCTCGCCGCGCCGGCATCCGGGTGGACCGTATCTACCTCTCGGTGTTCGCGCTCTGCTCGAGTCTCGCGGCCGTCGGCGGTATTCTCGCGGCCGCGCGGCTCGCCGCTGCGAACCAGAGCTCGGGCGGCGGTGACATCAACCTCAATGCGATCGCCGCCGCCGTCATCGGCGGCGCGAGCCTCTTCGGAGGCCGCGGCACGGCGTTCTCGGCCCTCCTTGGCATCGTGGTGATCCAGTCGATCTCCTCGGGGCTCACCCTGCTGAATCTCGACTCGTCGGTGAAGTTCATCGTGACCGGAGTCGTGCTTGTGCTCGCCGTGATCGTCGACTCGATCTCTCGTCGCACGCGAGCGGCAACGGGCCGAGCCTGAGAGGTCCCGACCGGAAAGCCCTCTCCCTTCGTGGGAGCGGTGTATTCAACGACCGAACACATCGGATGCCGTTGCCAAAGCGTTACGTTCAAGACTTGACGACATGAATCAGCAGTGGCCATGATCACTGAAGACGCGTGATGCCCCTGGGGGCGCGTCCCGCAAATTCAACGATGAAAGGCGAATGATGAGGAAATCATCGATTCTCACCGCGGTTGCACTGACCGGTGCTGCTGTGGTCCTCCTGGCCGGCTGTTCCGGCTCCAGCGGTGACGACAGCTCGAGTGCGAGCGGTGACGGCGACGCCGCGAGCGCCGGCCGGGCGTGCGTGATCCTTCCTGACGCGGCTTCGTCGCCCCGCTGGGAGAACTTCGACCGCAAGTACCTGCAGGAGGGTCTGGAGGCTGCCGGCTTCGAGGCCGACATCCAGAACGCGCAGGGCGATGTCAACAAGTACGCGACGCTGGCCGACCAGCAGCTCACCAAGGGCTGCGGCGTCATGCTGCTCGTCGACTACCAGGGTGCTGCCGAGGGCGTGGCCACCAAGGCGAAGTCGCAGGGCATCCCCGTGATCGCATACGACCGTCCGTTCACCGGCGCCGACTACTACGTGTCGTTCGACAACACCGAGGTCGGCCGCCTCGAGGGCCAGACGGTTCTCGACGGCCTGAAGACCGCCGGCAAGGACCCGGCAACGTCCACGGTGGTCTACATCGGCGGAGACCCGACCGACGGCAACGCCGCGATGTTCCACGACGGCGCCGACGAGGTGCTCTCGGCCGCAGGCATCAAGCCCGCTGCCGAGCCTGCCGGTGCATGGGACCAGGCGAAGTCGCAGACCAACTTCGAGCAGGCGCTCACGGCGCTGGGCGGCAAGGTCGACGGCGTGTGGGTCGCGAACGACACCAACGCGGCCGGCGTCATCAAGGTCCTGCAGGACAACAACCTGACCGGCGTCGCCGTCTCGGGTCAGGACGCCAACGTCGCGGGTCTGCAGAACATCCTCCTCGGATGGCAGACCGCCACGGTCTACAAGCCGGTCAAGGACGAGGCCACCGCCGCTGTCGCGACCGCGATCGCCCTGCTCAAGGGCGACACCGTCAAGGCCCAGGCCAAGCTCGAGGACGGCACCCCGTACGTCCAGGTGACCCCGCAGCTCGTCGGCCCGAACGAGGTCAAGGAGGTCGTCGCCGCCGGTGACGCCGCCTACGACGACGTCTGCACCCCGGATGTCGAGGCCAAGTGCGCCGAGTTCGGAGTCGTTGCGCAGTAGGTTACGCATCAAGGGGCGCCACGACCGCGCGTCGTGGCGCCCCTTTCACGCATGATTCGGCAAGGAAGCGAGCATGTCAGAACCCATCATCGAACTGCGGGGCGTGAAGAAGTCCTTCGGCCCCGTGAACGTCCTCAAGGGCGTAGACCTGAAGGTCTACCCCGGAAAAGTCACCGCGCTTGTGGGTGACAACGGCGCGGGCAAGTCCACGCTCATCAAGGGGCTCGCCGGCGTTCAGCCCTACGACGAGGGAGAGACCCTCTTCGAAGGCAAGCCCGTCGCGCTGCACACCCCGAGAGAGGCAGGCGCCCTCGGCATCGAGGTCGTCTACCAGGACCTCGCGCTGTGCGACAACCTCGACATCGTCCAGAACATGTTCCTCGGGCGTGAAGAGCTCGTCGCCGGCACGTTCGACGAAGGCCGCATGGAGAAGGACGCGTCGGACACCCTCCGCTCGCTCTCGGTCCGCACGGTCAAGTCCGTCCGCCAGAAGGTCTCGAGCCTTTCCGGGGGCCAGCGTCAGACCGTCGCGATCGCGCGCGCCGTGCTCAAGAAGGCCCGTGTCGTGATTCTCGACGAGCCGACAGCAGCTCTCGGCGTGGCACAGACCGAGCAGGTGCTGCACCTCGTGGAGCGCCTCGCCGCTCAGGGTGTCGCTGTCGTGCTCATCAGCCACAACCTCGCCGATGTCTTCGCCGTCGCCGATGACATCGCCGTCCTGTACCTCGGGCAGATGGTGGCTCAGATCAACACGAAGGACACGAACCGCGACGACGTGGTCGGCTACATCACCGGCACCAAGACGATGGGTGTGGAGCTCATCGGAACGACCAACATCGAGACCGCCGGAGGCGCAGCATGACCGCCACCACCACGACCAGCGCCGGGCCCGACCCCGTCGCCGGCGACCTCATCGGAAGCGGCGTCGAGGGGGGCCTGGGCGACCAGATCGCCGCCTGGTGGCAGCGGGTTCGCTCGGGCGACATGGGCGCACTCCCTGCCGTCGGCGGCCTCGTCGTCCTGACGATCCTCTTCGCATCGTTGAGCCCGTTCTTCCTGACCGAGCGCAACTTCGCCAACCTGCTCAACCAGGCGGCGACGCTCGTGATGCTCGGCATCGCGCTCGTCTTCGTGCTGCTGCTGGGCGAGATCGACCTGTCGGCCGGCGTCACGGGCGGTGTCGCGATGGCACTGTTCGTGGTGCTCAACGGAAGCTTCGGCATCCCGTGGCCGATCG
The DNA here is from genome assembly GCF_056400345.1 of Microbacterium sp. P5_B6. Taxonomy (NCBI): domain Bacteria; kingdom Bacillati; phylum Actinomycetota; class Actinomycetes; order Micrococcales; family Microbacteriaceae; genus Microbacterium; species Microbacterium sp. P5_B6. Next base: position 291,671 of record NZ_JBFULL010000001.1, on the reverse strand, counting down.
CCCTCCTGCTCGGCTTCGGGTTCGGCATCCTGACGGGTGCCGTGATCGGCTTCTTCGTGGCCCGGGTCGGCATCCCGTCGTTCGTCGTGACGCTGGGTCTGTTCCTGGGGTACCAGGGCCTGGCGCTCGTCATCATCGGACCCGGCGGACTCTTCCGCGTGGAGGTGCCCGAGCTCATCGCCCTCCAGAACGGCAATCTGCCGCCCTGGGCCGGCTGGCTGCTGCTCGCGGTGATCCTCGGCATCTCGGCCGCCACGTCCTTCTGGGACCGTCGCCGCCGCACCCGCGCAGGGGTCCCGAACCGTACGATCTCGCTCGTGTGGGCCAAGCTCGCGATCATCCTCGTGCTCGGCGGCATCGCGGTGTACATCCTCAACCAGAACCGGGGTCAGTCATCCCTGGTCGCCGTCGAAGGCGTGCCGATCATCGTGCCCGTGGTGCTCGTCATCCTCTGGATCGGCACGTTCGTGCTCGATCGCACGAAGTTCGGCCGCTACATCTACGCGATCGGCGGCAACGCCGAGGCGGCGCGTCGCTCCGGCGTCAAGGTGCGATGGATCAAATGGTGGGCGTTCGTCATCTGCTCGAGCCTCGCCGTGCTGTCGGCGCTCCTCAGCGTTGCCCGTGTCGGCTCGGTGGACGCGACCGTCGGTCGCGACATCGTCCTGAGCGGTGTCGCCGCAGCGGTCGTCGGTGGGGTGAGCCTCTTCGGCGGTCGCGGCCGGCTCATGCACGCGGCGATCGGTGCTCTGGTGATCGCGGTGATCACCAACGGTCTCGGTCTGCTCAACCTGCCGGCCGGCATCAACCTGATGGTGACCGGCGCCGTCCTCATCCTCGCCGCGACCGTGGACGCCCTCTCGCGGCTCCGGGGCGGGTCGCCGACGAGAGTCTGACGCGGGGCCGGGCGGAAAGCTCGGACCGCATCGCGGGGCCTGTGTCGAGGAGGATCTCGACGCAGGCCCTGCGTGCGCGTGCCGCTGTTCCTCGGGACCGAATGGATCGCGCGGCGGGGCGGCTAGGCTCATCACCATGCCGCAGCCTTCGGTGTCGCGACCGCCTCACCTGAGCAGCATGGGCCGCGGTTTCGAGGTCATCTCCGCACTCGCCGACCTCAGCCGTACCGCACCCGGCGTGAGCGTCACCGCCGTAGCCGAGCATCTGGGGCGAGACCGATCGCAGGTCTCACGGACACTCGCCGCGCTCGACCGGCGCGGCTATGTCGCGCGATCGGCGGACCGCGGCTACCGCCTGGCCTGGCGCTGGTATGCCGATGCGCAGGAGATCACCGAGCTGCGTCTGCGCACGCAGGGGCTGACGATCCTCGACGAGCTCGCCGCCCACGTGGGGGAGAGCTGCTTCATCGGGGTGCTGCACGGCGCGGACACCGTGACGATCGTCGAGAGCGTTCCGCCCGCATCGCGCATGATCGGCTCATGGATCGGCCGGGCCTACCCGGCCTACTGCAGCGATGCCGGTCAGGCGGTGCTCTGGGACGCCGACGACGACGAAGTGCGCGACGTCTTCGCCGTCACCCGGTTCGACAGCCCGGGTCCGCGTGCGCCGCGGTCGGTCGACGACTTCCTCGATCGGCTGAGAGCGGCTCGCCGGCGCGGGTATGCGATCGTCGATGAAGAGGCCGAGGCCGGACTGTATTCGGTCTCGGCTCCGGTGCTCGACTTCCGGGCGGAAGTGATCGGCGCGGTGCAGATCGTCGGTGAGCGGGCGATGCTCGTGGGGCGCACGGCCGTCCTCGGCGCGGAGTGCCGAGCCGCGGCCGACCGGCTGTCAGCGCATCTCGGACGCCTCGGCTCAGACTGAGCCGAGGCGGTGGACGCAGCCCTCGAGGGCTGTGCGCACAGCAGCGGCTGTCGCGGCGGCCACGGGGGGCCCCTCGACGGAAGCCGAGGCGAGGATCGCTTCGCCTGACCGGATCGGGAGTGCGAACTCGGTGATGCCGGCCACGTACTCGTTGACAGCTCGTGTGACGCCCTGGGCCCGGTCGCGTTCCAGCAGCTCCCACAGTTCGGGGACGCTTCGTGCCGCGGCAGGACCGCCGACGCCGACGAACTGCACTCCCTCCAGCAGTGACTGGAGCTCTGCGAGGTCGTGGTCGACGAGCAGTGCGCGGCCGGCGCCGGTGGACCAGACCGGCGTCCTCATGCCCGCGCGGAGCGATGCATCCGGTGCGCCGATGCCCGACTCGAAGCGGAGGAGAAGGGCCCGGGGCCCGTCCGGAACGGTGATGCGCGCCGTCATCCGGAACTTCGACGCGAGCAGCCGCAGCTCCCGGCGGGCTGCCCGCAGCCACGGCTGGTCGAGCGTGCCGGCGGTGCGGAAGAACGCCGGGCCCGTGCTGAAGACGGACTCCGCGGTGCGATCGAGGTAGTCCAGCGAGCGCAGCTCCTGCGTGAGCCGCGAGACGCGACTGCGCTCCATGTCGGTCAGCTGGGCGAGCCGTGAGGCGTTGTAGCCCAGCCGGCCCGAGCGCTCACGATCGACCACGGCGCTCATGAGCGTCAGCCCCTGCTCCAAGGACGACGGTCGATCCATCCGCTCCTCCGCCATTCGATGGTCGCCTCAGCCTATCCGTGGGCCCGATCCTCGATCGGCGTCGGAGCCTCGACGCCGGGATCCTCCGCGGGGTCGACCGGCGCTTCGCTCGCGAGCACCGAGACCTCGGGAGCGCCGCGGCGCCCGTATCGCAGCCAGAAGTACAGGTAGCACACACCCACGAAGGGGATGCCGAAGTAGAGCGCGGCGACCTGGTTGGGGTCGAAGGCGATCGCCACGACCGACAGGGACAGCAGCGCGAACGCGAGGATCGGCACGAACGGATACATCGGCGTGCGGTACGCCAGCGAAGCGACATCGCCGCCTTCGCGGACGAACCGGCGCCGGTGGAAGAAGAGCGAGGCGACGATGGACATCCACACCGCGACGACCGCGAAGCCTGCGATCGAGACGAGCAGGAGGTAGACCGTCTCAGCGGCGATCACACTCGACAGAAGCGAGGCCAGACCGAACACCATGCTGACGCTCAGCGCGATGAGCGGGATGCCGCGCCGGGTGAGCCGGGCCAGCGCCTTCGGCGCGTGCCCCTCCTCGGCGAGGGAGAACAGCATCCGTGCGCACGAGAACAGGCCGCTGTTCCCCGCCGACAGCAGAGCGGTGATGATGACGAAATTCATGATGTCGGCGGCGTAGGGCACGCCGACGTACTCGAACACGTCGACGAAGGGGCTCGAGGTCAGTCCCGCCTCGTCGTAGGGGAGGAGCGCGGCGATGACGGTGATCGACCCGACGAACAGGACCAGCAGGCGCAGCACGGTCGAGCGAAGCGCGCGGGGGATGTTCTTGGCCGGATCCTTCGTCTCGCCCGCGGCCACACCGATCAGCTCAGAGCCGCTGAACGCGTAGAAGACCGCCAGCGAGGTCATCAGCACGCCCATGACGCCCCCGGGGAAGAGTCCCTCCGGCGTGACGAAGTTGCTGAACCCGACGGCCGGCGGGTGCTCCGACGACAGCGGGGTGATCCCGAAGATGGCCAGCCCGCCGAGCACGATGAGCGCGACGATCGCCACGACCTTGACGAGCGAGAACCAGAACTCCGTCTCGCCGAACACGCGCGCCGATACGGCATTGAGGAGGAAGAGCACGCCCGCGAACACGAGACACCAGATCCAGACGGGAACGCCTGGGAACCAGCGCTGCATCAGGATGCCGGATGCCGTGAACTCCGAGCCGAGCGCGACGACCCAGCACAGCCAGTACAGCCATGCCGTCGTGAACCCGGTGGCGGGGTTGATCGACCGTGCCGCGTAGACATGGAAGGCTCCCGAAACGGGGTAGGCCAGGGCGAGCTCGCCGAGGCACGCCATCACGAGCCAGACCACGAAGGCTCCGATGAGGTAGGCGATGATCGCGCCGAGCGGACCCGCGACGCTGATCGTGTAGCCGGAGCTCAGGAACAGGCCCGACCCGATCACGCCGCCGAGCGCGATCATCACGAGGTGCCGGGCATCCATGGTGCGCTGCAGCCGGCGCAGCGGCACCTGTGTGGCCGTCGTATGCGGCATGGCGTTGGGCAGCTCGGTGCTGCGTGTTGAGGGAGTCATCAGTGTGTCTCTCGCCTTCGGGTCAGATGAGGAGTGCGACGGTGCACGTGTGAGATAAACACGCCCGTGTGTCTATTTAGCACGCAGATTGCTTCACGGACGTTACCGCGCGGTTGATCCCGATACAAGCCTGCAGGACCCTTCGGAGGCCCGCCGACGAGATCGCGCCACAATGTCGGCGCGACTGACCGAATGTCAGTGTCCGCGACCGCATCGCCAGGCGCGCACCGACGCTCTTCTCCCGAATGCTGAAGGGAACCCCGCTGACCTACCCCGAGGAGTCCCCCCGTGAATCGACACGACATCGCCCTGATCGGCTTCGGCGGCGTCGCCCGCGCGCTCGCCGAGACCATCCGCGACCGCGGCGCCGAGCTTGCCGCCGAACTCGGATTCGAGCTGCGGGTCGTGGCCATCACAGACCTGCGGCTCGGCTCGCTGATGGTCGCCGAGGGGATCGACCTCGACGCCGTGCTGCGCATGCCCGCGGGCGAGACCTTCATCGGCTGGCACGGCGGCACCGCGGCCGCCCAGAACGACTATGTGATCCGCAACACCACGGCCGACATCGTCGTCGAGGCGACCTTCACCAATCCTGTCGACGGAGAGCCGGCACTCTCGCACGTGCGCGCCGCCCTCGAATCCGGCAAGTCGGTCACGACGACGAACAAGGGCCCGGTGGCGATTGCGGCGGCCGAGCTGAACCGCATCGCCGAGCGCCACGGGGTGCGGTTCGAGTATGAGGGGGCCGTCGTCAGCGGCACGCCGGTGCTGCGCTTCGCGCACAGCACGCTTGCGGGCCTCAGGATCAACGCCGTCGAGGGCATCCTCAACGGGACGAGCAACTACGTCCTGGGCCGGATGGAGCTCGGCATGAACCTCGCCGACGCGGTCGCGGAAGCGCAGGCCCTCGGGTACGCCGAAGCCGACCCGACGGCAGACATCGAGGGGTCGGACGTGCAGCTGAAGGTCGTCATCCTGGCCAATGAGCTGCTCGGCGCCGACCTCACCACAGCGGACGTGCAGCGACGGGGGATCTCGGAGGTGAGCGCTGCCGACATCATCGAGGCCGCGGCCCAAGGCAAGCGGTTCAAGCTCGTGGGGTCTGCATACCGCAATGCCACCGGCGGGGTCACAGCCACCGTGGAGCCGGTCGCTCTCCCTCTGGAGCACCCGCTGGCCGGGATCGGCGGTCCGACGAATGCCGTCTCGTTCGACACCGACATGCTGGGGACCGTCACCGTGAGCGGACCCGGAGCGGGACGCATCGAGACCGCATACGCGCTCCTTTCCGACATCATCGCGATCGATGGCGCCGTGCGTGTGCCGACGGCGGTGGCCTCGTGAGCGCCGCCGGCGCGACGACGGCCCCGGCGACGGCCTCGGCGAGCCGCGGGGTCGTCGACCTGGTCGTGCGCAACCCCTTCGATGGCGCGGAGCTCGCACGACTGCCGCAGCACTCGACGGCGGATGTCGACAGCATCCTGGACCGCGCTCGCATCGGTGCTCAGATCGCACGCGGAATGTCGCGCTTCAGCCGTCACGAGATCCTGGCGCGCACCGCTGCGCTCCTGCACGAGCGCGCCGAAGAGGCGGCGACGCTGATCGTCCGGGAAGCGGGGAAGACGATCCGTCAGGCGCGGAAGGAGGTCGCACGTGCGAAGACCACCCTCTCGCTCTCGGCGGAGACGGCTCGCTCGCATGCGGGCGAGGTCATTCCGTTCGACGCGTACGAGGGCTCCGAGAACCGCCGGGGGTGGTTCACGCGCGAGCCTCTCGGCGTCATCGTCGCGATCACCCCCTACAACGACGCCCTCAATCTGGTCGCGCACAAGCTGGGCCCGGCGATCGCCGGTGGCAACTCCGTGGTTCTCAAACCCTCCCAGGAGACGCCGCTCACGGCGCGGTTCCTGGTCGACCTGCTCATCGATGCGGGACTGCCCGACGAGATCGTGACGGTCGTGCACGGCGGTCGAGACGTCGCCCAGGCGCTGGTGGCCGCGCGGGATGTCCGTCTCGTGTCGTTCACGGGCGGCTTCGCGACGGGTGAGGCCATCGCCCGTGCCGCGGGACTCAAGCGGCTCGCCATGGAGCTGGGCGGCAACGCCCCGGTGATCGTGTTCGATGACGCGGACATCGATGCGGCTGTGCAGTCCTGCGTATCCGGCGCCTTCTGGGCCGCCGGTCAGAACTGCGTCGGAGCCCAGCGGGTCCTCGTGCACGAGCGGATCTACGACGCCTTCCGCGACGGTTTCGTCGCGGCGGCTGCTGCCCTCCATGCGGGCGATCCGACGCAGCCGGCCACGGACGTCGGGCCGATGATCTCCGAAGAGTCCGCCCGCCGTGCCGAGCGGCTGGTCGAGGACGCCGTGTCGGCCGGCGGCCGCGTCCTGTGCGGACATCGCCGCGACGGCTCCGTCTATTGGCCCACCGTCGTGGAAGCCGTGCCCGAGTCTTCCGGCCTGTGGGCGGACGAGGCGTTCGCCCCGGTCGTGGCCCTCACCCCTTTCGCCACCGAGGACGAGGCGGTGTCACGTGCGAACGACGTCGAGTACGCCCTGCACGCCGCGACGTTCACCTCCGACATCACGCGGGCCCTTCGCATCGCCGAGCGCCTCGATGGCGGCGGTGTGATGATCAACGACTCCTCCGACTACCGCATCGACTGCATGCCGTTCGGGGGCGCGAAGTACGGGAGCATGGGGCGTGAAGGCGTGCGGTTCGCCTACGAGGAGATGACCCAGCCCAAAGTCGTCTGCATCAACGCATGAACGCTCATCGGAGCGAGCGGGACTCGCTGGGCGAAAGGGATGTGCCGGCAGAGGCGTACTGGGGCATCCATACGCTGCGGGCTCGCGAGAACTTCCCGATCAGCGGGATCCCGCTGTCGACACATCCCTCGCTGGTCGAAGCGCTCGCCACGGTGAAGCAGGCGGCGGCATGCGCGAACGCGCAACTGGGACTCCTGCCCGCCGATCGTGCCGAGGCGATCGTCGCGGCCTGCGAGCGGGTGCGGCGGGGCGAGCTGCACGACCAGTTCTGCGTCGATGTCGTGCAGGGGGGAGCCGGCACGAGCTCGAACATGAACGCGAACGAGGTGATCGCGAACGCCGCGCTCGAGCATCTCGGCCATCCCCCCGGTCGCTACGACATCGTCCACCCCATCGACGACGTCAACCGGAGCCAGTCGACCAACGACGTCTACCCGACCGCGATCCGGCTGGCCGTGGTCGCGGGGACGAGACGACTCGCCGAAGAGATGGCGTTCCTCGCCGACGCGTTCGCCGAACGGGCCCACGCGCATCGCGGCATCCCGAAGATCGGCCGCACGCAGCTGCAGGATGCCGTTCCGATGATGCTCGGCGACGAGCTCATGGCCTTTGCCGTGACGATCCGCGAGGATGTCGCGCGGCTCGAGGAGACCGTGCCCCTGCTGCTGGAGTGCAGCCTCGGGGGCACCGCGATCGGCACGGGGGTCACGGCACCGGATGGCTATCGAGAGGCCGTCCTGGTGCACCTCGCCGCGGTGTCTGGGCTGGGGATCCTTCCTGCCGGACACCTCTTCGAAGCGTCATGGGACACCGGCGCCCTGCTCCAGTCATCGGGCGTGGTTCGGCGGGCAGCGGTCAAGCTGTCGAAGATCTGCAACGACCTGCGCCTGCTGTCCAGCGGTCCACAGGCCGGCTTCGGCGAGCTCCGGCTGCCGGCGCGCCAGGCGGGCTCGTCGATCATGCCCGGCAAGGTGAACCCCGTGATCCCCGAGGTGGTGAACCAGATCGCCTTCGCGGTGATGGGCTCGGACGTGACGATCGCCGTCGCCTCGGAGGGCGGCCAGCTGCAGCTCAACGCCTTCGAGCCGATCATCGCGCACTCGCTCCTGCAGTCGCTCGGCTGGCTGGCGAACGGGGCGCGGGTGCTCCGCGAGCTGTGCGTGGTGGGAATCGTCGCCGATGAGCGTGTTCTCGCCGACCGCGTCGCGATCTCGGTCGGATCCGTCACCGCCCTGCTTCCGACGATCGGCTACGAGGCAGCGGCACGTGCCGCCTCCCATTCCCTGCACACCGGGATGCCGATCGCGGATGCTGTCGCGGCGGTGTCGCCGCTCACGCGCGATGAGGCGGCGAGGCTGCTGGCGGTGTGAACCTCAGCCGCGGTCGATGACGCGGGCGAGCGAGACCGAGGTCACCGTGTTGGCGACCCCCGGAAGAGCGGAGATCTGCTCCCAGATGGCGCCGACGCGGTCCATCGAATCGGCCACGATCGTCACGAGGAGATCGAATTCTCCCGAGAGGATGTCGCACCGGGTCACCTCCGGGATGCGCGTGAGCTCGGTGACGATGTCGCCGCCGCGCATGCGGTCCGCCCGGTAGACCATGACGATGGCCGTCACCCGGCGACCCGTCTCGGCGCCCCGTCGGAGGGTGTAGCCGTCGATCACGCCGTCGCGCTCCATGCGCTCCATGCGCTGCTTGACGGCGTTCCGGGACAGATGCACGCGTGCGGCGAGCGTCACTAGAGGAGTGCGGGCGTCGGCCGAGAGCTCCGCCAGGATCCGCTGGTCGATGTCATCGAGGTGCAGCCCGACCATTTCTTCTCCTTCGTGCATCAAAAGCACATTTGCGTGCTAATGTCACACGCAAGTATAGACACGGGATTACTGAGAGGGAAGATCGATGACTGCGCGGCCCGATCGCACGCTCCCCGAGACTCTCGGCGAGCTCAGCCTCTCCGTGCACGGCGGCAATGTGCTGGACAGCACGAATGCCCTGCGCACGCCGCTTGTGATGGCCAACTCGTACCAGCTGCCGGACGACCCCAGCGAGATCAGCTGGTCGGCCACCGCCCCCGGGCTCTACACGCGGAACACCGGCGTCAACCAGGCCGCGCTCGAGGCCAAGCTCGCAGCCCTGGACGGCGGCGAGGAGGCTGTCGCGCTCGCGAGCGGGGTGGCGGCGCTGCACGCCGTGTTCTTCACCCACGTCGCCGTCGGTGACCATGTGCTCGTGAGCGACGTCACCTACGAAGCCACCTGGCGGCTGTGGACGGAGCTGCTGCCCCGCCGGTACGGCATCGAGGCGACGTTCGTCGACGTCACGGATCTGGATGCTGTGCGAGCGGCCATCCGGGACGAGACGCGGCTGGTGTGCGTCGAGGCGATAGCGAACCCGACGACCAAGGTCGCCGACATCCGGGCACTCGCCGACATCGCCCATGAGGCGGGCGCACTGCTCATGGTCGACTCGACCTTCACGCCGCCGCCTCTGTACCGTCCGCTCGCCGATGGCGCGGATCTCGTCGTCCACTCCCTCACGAAGTACATCAACGGGCACGGCGACGCGATGGGCGGCGCGGTCATCGGATCCCACGCGCTGATCCAGCCGATCAAAGCCGACGCGATGGTGGACGTCGGGGGCGTCATCTCGCCCTTCAACGCGTGGCAGATCCAGCGCGGCTCCGTGACGCTTCCCCTGCGGCTGCGCCAGCACGTCGCCTCCGCGCAGGCAGTCGCCGAGATGCTCGAGGCCGACCCCCGGGTCGCGTTCGTGCAGTATCCGGGCCTGCCCAGCCACCCCGAGCACCTCCTCGCGACGCGGCAGTTCGGCGGGCGCGGCTGCGGGGGCATGATGGCGTTCGCCGTCGACGGCGACGCCGACACCCAGAACCGGTTCGTCGCCCGGCTGCGGCTGATCACCTCGGGCTTCTCCCTCGGTCACGACGACACCCTGATCGTGCACACGGGCACGGAAGGGCCGCGCGTGGCGTCCTATCCCGAGCCCTTCCGCCGCCTCGGTCACCTGCGCCTGTCCATCGGCATCGAAGACACCGCCGACCTCGTGGCAGACCTCTGCCAGGCCCTCGACGCCACGTTCCCACGATCCGCACGCCCTCAGGACGCGCTCGCGGATCAGCCGGGATCGCCGGCGAGGGTCTGACCGACACTCGGGTGGAGAGCTGAGCCGGGATCGCCGGCGGAGTCTGACGAGGCGGATCAGTCAGGCAGGGAGCGCAGCTCGGATCGCCGGCGGAGTCTGACGACGCGGATCGATCAGACGGGGAGCTCGGCCCGGATCGCCGGCAGCCGTTCGAGGAACACCTCGACACGGCCCAGGGTCCTGGCCGGTTCCCCGTTCCGCTGGAGCGACAGCATCCCGGGATCTCCCCGGTCGATGCCCTCGGCGATGCGATCCGAGGCCCGCGTCATCCGATCGGCCACAGCATCGAGGAGATCGCTGCCCCGGATCCCGCCGTACGCGCGCGCGACCAGCGCGACGCGGCGCGCGGCATCCGCCACCGGGGTCTCCCGGAAGAGCGGAACCCCCGTCCAGCACAGGAACGTCAGATCGTCGATGGGATGCCCCGGCCCGGCCTGGTCCCAGTCGATGAGGCCGACGAACGCGTCGCCGTCGACGATCCAGTTGTAGGTGCCCGGATCGTTGTGGCAGATGACCTGGCCCGGTGCGAGGTCGGCCGTCGTCTGGCGCCAGACGCGTGGACCGTCGGGCGGGAATCCCTCCACGGCGTCATGGAACCGCCGCAGCCACGCCGCGCCGCTCGCGAGCAGCTCGTCCGAGGGCTCTTCCTCGTCGGGGGCGAGCGACCGGCCGGCCAGGAAGCTCAGCATCTCGGCACCGTCCGAGTCGATGCCCACCACCTCGGGCACACCGTCGAGCCCCGTCTGCCGGAGGTGGCGCAGCAGTTCGTGCACCGCGCTCGTCCACGGGCCGGTGGGCCGGTGGACGATGCGCCCGAACACCGGGTCCTTCTCGTACCAGACTCCGCCGGACCCGCCGGGAAGGTGGACTCGTCCGCTCATTCTTTCGACGCTATCGCCCGTTCACCAGCCGCCGACGCCGGGGCGGGTTCCCGCCGTCGATGGTCACGTGCCGTTCACCTACAGTTCGCGCAGGATGTCTTCCACCCGCTCCTTCGCGTCGCCGAAGAGCATGGCGGTGTTCTCGCGGAAGAACAGCGGGTTCTGCACTCCGGCATAGCCCGACGCCATCGAGCGCTTGAAGACCACGACGTTCTCGGCATCCCACACCCGAAGCACCGGCATGCCCGCGATCGGGCTCGTCGGATCCTCGGCCGCCGCTGGATTGACGGTGTCGTTCGCGCCGATGACGAGCACCACCGACGTGTCGGCGAAGTCGTCGTTCACCTCGTCCATCTCTAGCACGATGTCGTACGGCACCTTCGCCTCGGCGAGGAGGACGTTCATGTGGCCGGGCAGGCGTCCCGCGACGGGATGGATGCCGAACTGCACGTCGACGCCGCGCTCCCGCAGCCGCGCGGCGAGCTCGGCCACGGGGTACTGCGCCTGGGCCACGGCCATGCCGTACCCGGGCGTGATGACGACTCGGGATGCCGCTGCCAGCAGCTCCGCCACACCCTGCGGATCGATCTCACGGTGCTCGCCGACCGTCTCGTCCGACGACCGCGGCGCCTCGATGCCGAAGCCGCCGGCGATCACCGAGATGAACGACCGGTTCATCGCCTTGCACATGATGTAGCTCAGGTACGCACCCGATGAGCCGACCAGCGCGCCCGTGATGATGAGCAGATCGTTATTCAGGAGGAAGCCCGCCGCCGCGGCCGCCCAGCCCGAGTAGCTGTTGAGCATCGACACGACGACGGGCATGTCGCCGCCGCCGATCGACGCGACGAGGTGCCAGCCGAGCAGCAGCGCGAGGATCGTCACGGCGACGAGCAGCCACAGGTCGGGAGTGATGACGTACCAGACCGTCAGCGCGACGAACGCGACGAGGGCGCCGATGTTGAGCGCGTTCTTGCCCGGCAGCATGAGGGGCTTGGACGACATGCGCCCCGACAGCTTGAGGAACGCCACGATCGATCCGGTGAAGGTCACCGCACCGATGAAGACCCCGATGAAGACTTCGGCGTGGTGGATGTCGGCGAGGGCTCCCTCGAGCCCCGTCTCGTAGAGCGCGCCGTTCCACCCCACCAGGACCGCGGCGAGTCCGACGAACGAGTGCAGGAGCGCGATGAGCTCCGGCATCCCGGTCATCTCGACGACCCTGGCGCGCCAGAGGCCGATCGTGCCGCCGATGAGGATCGCGACGACCAGCAGTCCGATGCCGACCAGCGCGGCCTGCGTGGTCGCTGCGTCGGCCGACGTGTCGAATGCGGCCTGCGCGGTGACCCAGGCCGTCGCGATGAGTGCGATCGTCATGCCGGCGATGCCGTAGCGGACGCCGGATCGCGCCGTCTCGTGCTTGCTGAGCCCCTGCAGGCTCAGGATGAACAGCAGCGCGGCGACGAGGTAGGCGCCGGTGGCGACGGATGCCGGGGTCACCGGTCGCCGCCCTTCGAGAACATCGCGAGCATTCGCCGGGTCACCGAGAAGCCTCCGAAGATGTTGACGCTGGCGAGCAGCACCGCGATGGCGGCGAGGATCTGCACGGTGACGTCCGGCACGGTGATCTGCACCATCGCGCCGACGATGATGATGCCCGAGATCGCGTTGGTGACGCTCATGAGCGGCGTGTGGAGGGCGTGGTGCACGTGCCCGATGACGTAGAAGCCGACGACGACGGCGAGAATCAGCACGGTGAGGTGCTGAGGGAGCGGGGCCGGCGCGATCGCGCCGAGCCCGAAGAGCACCGCGATTCCGAGCGTGATCAGCCCGGTGCGGGTGCGCGGCGACATGCCCGTCTTCTTCGGCGACGCCGCCGGGACGGATGCCGGGGCCGGCGCGGCGACCGGTGCCGCAGACACCGCGACCGGCGGCGGTGGCCAGGTTGACTCGCCGTCGCGGACGACGGTGATCGAGCGCTGGACGACGTCGTCGAAGTCCAGGACGAGCTCGCCGTCCTTGCCGGGGGTCAGGAGCTTGATCAGGTTGAGCAGGTTCGTGCCGTACAGCTGGGACGCCTGCGTCGGGAGGCGCCCGGCGAGGTCGGTGTAGCCGAGGATCACGACGCCGTTGGCCGTCACGACCCGCTCGCCCGCCACGGACCCCTCGACGTTGCCGCCCTGGCCGGCGGCCATGTCGACGATGACGCTGCCGGCTCGCATGGCCGCGACATCCGCGGCCGTGAAGAGCCTCGGTGCCGGGCGGCCGGGGATGAGCGCCGTCGTGATGACGATGTCGACATCGCGGGCCTGCGCGGAGTACAGGGCGGCGGCCGCGCGGTCGTACGCCTCGCTGGTGGCCTTCGCGTAGCCGTCGGTCGACTGCATCTGCTCGTCGACCTCGACCGGAAGATACTGGCCGCCGATCGAGCGCACCTGATCGGCCACCTCGGGACGCGGGTCGGTCGCGCGCACGATCGCACCGAGGCTCGACGCGGCGCCGATCGCGGCGAGTCCCGCCACTCCCGCGCCGGCGACGAGCACCTTGGCGGGAGGCACCTTGCCGGCAGCGGTCACCTGACCGGTGAAGAAGCGACCGAACTCGTGCGCCGCTTCGATGACCGCGCGGTAGCCCGAGATGTTCGCCATCGAGCTCAGGACATCCATCGACTGGGCACGCGAGATGCGCGGCACCGCGTCGAGCGCGAGTGCCGTGATGCCGCGGGTCGCCAGGCTGTCGCGCACGTCGGGGCGCAGGGAAGGGCTCAGCAGGCCGATCAGCGTCGCGCCGTCGGCGAGAAGCCCGACCTCGGCGGGAGTCGGCGCATCGACTTTGAGCACGACATCCGCTCGCCACGCCTCTTCGCGGTCGACGATCCTCGCCCCGGCACGTTCGAAGTCCGCGTCGGGGAAGGCGGATGCGGCTCCCGCGCCGCGCTCCACGACCACCTCGTATCCGAGTCCGAGGAGCTTCTCGGTCGTCACGGGGGTCGCGGAGACCCTCGTCTCGCCGGCCTGCTCGGCTACTACGCCGATGCGCGTCATTCGGTACTCCTGTGCTCGAGGCTGCCGCACGCACCCGAACCGCGCGTGGCGTGCCGATTGGCATTCTCTCGGATGCCGCGAAGGCTGAGGGGACTTTCGCGTCGGACGGGTGAGAAAGTTCGGCAGAACTTTCCGCTGCGGTGTGGTCTGCCGGTGCCTCCGTAGACTCGTGGACATGACCGCCGCCTCGTCGCCCGAGCTCGAAGCCGACCGCCAGAGCCTCATCGCCCTCATCAAGGATGAGGCCGTCTTCCACGGAGACTTCACGCTCTCCAGCGGCAAGAAGGCGTCGTACTACGTCGACATGCGCAAGCTCACGCTCGACCACCGCGCCGCTCCGGCGATCGGCCGCATCGTGCTGGATCTCATCGCCGAGGTCGACGGGGTCGTCGCCGTCGGCGGTCTGACCCTCGGCGCCGACCCGATCGCCAACGCCGTCATGCACGAGTCCGCGCGCACCGATCACCCCCTCGACGCCTTCGTGGTGCGCAAGGAGCCCAAGGACCACGGTCGGGGACGCCAGATCGAGGGGGCGGATGTCGCAGGCAGGCGTGTCGTCGTCGTCGAAGACACCTCGACCACGGGCCAGTCCGCGCTCAAGGCCGTCGAGGCCCTGCGCAGGGAAGGCGCCGAGCCCGTGGCGGTCGCCGTGATCGTCGATCGCAAGACGGGCGCGCAGGCGGCCGTCGAGGCGGCCGGTCTGCAGTGGCTCGCCGCCATCGATCTCGACGACCTGGGCCTCGCTCCGCAGTAGGCGCGGCGCTTCCCGGAGGGGTAGTCGGGGGCTTTCGGAGGGATTGTCCCCGTTCGGAGGACGGATGCCGCGTCCGGCCCCTCCGATCCACCACAACTCCTCCCGAACCCGGCAGTCCGTTGGCAGCGGGGAGGCACGGCGGTCCTGGCGTAGCGCGGGGGCGCGGCGGCTTGCGGAGGGATTGTCCCCGTTCGGAGGACGGATGCCGCGTCCGGCCCCTCCGATCGGCCACAACTCCTCCGGAGCGCGGCAATCCGTTGGCAGCGGGGAGGCACGGCGGTCCTGGCGTAGCGCGGGGGCGCGGCGGCTTGCGGAGGGATTGTCCCCGTTCGGAGGACGGATGCCGCGTCCCGCCCCTCCGATCCGCCCCGACTCCTCCCGAACCCGGCGGTCCCGCGGCAGCGAGGGGGCTCGGGGGCTCCCGGGGGCTCCTGGGGCTTGGGGACGGCGAGGGGGCCGCTGGCTCCCGGGGGCTTTCGGAGGGATTGTCTACGTTTGGAGGACGGATGCCGCGGCCGGGGCCTCCGATCCGCCACGACTCCTCCCGAACCCGGCGGTCCCGCGGCAGCGAGGGGACTCGGGGGCTCCCGGGGGCTCCGGGGGCTCGGGGAGGGATTGTCCCCGTTCGGAGGACGGATGCCGCGGCCGGGGCCTCCGATCCGCCACGACTCCTCCCGAACCCGGCGGTCCCGCGGCAGCGAGGGGGCTCGGGGGCTCCCGGGGGCTCCGGGGGCTCGGGGAGGGATTGTCCCCGTTCGGAGGACGGATGCCGAGGCCCGCCCCTCCGATCCGCCACGACTCCTCCGGAGCCGGCAGTCCGGGGGCGGCGTGGGGGCCGGGGGCTACCGCGGCCCCCGGGGCTTTCGGAGGGATTGTCCCCGTTCGGAGGATGGATGCCGAGGCCCGCCCCTCCGATCCGCCACAACTCCTCCCGAACCCCTCAGCCGGCGCGCCACAACTCCTCCCGAACCCCGCAGCCGGCGCGGCAGCGAGGGAGCTTGCGGGTCAGCCGCGGAAGAACGTCTGCGACGCGAGAGCGAGCAGGACGCCGGCGAGGATGAGCACGATGATCGCGATGCGGGTGCCTCCCGTGCCGGCGCCGTCGACCCCGAACTTCTTGTTGCGCTGCCAGAGGATGGTGGCCGCGACGAGGCAGCCGAGCGCGAGGAGGATGACGGCTAACGACATATCCCGATCGTAGGGGCCGGCGTCACTCGTCCTTGTCGCGGCGGTTCATGCGGATGTACGCGGCCACCCAGACGATGAGGGTGCCCGTCAGGATGACGATGCTGACCCCGTAGAGGAGCGCCTGCTCGGCCGGCATCAGGGGCGCTTCCCGCCAGCGGCATCGCCGACGATCTTCGCGATGCGTGCCGCCCGCGTCTCAGCGCGCCGCGCGGCGTCGACCACGGAGATGCCCAGCTTGCGCGACGACGGCGGAAACGCGTCCCAGTTCGCGCGAGCGGCGGCATCCTGGTTCAGCGCGGCCGCGAGGTCGTCGGGCTCGATGCCGGCCTCGGCGTTGTCGAGGATCGTCCACGAGCCGTTCGCCTTCGCCGCCGCGACGGCCCGGATGCCGGCGGGCGCCATGAGCCCGGCTGCCTCCAGCTCGATCAGCCGCGCCTTGTTGGTGGCGGCCCACCCGCTCGATGCCCGGCGCGGCGAGAACCATAGTCCGCCCGTCGTCTCGTCGAAGGTCCGGACCGGGCCGTCGATCCAGCCGAAGCAGAGCGCGTGACGGATCGCGTCCTCGTAGTCGACGAGCTCCAGACCCGAGCCCGGCCGGGGGCGCACGAGCCAGGCGCCCTTCGAGCGCGAGTGGTGCGTCTCGAGCCAGGCGCGCCAGGTGGCGGCATCCGGTGCGAAGACCTTCTCACCGTCATCGAGAGCACCCATCCCGCGACGATACCGCGCCTTCCAGACACCGGATCGGCTCGGGTTGCGGGCGATCTCCCGACGTGGCCCGTCAGTCGGTCTTCGTGCCACCGTGCATGTCCCACTTCGACCGCCTGGGGCACCCCCATCCGGTCGGAATCGGGACATTGTGGTGTGGACGGGGGCAGATCACGCGGGGCAGACCCGGCAGGACGGATGCCGGGCGGAAGGATGCCGGGCCGAAGAATGCCGGGGGGATGGATGCCGGCGGGATGGGTGCCCGGCGGACGGATGCCGGTCGGAATCGGGACATTGTGGTGTGGACGGGGGCAGATCACCCGGGGCAGACCCGGGCCGATGGATGCCGGGCGGACGGATGCCGGTCGGAATCGGGACATTGTGGTGTGGACGGGGGCAGATCACGCGGGGCAGACCGGGGCCGACGGATTCCGGGGGGACGGATGCCGGGCGGACGGATGCCGCGGCTCAGAGCCCGTCGGGATCTTCGGACTCGATCGGCTCGTCCGAGACGAGGTCGGCGACGGAGTCGAGGATCTCGTCGGGGCGGAACGGGTAGCGCTCGATCTCGGCCGGGTCGCTGATGCCGGTGAGGACGAGGATGGTGTGCAGGCCCGCTTCGATGCCGGCGACCACGTCGGTGTCCATGCGGTCGCCGATCATGCCGGTGTTCTCGGAGTGGGCGCCGATGCGGTTCATCGCCGAGCGGAACATCATCGGGTTGGGCTTGCCGACGACGTAGGGCTCTTTGCCGGTCGCCTTCGAGATCAGCGCGGCGAAGGACCCCGTCGCGGGAACGACTCCGTGGGGAGTGGGGCCCGTCGAGTCGGGGTTGGTGATGATGAACCGCGCCCCCGCGTTGATGAAGCGGATCGCCTTGGTGATCGCCTCGAACGAGTACTGCCGGGTCTCGCCGACCACGACGTAGTCGGGCTGCGTCTCGGTCATGATGTAGCCGGCCTCGTGCATCGCCGTCGTGAGGCCGGCCTCGCCGATCACGAACGCCGTGCCACCGGGCAGCTGCGACCGGAGGAAGTCCGCTGTCGCGAGTGCGGACGTCCAGATGCGCTCCTCGGGCACGTCCAGGCCCGACAGCTGCAGCCGGGCGCTGAGGTCGCGGGGCGTGAAGATCGGGTTGTTCGTCAGCACGAGGAACGGGGTGCCGGTGTCTCGCCACTGGGCGAGCAGCTCTGCCGCTCCCGGGATCGGACGATTCTCATGGACGAGCACGCCGTCCATGTCGGTCAGCCAGCACTCGATGTCGGCGCGCGTCCGCATGGGGCCAGCCTATCCGGGCCTGTGGAGACGTAATGTCGGAGGGTGGCGAGCGCACACTGGGACCCCGAGCGACTTCCCGACCTGCACGGGCGCGCGTACCTCGTGACGGGATCGAACGCGGGCCTGGGCTTCTTCTCGGTCGAGCAGCTGTCCGGCGCCGGGGCGCACGTCATCATGACCGGGCGCAATCCCAATCGGCTCGGGGCCGCACGCGCCGCGCTCATGACTCGGAACCCGGATGCCTCGGTCGAGACGCTCCTCCTCGACACGAGCAACCTCGGCTCGGTGCGAGCGGCCGCGGCGACCGCGCGCATGCGCGGACCCCTCGACGGGGTGCTGCTCAATGCCGGGATCGTGCATCCGCCCAAGGAGCGCGAGCGCACCCAGGACGGCAACGAGCTCGTGTTCGCGACGAACGCGCTCGGCCATTACGCGCTCGCCGGAGAACTGCTGTCGACGCTGGCGGCGGCATCCGGTCGCCTCGTCTGGCTCGGAAGCATGTCGACGACGATCAGCCCGTACGACCCCATCGACCCGCAGCTCGTCGACGGGTACACCCCGTGGCGGGCGTACGTGCAGTCCAAGATCGCGACGAGCGTGCTGGGGTTCGAGGCCGACCGGCGGCTGCGGGCGGCGGGGGTTCCGGTCTCGAGCGTCGTCGCGCATCCGGGCTACTCCACCAGCGGACGGACGACGGGGATCCGCGGGGTCAACGAGCCGTCCCGCACGACCCGGTTCGTCGACAACCTCCAGGCGGCGTTCACCCAGTCGAAAGAGCATGGCGCCTGGCCGCTCGTGCGCGCGCTCGTCGATCCGGTGGTCGAGGGCGGCTCGTTCGTCGGGCCGCGCTTCGGCACGCGCGGCGCGCCGCGCGTCGTGAAGCCCTCTCGCGTCGTGCGCAGCGCCGAGATCGCCGAGCGCATCTGGATGGTGTGCGAGCAGACGACGCGGATGCCATGGCCGTTCGAGAAGGCGGCGAAGATCCGCAGACGCTGAGGGTGCGTCTGCGTGCCCGCCTCGTGTACGTGCCCCAGGCGTCCGCGTGCCCGCGGAGTGTGCACAACGGCGGGGATTATGGGGGACACGCCGTGCGGCTCGCCGCGCGTCGGGCAGATTCCCCGCGGTTGCGTACAGGTGCGCGGGTCAGGCGCTGAGCCACACCGCGTCTGCGCGGGTCAGGCGCTGAGGCTGCGTCTGCATGACCCCGGCGTGTGCACAACAGCGGGGATGGTGCGCGACACGCCGTGCGGCTCGCGGCGCGTGGGGCAGATTCCCCGCAGTTGCGCACGCGACTCCCGTCGGCGAGGTCAGGCGCTGAGCCACACCGCGTCGGCCGGAATCAGGCGCTGAGCCACACCGCGTCCGCCACGCCCTGCGGCAGTGCGAACGGCGACGCTCCATCCACGGCGACGGTGCCGGCATCCGTCACCACGACCGTGCGGCCCACCTCGACACCCACCTCCACCAGGGTGCGCAGGATCGACGCGTCGCGGTCACTCACGCGCAGCACCCGTCCGGAGTGCCCGGCATGGGCGGTGGCGAGCAGCACGAACGGCTCGCGCTGCACGCGCCCGGCGGCATCCGGAATCGCATCGCCGTGGGGATCGTGCGTCGGCCTGCCCAATCGCTCGTCGATGCGCTCGAGCAGCCGGTCGCTGATGGCGTGCTCGAGGATCTCGGCCTCATCGTGCACTTCGTCCCAGCCGTAGCCGAACTCGCGCACAAGCCAGGTCTCGATCAGGCGGTGCCGCCGGATGATCGCCGCCGCACGGTGCGCGCCCTCGTCGGTGAGCGCCACCGGGCCGTACGGGCGGTGCGTCACGAGGCCCTGGGCCGCGAGCTTCTGCACCATCTCGGTCACACTCGAGGGGGCGAGCCCGAGCTCGGCGGCCAGCTGCGACGGGGTGATGCGATCGTCCTGCCACTCAGTGTGGTGGTAGATCGTCTTCAGGTAATCGTCGATGGCGGGGGACGGCACGGTCACAGGCTACTCGGGCGGGATGGGGCAGCCGGTCTCAGGCGCCGGTGAAGATGAGCCACAGCAGCGTCGCGTTCAGCGCGATCAGGAAGACGGATGCCGCCACTCCGGCGGCCGTCGTCAGCGCGCGGCTGCGGAACTCGCCGAGCAGCTCTCGCTTGGCGGTGAGGGCCACGAGCGGGATCAGCGCGAAGGGGATGCCGAACGAGAGGACGACCTGGCTGAGGACCAGCGCGAGCGTGGGGTCCAAGCCGATCGCGAGGATGATGAGCGCCGGGATGAGCGTCACCAGCCGGCGGGCCAGGAGCGGCACGCGGATGTGCAGCAGGCCGTGCATGATCTCAGCGCCCGCGTAGGCGCCGACCGACGTGGAAGCCAGCCCGCTGGCGAGCAGGCCCACGGCGAAGAGGGTGGCGACGGCCGGTCCCAGCCCCGCATAGAGGGCCTCATAGGCGCCCTCGAGGGAGTTGGTGCCAGGAACCCCGGCGAGGTTGGCGGCCGCGAGGAGCAGGATGCACAGATTGACGGTGCCGGCGATGGCCATGGCGATCGACACGTCCCACTTCGTGGCCCGCAGCAGACGGCTCGTCGAGATGCCTCGGAGCTCTTCGAGACCCGTCCGGGCTGCGGCATCCGTCATCCCGTGGCGACGGGGTCCCAGACCTTCTCCGGCGGGCGCGAAGCGGTCTCGGGCGAGGGCGCTGTGCGCGTAGATCGCGTGGGGCATGATGGTCGCGCCGAGGATGGATGCCGCCAGCAGCACCGAACCGCTGTCCTCGAACCGGGGGACGAGGCCTGCGACCACCCCGGCGGCATCGGGCGGCGCGATGATGACGCCGTACGTGAAGCCGATCGCGATGATCGCGAGCAGGCCGATGACGACGAACTCGAACGTGCGGGGACCGCGCTTGGACTGGACGAGCAGCAGCACGATCGACACGCTGCCGGTGATGACGCCGCCCACCAGCAGCGGAAGATCGAAGAGCAGGTTGAGGGCGACGGCGCCGCCGATCACCTCGGCGATATCGGTCGCCATTGCGACGAGCTCCGCCTGCAGCCAGTACGCACGCCGCGCCCACTTGTTGCGGATGCGGCCACCCAGCGTCTCGGGCAGGCTCCGCCCCGTCACGATCCCGAGCTTCGCCGACAGGTACTGGATGAGCCACGCCATCACGTTGCCGAGGACCACGACCCACACGAGCAGGTAGCCGTACATCGCGCCGGCCGTCATGTTGCTGGCGACGTTGCCCGGGTCGAGGTAGGCCACGCCCGCGACGAGGGCGGGTCCGATCAGCCACGCGACGCGCGGCAGAGTCGCCCGCCGCGCGGGCAGTGCGGCGCGCGCGGTCGGGACTCCCCGCTCCGTCGCAGATTTCGGCATACCGAAAAGCTACCTCGGGACCGCACCAGAGGGAAGGGTGGGTGCGCCACCCCATTCGGCGTCTGAGGGTTGCCCGATGCGGGCGGAGGTTCCGGGGAACGTACTCTGGGCCGGTGACCCACGAGCACGAACCTGCAGAGCCGACCCTCTCGCACGGGGTCGGCCCATGGCCCGGCGGCTCGGCGGAGTGGCCCGACGACCCGCGCTACGACCGGGAGCTGCTCGCCCACGGCGACAGGCGGAACGTCGTGGACGAGTTCCGCTACTGGGCGATGGAGGCCATCGTCGCCGAGCTCGACGGCCGCCGCCACGGCTTCCACGTGGCGATCGAGAACTGGCAGCACGACATGAACATCGGCTCGATCGTGCGCAGCGCCAACGCCTTCCTGGCTGCCGAGGTGCACATCATCGGCCGTCGCCGCTGGAACCGCCGCGGCGCGATGGTGACCGACCGCTATCAGCACGTGCGTCACCATGAGAGCGTCGCGGCGTTCGCAGAGTGGGCGGCTGCGGCATCCCTCCCCATCCTCGCGATCGACAATGTGGCGGGCTCTGTGCCCGTCGACCAGGCGGAGATCCCGGAGCGCTGCGTCCTGCTGTTCGGGCAGGAAGGACCTGGACTCTCACCCGAGGCGCTGGGCGCGGCATCCGGGGTCATCGAGATCACCCAGTACGGGTCGACCCGCTCGATCAACGCCAGCGCGGCGGGCGCCGTCGTCATGTACGAGTGGTGCCGCCGCTGGGCGTAGCTCCGACCCATCTGCAAACCGATACATCTCGCTCGAACCGACACGCCTTGCGCGCGGCGCCGCATATCGGCTCGTGCGGGACGTAGCGGCTCGACGCGGGATCGGGACGGGCGGGCGAGAGGGGGAAGCGCTACGCGCCCGCGGTCATCCAGTCCGCGCCGCGCACGCGGAGGCCCAGGGTGGCGAGCCGCGCGAGCATGTAGACGCCGAAGAAGGCGACGGCCAGCCAGGCGAGACCTGCCGCGCCGGCCGGCTGCAGGGCTCCGATGAGGATCAGCGCCGGCACGAACGGCACCAGGTTGAGGACGCCCGCGATTGCCAGGTACTTCGAGTCGCCGGCGCCGATGAGCACGCCGTCGAGCACGAACACGACTCCGCAGAGGGGCTGGGTGATGGCGAGCACGAGCAGCGCCGGCTGCACGAGCGCCGCGATGTCGGGATCGCCGGTGAAAACGAGTCCGATGACCCCCGACAGCGCCCCGATGACAGCGCCAACGATGATCCCGAACCACGCGCCCCACGCGACGGTGCGGCCGAGCACGCGGTGCACCAGCGGCTGGTCTTCAGCGCCCAGTCCCTTGCCGATGAGGGCCTGCGCGGCGATCGCGAGCGCGTCGAGCGCGAACGCCGCCGTGGAGAAGATGGTGAACGCGACCTGCCAGCCGGCGAGCTCTTCGGTGCCCAGCGTTGTTGCGACGGCGACGGTGGCGAGCAGCGCAATGCGCAGCGAGACCGTGCGGAGGAACAGCCAGCCTCCCGAGCGCGCCGATCCGCGAACCCCCTCGCTTTGAGGGCGGACGGATGCCTCATGCCGGCGCGCGAGCCGCCCGATGACGGCGACATATGCGGCCACCATTCCCCACTGCGCGACGACGGTGCCGGCGGCGGACCCGGCGATGCCCCAGCCGAGGCCGTAGATGAACGCCCAGTTGAGCAGCGCGTTCACCCCGAAGCCGACGCCCGCGATCCACAGCGGCGTCACGGTGTCCTGCATGCCGCGCAGGAGCCCCGTGGCCGCGAAGACGACGAGCATCGCCGGCAGGCCCCACATCGAGATGCCGAGGTAGATCTCGGCCTGGGCCGCGACCTCGGGCGTCGCCCCGAACAGTCCGACGAGGAAGGGCGTCGCGAGGAATCCGACGAGCGCAAGGATCGCCCCGAGCCCCAGCGCCAGCCACATCCCGTCGATACCCGCCGACACGGCCTTGGACGGGTCGCCCGCTCCGAACCGCCGCGCGACGGCCGGCGTCGTGGAGTAGGCGAGGAAGACCATGAGCCCCACGATCGTCTGGAGCACGGCCGAGGCGATCCCGAGTCCGGCGAGCGGCTCGATGCCCAGGTGCCCGACGAGCGCGGCGTCGACGATGAGGAACAGCGGCTCGGCGATGAGCGCGCCCAGGGCCGGGACGGCGAGCCGCAGGATGTCGCGGTTCAGCGTGTCGACGGCCATTCCACGAGCCTACGGGCGAGCGCGGGCGCGGCATCCGCTCCCTTCTCGTCATCGTGGAGCGCCGCACCCGGCGCTCCTCGAACGTCGGGCCGATGCACCGGATTCGGACCGCCATGCCGCAACCGGTCTGAATCCGGTGGAATCGTCCGAATACGGTGATCTCCAGGAGCCGGCTGAGGGCCTGGAGCGGCCCTGCACTGTCGGGGTGAGCGCATATCCTGGACGCATGACCGAGACTTCCCGATCCGGTCTCCGGCTCGATGAACTGAGCCCCGAGATCCGACCGCAGGACGACCTCTTCCGCCACGTCAACGGCGCGTGGCTGGAGCGGACCGAGATCCCCGAAGACAAGGCGCGGTGGGGCTCCTTCCACCTCATCGCCGAGCAGGCCGAGAAGGACGTCCGCGCGATCGTCGAAGAGTCGCAGGGCGCCGAGCCCGGCACCGAGTCGCGCAAGATCGGCGACCTCTACACGAGCTTCATGGACACCGACCGGATCAACGCGCTCGGCGCCGGGCCGCTCACCGACCGCCTCGCCCGAATCGACGCGATCTCGTCGGTCCCCGAACTGCTGCGGACGGCCGGGGAGTTCGAGCGCGACGGGCTGGGCGGCATGTTCACGCTCTACGTCGAGCCCGACCCCGGCGGCCCGACCAGATACCTGCCGTTCCTGGTGCAGGGTGGGCTGTCGCTGCCCGACGAGTCGTACTACCGGCTCGAGAACTTCGGCGAGACGCGCATCGTCTTCCGATCGCACATCGAGCGGATGCTGGAGCTTGCCGGTGTCGCCGGGGCGGCGGCATCCGCTGATCGCATCACCGCACTCGAGACCGAGCTCGCCTCGCATCACTGGGACAACGTCCGCAGCCGCGATGCGGTCGCGACCTACAACCTGAAGTCGTGGAGCGAGGTGCGCGAGCTCGTCGGCGTCGACCTGCAGCCGTGGCTCGACGGTGCCGCGCCCCACCACGCCGACGCCTTCTCCGAGGTCGTGGTGTATCAGCCGAGCTTCCTCGCGGGCCTCGGGACGCTCCTGGTCGAGGAGCGGCTCGAAGACTGGAAGGCGTGGCTGCGGTTCCAGATCGTGCACTCGGCCGCTCCGTTCCTGACCGAGGCGTTCGTCGCCGAGAACTTCGCGTTCTACGGCACGCAGCTGACCGGCGTGCCCGTCATCCGCGAGCGCTGGAAGCGCGCCGTCGGCCTCGCCGAGGCCGCAATGGGCGAGGCGATCGGCAAGGTCTACGTCGAGCGTCACTACCCGCCGGCGGCGAAAGAGGCGATGGACGAGCTCGTCGCCAACCTCATCGAGGCGTACCGGCAGTCGATCGCCGAGCTGGAGTGGATGAGCCCCGAGACCCGCGAGCGGGCCCTCGCGAAGCTCGACGCCTTCACCCCGAAGATCGGCTACCCGATCAAGTGGAAGGACTACTCGGGCCTCGAGATCGACGCCACCGACCTCGTCGGCAACGTCGCCCGATCGCACGTGCTCGAGCACGAGCGCCAGCTCGACAAGATCGGCCAGCCGATCGACCGCGACGAGTGGTACATGACGCCCCAGACGGTGAACGCGTACTACAACCCGCTCATGAACGAGATCGTGTTCCCCGCGGCGATCCTGCAGTACCCCTTCTTCGAGGCCGACCGCGATGCCGCGGCGAACTACGGCGGGATCGGCGCGGTCATCGGCCACGAGATCGGCCACGGGTTCGACGACCAGGGGAGCCGCTTCGACGGCGACGGATCGCTGCGCGACTGGTGGACCGATGCCGATCGCACTGCTTTCGAGGAGCGCACATCGGTGCTCATCGAGCAGTACAACGGGCTTACGCCGCAGGGCCTGGCTGACGAGTACAGGGTGAACGGCGCCCTCACGATCGGCGAGAACATCGGCGACCTCGGAGGACTCGGCATCGCGCTCAAGGCGTACGAGCTGTCGCTCTCGGGCGACGAGTCTCCGGTCATCGATGGTTTCACGGGGGTTCAGCGCCTCCTGCTGAGCTGGTCGCAGATCTGGCAGCAGAAGGGGCGGGATGCCGAGACCATCCGCCTGCTGACGATCGACCCGCATTCGCCCAACGAGTTCCGGTGCAATCAGATCGTGCGCAACATCGACGCGTTCTACGAGGCGTTCGGTGTGAGGGAGTCCGACGCGCTCTGGCTTCCTGAAGACCAACGCGTCACCATCTGGTGACACACTGAGTACGTCGCCCGGGTACCCGGCCCGGCGACGTGCCAGGACGAGCGGTTCCCGCAGCAGGAACGCAAGACGAGGATCGTCGCGTTCTCCGCGCCTCCCGGCGCAGCCTTTCATCGCACCCGAGCCCCCCGAAAGGAACAGCCCTCGTGGGCACGCCTCCTGAGCCGACCGATACGGCGGGCTCCCCTCTCCAGGAACCTTCTGATTACGCTGCAGAGCCGCTCCGCACATCGAGACGCGGCGGGCGACGGCTCCCCCGGCGGGCCGCCGTCGGCCGCCGGTCGTTCACGTCGACGCTCAAGTCGCTCGATGAACTCGCCGGCTACGGCGCCCGGATCTCGGTGCGGGTCAACGACCTCGATCGCGGCACCACAGTGCTCTCGGGCGACGACTTCGTCACGCTCCCGGTCGCGGGGCTCGGCGTCGTGCCCCTGCTCATCGAGGTCGCCGCGCGGTTCGAGGACGAGACGCTCGACCCGTACGAGATCATCGAGCGCACATCGGTCGAGCCCGTGTCGGTCGGCGGCGTGTGGCGGCACCTCAAGGCACCCGCCCTCCCGCTCTGCGACCTCGCGGTGCTCACGGCGGCCACGGGCGACGCGATCGCCGCGAACACGCTCATCGCCCGCGTCGGCCTCGAGGCGGTGCGAGCACGCATCGAACAGCTCGGGATGTCGCGCGCGGCCCTGCTCGACAGCTTCCGCGATCAGCGCGGCCCCGATGACGCGCCGCACTTCGCGCTGGGCTCCGCTCGGGAGCTCGCCGAGGTCTTCGCCGCCCTTGTCAACGCGCAGGCGGTCTCTCCGGGTGTCAGCGCTCAGGTCGCCGAATGGCTGAGCTTCAATCACGACCTCTCGCTCGTGGCGGCGGCCACAGGCCTCGATCCGTTCGCGCACGAGAACGACGAGCACGGACTGCTCTTCATCAACAAGACCGGCCGGGATGCCGGCATCCGTGTCGAAGCGGGGGTGATCGCGGGTCCGCGCGCGGGCGTCTCGTACGCGCTGATCGTGTGCTTCGACGACCTCTCGATCTCGCATCGGCTGCGGGTGCACGATGCCTTCCGCACGCTCGGGGTCGAGCTGATGGAGTACGTGTTCTGAGGAGCTAGGCCCCGGTGGAGGTGCGGGGGCTGCCGGGCTGCCGATGCCGCGGGTGGGATCACGCTCTCGGCGCTCGAGCGGAGCCTCATCGGGTGGCGCCCGTGCACGACGACCACGATGTCATCGTGAGCTCGTGCCCGGCATCCGTCGCTCCTGTCCGCACCGTGACAAGCGACAGGTCTGACCTTCGGAGCGTGATGATCGACCCATTCGCCTGTCCGTGCACCCTGACGTGCCAGCCGTCTTGCGGACTGAATCGCTCCCGGAGCAGAGTCGGCCAGCCCGGCAGGTCGAACGTGTCGGCGAGGACGATGACGCGACGCAGCTGCACGGCGGCGGCGCTGTCATCCGTCGGGCACACCACCTCGTCCGCCGTCTGAGCGTCGGAGACGACGAGCTCGGCGGGCAGCGTCTGAAAGACGGCCTCGACGGCTGCAATCACCTCGTCGCGCGCGTTCTCGACCGTCTGGGGCTTCGTCAGAGGAAGGAGGAACCAGGCGATGGGAACGCAGAGGAGAAGCGCGACACAACAGGCGATGAGGACGATCGTCCCCTTCGCAAACCGGCGCCGGCGAGGGCTGGCCATGCCTCAGGGTACGCCCGTGCCGGGGCGCGATCCATGGCCCCCCAGCCGGTCGTCAGAAGACGATCGTGTGACTGCCGTGGCGGATGACGCGGTCCTGCGCGTGCCACAGCACCGCGCGGGACAGCACGGCGCGCTCGACGTCGGCGCCGTGGCGCTGGAGGTCGGCGGCCGAGTCGGCGTGGGTGACCCGGACGACATCCTGCTCGATGATCGGGCCCTCGTCGAGGTCTTCGGTGACGTAGTGCGAGGTCGCTCCGATGAGCTTCACTCCGCGATCCTTCGCCTTGCGATAGGGGGCGGCGCCGACGAATGCGGGCAGGAACGAGTGGTGGATGTTGATCACGGGCACGCCGATCGCGGCGAGGAAATCGCCCGACAGGATCTGCATGTACCGAGCGAGCACCACGAAGTCGACGTTGCCCTTGAGCAGCTCGACGATCTTGGCCTCGGCTGCCGACTTGTCGACGCCCTGGGAGGGCACGTGGAAGAACGGCACGCCGAAGGAGCGGACATCCTCCGCGGTGTTCGTGTGGTTGGACACCACCATCGGGATCGTCACGGGGAGGTCACCCCGGCGGTGACGCCACAGCAGGTCGAGGAGGCAGTGGTCGGACGTCGACGCGAGGATCGCCATCCGTTTGGGGATCGACTGGTCGGTGACCCGCCACTCCATCTTGTAGGGCGCCAGGGTCTCGGCGAGGTCGGCCTCGATCTCGGGGAGCGCGGCGGTCAGGTTGCTGCGGTGGAAGACGACCCGCTGGAAGAAGCTGCCGCCGGCGGGGTCGTCCGAATACTGATCGAGCGAAACGATGTTGCCCTGGTTGCGGGTCACGAGGGCGGTGACCGCCGCGACGAGGCCGGGCTGATCCGGCCCGTGGACGATGAGGCAGGCGTGATCGCGGTGCGTCTCGGTGTGCAGTGTCACGTCGAAAGTCTAGGAGGGCGCCCCGGCAGGGCCGGTATCCGGTGACCGGAGCCGCTCAGGCGAGGCCTTCCAGCGGCCAGCCCGTGTACGCCTCGGCGAGGTAGCGGCGACCCGCCTCGGACTCGACGACCGAGCGCAGTTCGCCGAGCTGACGGAGCCGGTCGAAGTCCGAGGCATCCGGGGCCACGTGCAGCATGCTCGTCATCCACCAGGAGAAGTGCTGGGCCTTCCAGATGCGGTGCAGCGCCTTCTCGGGGAACGCCTCGAGCGGGCGCTCGTCGTTCTCGAGCAGCAGAGCGCGGAGCGCCTTCTCGAGGATGACCACGTCGGCGACAGCCAGATTCATGCCCTTCGCGCCGGTCGGGGGCACCGTGTGCGCGGCATCCCCGATCAACGCGACCCGACCTTTGAGCAGCTCGTGCGCGACGAAGCTCCGGAAGCGCAGCACGTCGCGCTGGAAGATCGGGCCCTCTTTCAGCGTCGTGCCGGGCACGCGCTTCTGCAGCTCGTCCCACAGCTGCGCCTCGCTGAACGAGGTCGGGTCGACGGCAGGGTCGCACTGGAAGTACATGCGCTGCACGGTGGCGCTGCGCTGGCTGATGAGCGCGAAGCCGTCGGGGGAGTTGCTGTAGATGAGCTCGTCGGCGCTCGGCGGCGCCTCGCAGAGCACGCCGAACCACGCGAACGGGTACTCGCGGAAGTAGCCGTTGCGCGATCCGGAGACCGCCGCGCGGGCAACGCTGCGCGAGCCGTCGGCGCCCACGACGAACTCGGCCTCGATGATAAGGGGCTGCCCGTCGGCGTCGATCGCGAGGACGGTCGGACGCTCGGTCTCGACTCCCTCGACGCGCTGTGCGGTGACGCCGAAGCGGAGGTCCTGCCCCGCCGCCAGCCGCGCCTTGATGAGGTCTTTCAGCGCCTCGTGCTGCGGATAGAGGTAGACGCCGCGGCCGACGAGAGCCGCGAAGTCGATGCGATGACCTTCGCCCGAGAACCGCAGCTCGATGCCCTCATGCCGGTTGCCCGCACTCAGCACGCGATCGGAGGCACCGGACGACGAGAGCACGTCGACGGTGCCCTCTTCGAGGATGCCGGCGCGGATCGTCGTCTCGATCTCTTCGCGGGACCGCTGGTCGATGACGACCGACTCGATGCCGGCGATGCCGAGCAGGTGCGAGAGCAGGAGGCCGGCGGGTCCCGCGCCGATGATGGCGACACGGGTGCGGACGGTGGAGGTCATGGCGTCTCCTTCGACGGTGGAGCGGGTGCTCGAGTCCAGTGTGGATGCGCCGAGGAGCGGGTATCCCGGGTGTTCCCAATCAATGGGACGCGGTTGTCGCAGGAAGAGTCAGCGCCCGGGAGTGCCGGTGAGGGCGGTGCGGATGCCGCGCGCGGCGCCCAGCAGCTCGGTGATCGCCAGCTCCGGTGCCGCCTCGCGAGGGAGGATGACCGAGAGGGCCGCCACCACCCCGCCTGTCTCATCGCGCACCGGTACGGCGACGCCGGTGGAGACGGCCTCGACCGAGCCCGGTGAGACCACGAAGCCGGACCGGCGGATCCCGGCGAGCGTGCGGCGGAGGGTCGCGGCATCCGTCACAGTCTCCTCAGAGAGAGCAGCGAGAGGTGTTGAGAGCACCCGTTCCTGGAGCTCGGGCTGGGCGTACGCGAGCAGCACCAGTCCCGATGACGACGCGTGCAGGGGGAGCCGCCCCGCGATACGGGTGATATTGGCGCCGGCATCCGGGTGCGAGAGCCGCTCGAGAAAGAGCGCGGTCTCCTGCTCGAGCACCGCGAGCTGGGTGTGCTCGCGCACGCGCGCCTGGATGCGCTCCATGAACGGGAGCGCCGCCTGCCGCAGGCGCAGGGCTCGCGAACCGCGGAGGGCCAGCTCCCACAGGCGCATTCCGAGGCGGACGCTCCGCTCGTCGTCTCGCTCGAGGAGCCCCTCGCGCACGAGTTCGTCCACGAGCCGGTGCGCGGTAGACGAGGGCAGGTGCGCGCGCCGGCCGATCTCGGCGGCGGTCTGCACGGTGCGGTCGTCTGCGAACGTCTCGAGCACGCGCACGATGCGCTGCGTCATCGAGTCGCCCGACGGCGAGTTGGCCATGCGCCCAGCTTGGCACTGCGGCCGTGTGGACTCGGAAGCCACCGCTGCCGCGCCGGACGGAGATTGCTCAGGCTGAGCGGTGGGTGTGAGCGCTGAGCCGGTCGGAATCGGCAGCTCGTCCTGAGCAGCTTCCGCAAGATCGGGGATTCCTTCCTCCCGGACAAGCGTGACACCCGCGCCCGGCGCCTGGCCCTGTCGGCCCCGCGCACCCGGTTCTAGGCTGGCGCCGTGACGACCACGACCACGCCCCCGACTCCGACCGCGGTGCGAGCCCCGGCGCGCGACGACCGCATCACGATGCGGTTCATGACGACGCCCGCCGACACCGCCGCGGGGGGCCGGTCGATCGCGGCGGGCAGCGTCATGGAGTGGATCGACAAGGCCGGCTATGCGTGCGCCGTCGGCTGGTCGGGGGCGTACTGCGTCACCGCGTACGTCGGCAACGTGCGCCATCGCCGCCCCATCGCGCCGGGCAGCCTCATCGAGGTGCGGGCGCGGCTCGTGCACACCGGGCGCACGAGCATGCATGTCGTCGTGACGGTCTCATCCGCCGAAGTGTCGTCGCGCGTGTACACCCCGGCGACGACCTGCATCCTGATCTTCGTCGCCAAGGGCGAGGACGGGCGTCCGACCGACGTCCCGGCGTGGGAGCCGGCATCCCGCTCCGATCACAAGCTGGCGACCGCGGCGCTCGACCGCATCCCGACCCGCACCGAGATCAAGCAGCTCATGCTCGGCGAGGACTACGGTGCGCCGACCGAGGCGCCGAACGTGACCCTGCGGTTCCTGGTGCCGCCGGGCGTCGTCAACTGGGGCGGCAAGGCGCACGGCGGAACCGTCATGCGGTGGATCGATGAGGCGGCCTACGCGTGCGCGGCCGCCTGGGCGAGGGACGGGGATGCCGCGAGCGATGCCGTGGCCGTCTACTCGGGCGGCATCCACTTCTTCGCGCCCGTCCGGATCGGCGACCTCGTCGAGGTCGAGGCGCGGATCGTGTACACGAGCGCGCACAGCATGCACCTCAGCATCCGGGTCTCGTCGGCCGACCCTCGGACGCCGCGCGATCTGACCCTGACGACGCAATGCATGAGTGTCTTCGTGGTGCCCGGCGTGGACGGCGTCGCCCGCCCGGTGCCGCACTGGCAGCCGTCGACGCCCGAGGACGTGCGGCTGCACGAGCACGCCCGAGAGATCATCCACCTGCGCGAGGGGATCGTGCCGATCCCGGCGTCGCTGACGCTCGAACCCTGACATGACCGCTTCGTTCATCTACGACGCCGTGCGCACCCCCTTCGGCAGGGCCGGCGGTGCGCTCTCGGGCGTTCGGCCCGACGACCTCGCCGCCGTTGTGATGAGGGCCGCGGTCGAGCGCACCGGCCTCGATCCGGCCCTGATCGACGAGGTCGTGTTCGGCGACGCCAACCAGGCAGGCGAGGACAACCGCAACGTCGCGCGCTTGGGTGCGCTGCTCGCGGGCTTCCCGTCGTCGGTGCCGGGGGTCACCGTCAACCGGCTCTGCGGATCGTCCGTCGAAGCCGTCATCCAGGCCGCGCGGGCGATCGAGACGGGGGATGCCGGGCTCGTCCTCGCCGGCGGCGTCGAGTCGATGAGCCGCGCGCCGTTCGTCGTCGAGAAGTCGCCCAAGCCGTGGCCCGCCGGCAACCAGACGATGTGGAACACCTCGATCGGGTGGCGGATGGTGAATCCCGCGCTGCGGGCGGACTGGACGATCTCCAACGGCGAGTCCGCCGAGAAGCTGGCGACGATCTACGGCATCTCGCGCGAGGAGCAGGACGGGTTCGCACTCCGCAGCCACCGGCTCGCCGCGGAAGCCTGGGCGGCCGGAAGGTACGACGGCGAGATCGTGCAGGTCGAGGGCTTCGAGCTGGCGCGGGATGAGGGCATCCGCGATGACACGACCCTCGAGAAGCTCGGCCAGCTGCGTGCCCTGTTCGCGCGGGACGGCACCGTCACGGCCGGGAATGCCTCATCGATCAACGACGGCGCCTCGGCCGTCCTTCTCGGTGGGGAGGGAGCGCTGGATGCCGAGCCCCTCGCGCGCATCGCGGGCCGGGGTGTGTTCGGCAACGACCCGGACGTGTTCGGGGTGGCGCCGGTCGAGGCCGCGAACCGCGCGCTCGCGCGTGCGGGCCGGACGTGGGCCGAGGTCGACTTTGTCGAGCTCAACGAGGCCTTCGCGTCGCAGAGCCTCGCGTGCATGAAGCTGTGGCCCGAGCTCGACCCCGAGAAGGTCAACGTCCACGGCGGTGCGATCGCGATCGGCCACCCCCTCGGCGCATCCGGCGGACGCATCATCGGACATGCGGCCCACGAGCTGAAGCGGCGCGGCGGCGGAGTGGCGGTCGCCGCCATCTGCATCGGGGTCGGTCAGGGACTGGCGGTCGTGCTCGAGCGGTGAGCCGGCACCGTCCTTCGCGGCGAACCGATACATCCCTGACGAGCCGATACGTTACGCGTGGTGAAGATCGTGTCGGTTCGCGACGTCCGTATCGGCTCGCGCTTGAGGGAACGCGCGTCTCACGCGGCCGGCGCGATCGCCGCGAGGCGACTCGACACCTGGGCTGCGGCCTTCTCGAAGACGCCGCGCATCCAGGCGTGCTCGGGGTCGCGGCCGTGCACGGGGTGCCACCACAGCGCGTTGACGACGGGCATCGCATCGAAGGGGGGCTCGAGGATCCGGATGCCCCCGACCCTCGACGCGGCTTCGGCGAGCCCCGTCTGCAGGAGTCCGAGGCGGTTGGTCCCCGCGATGAAGTGCGGCAGCGCCAGGAAGCTCTCGACGACGGCCTCGACGTGCGGCTCGATCCCGAGCTGCTGCAGCTGACGCGCGGCCGACGTGAAGGCGGTGCGCGTCTGGAACGTGAACACCCACGGCAGCCGGCCGAGCACCTCCATCGTGAGCTCCTCACCCACCTGCTCATTCGATTCGGACGCGACGACCACCCAGCCGTCGCGCCACAGGTCCATGTAGGGCAGGTCGGTGAGGTGTCCGTGCGGGATCACCATGCCGTCGACCGAGCGCAGCCGGGTGGCGGCCTCTTCGACGATCGAGGGGTTGTGCAGCATGAAGCGGAACCGCACGCCGGGGGCCTCTTCGGCCGCGATCTGCGAGACGGCTCTGCCGATGGTCGCGAAGCCGTAGTCGGAGCCGTAGACGGAGAACTCGCGGGTCGAGTCGTGCGGCGTCCAGGTCGCCTGGCTCTCGAACACGCGGCGGGCAGCATCCAGTGCCGTCGTCGTGTGCTCGGTCAGCCGCAGCGCGAGCGGAGTCAGCTCGTAGGAGTTGCCGCGGCGGGCGAGGATCGGGTCATTGAAGTGGGTCCGAAGCCTCGCGAGCGAGGCGCTGAGCGCGGGCTGGCTGAGGTGCAGCTGCTCCGCCGCGCGGGTCACGCTGCGCTCGGTCAGCAATGCGTCGAGCGCGACCAGGAGGTTCAGGTCGAGGCGGGAGAGCAGGGGCTGATCGGACACGGCGATGTGTTCCTTCGGGTGTGTTCCATGGGGTGACGCGATGCCGCCGAGTGTATCAACGCAATCTATCAAGCCGACAGGGATCATTGCTGGTAGCGATACGGCGCGCAGAGCCGCCGGGGTGGACCCGCGAACCCATGAGTTGTCGAGGGACCCATGATCTCCTCCTCATGGTTTCGGCAAGAGCTCATGGGTTGGCGAGTCCCGGTGGGCATCTGCCAGGGCTATGTGCACATCGGACTTACTTATGCTTGAAAGCGACAGATGCTGATACGGTCGAAACGAGTGGAGATGCGGCAGTGGTGCCGCGCCACCGGAGGAAGGTGCATCGATGCTTCTCGAACGCGAGCTGATCCAATCAGTGGGCTTCCGCAACGTGCAGGAGGGGGACCGGGTCACCGGCTTCCAGCTGCGGCTGCGGATGCCGTCCTATCGCGGGATGGCGGCCTCCCTCATCGACGGGGTCTCGGTCCGGGTCGGCGACATCGTCGACGTGCCCGCCGACGTGCCCCGCTGGACGCTGGGCGGACGCACCTACTCGCTGCAGGAGCTGTGGGACTCCGAGGGTGTGCGCTGGCCGCTCGAAGAGGCCGCGGTGGTCACGGTCCCGTTCGAGGGAGGGCTGCCTGAGGGCACCCACGAGGTGTCGATCGAGCTGCGCCTGCGGATGTCGTACATCCCGCTCGAGCACCAGCCCTCGACGTACCGCGTCTCGCGTCACATCACCCTCACCTCGGCCGAGGACGGCGGCCCGTTCAAATACGGAGTCTCTCTCTACAGCTTCATGACCGACTACGGCACCGTGCTCGACCTCGAGACGGCGGTCGCCGCCGTCGCCGACGTGGGCGCGACGGGCGTCGAGATCCTCGGCGAGGGCCACATCGAGCGGTACCCCGATCCCACCACCGAGTGGATCGACCGCTGGTTCGCGCTGCTCGAGAAGTACTCGCTCGAACCCACCAACTACGGATCGTGGATCGACACCCGCCTGCACTCGAGCGGCGCGCACGCCCGCGACCTCACAGCCGAGGAAGGGGCCGGGATGCTGCAGCGCGACCTGCGGCTCGCCAAGAAGCTGGGCTTCCGCTTCGTCCGGCCGAAGATCGGCGTCGTCTCGAGCGACCTCGTGCCGCATCCGATCTGGACCGAATCGGTCGAGCGCTCGCTCGACCTCGCCGCCGAACTCGATGTGATCATCTGCCCCGAGATCCACTCGCCCACCCCCATCAAGCACGAGGTGGTCGACGACTACATCGGGCTGATCGAGCGCACCGGCACGAAGCATTTCGGGCTGCTGCTCGACACCGGGATCTTCCAGGACCGGCCGATCGCCCTCAAGCCGGGCGAGCTGCCCGGCCAGCGCCCGGCCTTCATGGACGGCATCGCGGTCGACCCGGCCGACATCGCCGACATCGCGAAGTACGTCGTGTTCATCCAGGCGAAGTTCCACGACATCGACGAGAACCTCGAGGACCAGCAGATCCCCTGGGAGCCGGTGCTCGGCGCCCTCAAGAACGCCGGGTACACCGGCTACCTCTCGAGCGAATACGAAGGCGAGCGCGAGCCATGGCGCTCGATCGAGCAGGTTCGCCGGCAGCACTCCCTCATGCGGCGGGTGGCATCGCGGCTCCCCTGAGTCCGACGCCCTTCCCGACAGACCCGACGACAGGACCCGACATGCCCAACGGACTCATCCACGACGACAGCCTGCGCGTGCACCCGGACGGGCTCGCCCTGCGCCTCACGATCCCCTGGTACCGGAGCCTCTGGCTCTCGTCCGTCTCGACGCTCGCTCTCACCATCGACGGCGAGCCCGTGAACGAAGAGGACCTCGCGTTCGACCTCGGCGGTCGGCGGTACGCACTCGCCGAGCTTCCGCAGCAGAGCGATGTGCTGTGGTATCTGCAGGAGCACCCGCTGCTGATCGTGAAGCGACAGCATCCCGTCGCCCTGGGCGAGGAGCACGACGTCGTGCTGCACGGTGAGCTGCGGCTGCCGTACATGCAGATCGCGCCGGGCCAGGACGGCGGACCCGGCATGTACGTCCCGAACATCGTCCACGATGTCCGCCACCTGACGGTCGTCGACCGGGATGCCGCATCCCCCGCGCTCGTCCGCGACGTTCCGCCGGCACCCGCTGCCACCGATGCGGATCCGTTCCAGCTCGGCCTCACGCTCTACTCGGCGAGCGCGGAGTTCCGCGCCGGGTGGTTCGACTTCGACGGGCTGCTCGATCGGGTCGCCGAGCTCGGCATCGGCCCCGGCATCGAGATCGTCGCCTCGCAGGTGCTGCCGACGTACCCGATCGTCTCGGCCGAGTTCGTCCGCACGTGGCGCGCGGCCTTCGACAAGCACGGCTTCGACGAGAGCTCGTTCGGCGCGAATCTCGACATGGGCCGCCGTCGCGACCGCGACATGACGCCCGGCGAGGAGTTCGAGTTCAGCGAGCTCATGTTCCAGGGTGCCAAGAAGCTCGGCTTCCCGCTGGTGCGCATCCAGAGTGCCAAGCCCGAGCTGCTGCGCCGCCTGCTGCCCGTCGCCGAGAAGCTCAACCTCAAGCTGGCGTATGAGATCCACGCGCCCATGGGCCCGAACGCCCCGGCCGTGATGAAGGTGCGCGAAACCTACGCCGAGCTCGACTCGCCGCTGCTGGGCTTCGTCGCCGACTTCTCCTCGACCATGCACGCGATGTCGCCGACCCTGCTGCGTGCGGTGCAGCGTGCGGGGCTGGATGACGACGCGCTCACGAAACTTCAGCAGATCTGGGCGACCGACGCCACGATGCAGGAGCGCCAGCAGGAGTTCATCGGCTACCTCAAGGGCCGCGACTTCGACCCGGGCCGCCTGGGATCCTTCGCGCACCTCGCGTTCAACATGCACGGGCACGTCGCCCCGCAGGAGTGGGCCGACATCATGCCGCAGATCCTGCATGTGCACGCGAAGTTCTACGACATCGACGAGAACGGCCAGGAGCCCGCGATCGATTACCCGGAGCTCGTGCGCGTCTTCGTCGAGGGCGGATACCGGGGGTACTGGTCCAGCGAATGGGAGGGCCACGCGTTCGCCGAGCTCGGCGAGGTCGACCCGCTCCTGCTCGTGCGCAAGCAGCACGACCTGATCCGCCGCTCGATGCGGGAGCTGCAGCCGGCGTGAGCTCAGCCCGTGTGAGCGCCGGGTGCAGCATCCGAAGTTCGCAGAATGCGACGAACTTCGCAGCCGCACCCGCGAATGCGTGCGAAGTTCGCGCGTATCTGCGAACTTCGAACGTCAGAGAGACCACAGAGAGGTGCGCATGACCGACCAGCCCGACTTCCGTCGCATGCCGATCGCCGATGCGGTCCGCTGGCTCGCAGAGAACGGCGAGCCCGCCGATCCGCGCACCGACATCGACACCGCGTCACTGAAGGGCCGGTTTCCGCGCCTGGAGAACGTCGAGACGACCGACCTCGGTATCGCGGGACCGCACGGCAGGCTCGTGCCGGCGAGGCTGTACCGGGATGCTGCGGCACCGGCATCCGGTCGCGCCCTGGTGTGGGTGCACGGCGGAGCGTTCATCGGCGGGCATCTCGACATGCCCGAGGCGCACTGGGTCTCGCTCGAGCTTGCGGCGCGCGGCATTCCGGTCCTCTCGGTGGACTACGTCAAGTGCCTCGGCGACGTGCACTTCCCCGAGCCGACGGACGAGGTGCGGGCGGCGTGGCTGCACGCGCGCGCCCACGCGCAGGACCTCTTCGGCCTCGACGCGGAAGCGGTCCTGCTCGGCGGCGGGAGCGCCGGAGGCAACCTGACGGCGGGTGCTGTCGCGCAGCTTGAGGATGCCGGTGAGCCGGTGCCTGCGGGGCTCGTGCTCGTCTACCCCGTCGTGCACCCCAACGGCCCCGAGGCCTCTGCCGAGGTGGACCTCGCCTCGGTGCACGGCCAGCTCGCGATGAACTTCGCCGGGTCGGAGGATGCGCTGCGGGACCCGCACGCGTTCGCCGCGCTCGGGCGCGTGGACGGCTTCCCGCCGACGCTCGTGGTCGTGTGCGAGAACGATGACCTGCGTCCCTCGGGTGAAGCGTTCGCGCGGCAGCTGGCGGACGCGGGTGTGGCGGTGCGGCTGCATCTGGAGACGGGGGCGGATCACGGTCACATCAATGAACCGTCCGACCCGACGGCCGTGCCGACGATCGAAGCGATCGCAGAGTGGATCCGGCGCGTGAATCCGCAGACCGCCGCGCTGCGCGCCGGAGGGGACGTCGAGGTGAGCTCGCGCATCGAGACTGGCGAAGATCTCAGAAGGGCCGGCACGCTCGCATGACCACGTTCACCAATCCCGTCCTCTCCGGCGACCGGCCGGACCCCGCGGTCATCAAGGTCGGCGACGAGTACTGGATGACGTACTCGTCGTTCGAGGCGGCGCCGGGCCTTCTGCTGTACCGCTCCACCGATCTCGTGAACTGGAAGTACGTGACGGCCGCCCTGCCGAACCCTGTCGGCAACACGTTCGCCGTCGACATCGCCGAGCACGACGGCCGGTTCTTCATCTACATCCCGTTCATCCCCACGCCGTGGTCGACGCTGACCGATGCGTCGATCTTCGTGATCCACGCCGACACGATGAGCGGTCCGTGGTCGGAGCCGATCGACCTGGGCATCCGGGGCGTGATCGACCCGGGCCATGTCGTCGGCGAGGACGGCACGCGGTACCTCTTCACGAGCGGGGTGCGCCGCATCCAGCTCGCCGACGACGGGCTGTCGACGGTCGGCGAACTCGAGAAGGTCTACGACGGCTGGCGGTATCCCGACGACTGGATCACGGAGGCGTACGCGCTGGAAGGCCCCAAGCTCTTCTGGCGCGCGTCAGCAAGCCGGGGGTCTGGGGCGGAGCCCCAGAAGGATCAGGATGAGTATGTCTACCTCGTGAGCGCCGTCGGGGGCACCGGCGGTCCGCCGACCGGCCACATGGTGATCGTCGCGCGCTCGCGGTCGGTCGACGGACCCTGGGAGAACCACCCGCGGAACCCGATCGCCCGCACGGAGGATGCATCCGAGGCGTGGTGGTCGCGGGGGCACGCGACGCTGGTGCCTGGGCCCGCAGGTTCCGCTGAGGACGACTGGTGGATGGTCTCGCACGGCTACGAGAACGGCTACCGCACGCTCGGCCGCCAGATCCTGCTCGAGCCGATCCGGTGGGGCGAGGATGACTGGCCGCAGGCCGCAGTCCGCGACATCGGCGGACCGCTCCAGGCGCCGGTCGGCGCAATGGCCCAGACCTTGGAGCAGGACATCGAGGACGACTTCGCGCAGCTCGAGCTCGGCAGGCGCTGGACCTTCCACGCCCCTGGCCCCGGCGAGGCCGAGCGCGCGCGCATCGAGGACGGTCTGGTGCTGCGTGGCAAGGGCGCCTCACCCGCTGACACCTCGCCGCTCGCGATGCTCACCGGAGACCACGCCTACGAGATCGAGGTCGACGTCGCGGTCGAGGCCGGCGTCGAAGCAGGTGTGCTCCTGTTCTTCAACAACCGGCTCTTCTGCGGCATGGGCATCGACGGCGAGCGCATGCTGAGCTATTCGGGCGGCATCCGCACACACTGGCGCGAACCTGCGCCGGCGACCGATCGCATCACGCTGCGCCTTCGCAACGACAGACACATCGTCACCGGCTGGTACCGCGTGCCGGGCGGCGACTGGGTTCGCCACGCGATCCGCTACGAGACCGCGGGCTACCACGCCAACACGACGGGGGACCTCCTGAGCCTGCGCCCCGCCCTGTATGCGACCGGGGCCGGCGAGGCCACGTTCCGCGACTTCCGCTACCGTGCGCTGGGCTGACCCGACCGTGAGACGAGAAGGACACGGCGAGACGGTGGGGATCACCCGCGGTCTCGGCGTGCAGATGTCGTCTCAGCGTCATCACTACCGACTTCGCCCCCCAGGACAGGACGCTTCATGACCGACCAGCTTTCTCCGGCCACACGCCCGTGGACCCTCTCGACCGAGGCGCCGTTCGTGCTGCGCCGCGACGGAGCTCCCGCCCTGCTCGTCGGCGGGCAGGTCTTCAACTCGGCGTCGTCCTCGCCGAAGGCGATCGCGGACTCGTTCGCGCACGTGCGAAACGTCGGCTCGAACGTCGTGCTCTCCCCCGTGAGCTGGGCGCTGAGCGAGCCCGCCGAGGGCACATTCGACTTCTCCCTTGTCGACACCATGCTCGTGGAGGCGCGGAAGAACGACCTTCGCCTGGTGCTGCTGTGGTTCGGCGCGTTCAAGAACGCAGCATCCACGTACTCGCCCACCTGGGTCCGCAGCGACCCGCAGCGGTTCCCGCGCGTCGTCGTCGAGCCGAAGGGGATGCAGGCGTTCAGCTATGAGGGGGCGACCGCGAAGCCGGTGCTCTCTGCGTTCAGCCCCGAACTGCGAGAGGCCGACGCGAAGGCTTTCGAGGCGCTCATCCGGCACCTCGTGGATGCCGACCCCGACGGCACGGTCGTGATGGTGCAGGTCGAGAACGAGTCGGGCCTGCTCTCCGACAGCCGCGACCGGAGCGCGCTCGCCGAGGCGGCGTGCACTGCAGCCGTGCCGCCCGAGCTGCTCGCCCACGTGCGAGCGACGCCGGCGGGCAGCACGTCGGCCCGGCGACTCTGGGAGTCCAGCGGCAGCCGTGGCGAGGGCACGTGGTCGCAGGTCTTCGGCGACACGCCCGCGGCCGACGAGATCTTCATGGCCTGGGCCATCGGCACCTATGTCGAGCACCTCGCCCAGCGCGGCCGGGCGATCGCCAACATCCTCATGTACGCGAACGCGTGGCTCGGTCCGCAGCCGGGTCAGGACACGCCGGGTCAGTACCCGAGCGGTGGTCCGGCATCCACCGTGCTCGATGTCTGGCGCGCCGCGGCGCCCTCGCTCGCGCTCCTCGGACCCGACATCTACATCAAGGATGCCGACGCGGCGATGAAGCAGTATGCGACCGGCATCCAGCCCTTCTTCGTTCCCGAGAGCCAGCTGCGAGCCGCCGAACTGGTCCGCTCGATCGGCACGTACGGTGCCGTGGGCTGGTCGGCCTACGGTCTCGACGCCGCGAACCCCGAGGGGCAGCTCTCGACGACCCTCACGTTCATCGCAGGGCTCGAGGACGAGATCGCGGCAGCCGCGCTCCGAGGGAGCATCGATGCCGTCGTGCTCGAGCCCGGTGTCGAGGCCGAGACCCGGAGCATCGACGGCATCGACATCACGGCGCGCGGGGCACGGGAACTGCTTCGGCGGATGCTGCTGGATGTCGGCGTGAGCATCCCCGACACCGCACTGGCGGTGCCTGACGAAACGGTCCCGAACGCGCAGATGGCCACGCCGGGTGAGACCCGGCCTTTCGCCCTGATCGCCGGCACCGGCGACGGCGACTTCCTCGTCATCGGACGCGAGCTCACGCTGGACTACTTCGCCGCCGATGCCCGAATCGAGATCGACTCGGTGCAGGAGCTGATCATCGAAGACCGGAAGGTCGTGCCGGGTCGAGTGCTCAACGGTGATGAGCGGCTGATGATTCTGCCGAACGATCGCGTCGGCGCCGCTCGCATCCGCCTGCTCCATCTCTGAAAGCGTGAAATGCCGCGAGACGTCTGGGGAGAGGAACGGGAATGGCAGCGGACGTGATGACGATCGTCGATGAGCTGTCGCTCGATCAGCAGCTGGGACTGCTGCTCCACCCGATCGTCGACATCGATGAGCACACGGACGTCGACTCCTCCTCCGGCTTCGGCGGCCCGACCTTCCGCGAGCTGATCGAGGGTCGGGGGGTGCGCTTCATCGCGCTGCGCATGATCCCCTCGCCGAGTGCCACCGCGGTCGTCCTCGAGCGCCTGCAGGTGCTCGCACGGTCGACGGGGTCGCGCCTGCCGATCGTGTTCTCGACCGACCCTCGGCACTCGTTCACCGACAACCCCGCGGCCGCGCACAGCGCGCAGGGCGTCTCGCAGTGGCCCGAGAACATCGGGCTGGGCGCGATCGGCGATGAGGAGCTGGTGCGCAGATACGGCGACATCGTCCGCCGTGACTACCTGGGCATGGGAATCCGCATGGCCCTGCATCCGCAGGTCGACCTCGCCACCGAGCCGCGGTGGGCGCGCCAGGCGCAGAGCTTCAGCTCGGATGCCGGCGAGACCGGTCGGCTGCTCGCGGCCTTCCTCGAAGGGCTCCAGGGGCCGGCGCTGGGGCCGACGAGCGTCGCAGCGACGGTCAAGCACTTCCCGGGAGGCGGCCCGCAACTCGATGGTGAGGACCCGCACTTCCCCTACGGTCGCGAGCAGGTCTACCCGGCCGGTCGCTTCGAGGACCACCTCGCCCCGTTCCGCGTCGCCATCGAGTCCGGCGTCGGCGCGATCATGCCCTATTACGGGATGCCGGTCGGCCTGAGCCTCGACGGGCGACCCGTCGAGGAGGTCGGCTTCTCCTTCAACACGCAGATCATCACCGGGCTCCTGCGCGAGAAGCTCGGATACGACGGCGTGGTCCTCACGGACTTCGGACTCGTCACCGATGTGACGGTCCTCGGCAAGCCGTTCCCGGCGAAGGCGTGGGGAGTGGAGTCGCTCTCGCCCGTCGAGCGCGTCGGACGGCTCTTCGCGGCGGGCGTCGACCAGCTGGGAGGCGAGTCCGACGTGGCCCTGCTGCAGGCGGCGGTCGAGCGCGGTCTGATCTCACCCGATCGAGCAGCGCAGAGCGCGCGGCGGATCGTTCGGCTCATGTGGGCACTGGGGCTCTTGCACGCCGAGCAGTCGGCGCCCATGGCGCCTTCGGATGCGCCGCGACGTGAGGATGTCGTCCTGGGTCGCGAGGCGCAGGCCCGTTCGGTCGTGGTGCTCGACAACGGGTCCGCCGAGGCCCCCACGCTTCCGCTCGGCGAACGACAGCGGGTTCACCTCGTCGGAGTGTCGGAGGCGACTCTTCCTGCGGGCTGGTCGGCTGCTGAACCGGAGAAGGCCGACGTCGCCATCGTGCGGATCGGTGCTCCCTATGAGGAGCGCGACGAGTACTTCCTCGAGTCGGGGATGCGGCAGGGGACGCTGGAGTTCGCGCCCGAGACCGCGGACGCCATCCTCGCGCTCGCCGAGTCGCTGCCGGTCGTTCTCGTCGTCCACTTGAGCCGACCCGCCATCCTCACGCCCTTCGTCGGTCATGTCGCGGCGATCGTCGCGGAGTTCGGCATCTCGGACGAGGTCCTGATGGAGGTGCTCTCCGGTGGGGCCCCCACGGAAGGGCGACTCCCGTTCGAGCTGCCGTCGAGCATGCACGCGGTGCGTGACAGCGCACCCGACGCCGCGAACGACAGCGACAGCCCGCTCTTCCCTGTCGGGTCCGGGATGCCGCTCCCGCCGAAAGACGGCCCCGCTCGCCGGGCCTGACGCGCACTCCCGCCGAAAGACGGACTCGCTCGCTGACAGTGACGGCCCCAAGTTCTCCTACCGGACGCGCAGAGCGACGGGCTGGGTGCTCTCGAGTGTCGAGCCCACGTGCAGCACGAAGGCGCCCGGCTCGACCGTGA
The DNA here is from genome assembly GCF_056400345.1 of Microbacterium sp. P5_B6. NCBI lineage: Bacteria > Bacillati > Actinomycetota > Actinomycetes > Micrococcales > Microbacteriaceae > Microbacterium > Microbacterium sp. P5_B6. Next base: position 248,291 of record NZ_JBFULL010000001.1, on the reverse strand, counting down.
AACGGCCGTCGGCGAGCCGGAACCCGAGCTGCTCGGGGCCGATCGCGAACGTGAAGAGGGCGGTCTCACCGGCGGCGAGAGCGCGCCGCTCGAATGCCGCGAGCCGCCGCACCGGCGGTGCGAGGCTCGCCACGAGGTCCTCCACGTAGACCTGCACTACCTCGTCGCCGGCGCGTGCCGACGTGTTCGTGACCTCGATCTCGAGCACGATCGAATCGTCGGCACCGATCTCGTCGGCCGAGACCCGGGCCTCGCCGTGCACGAACGTCGCGTACCCCGAGCCGTGCCCGAAGGAGAACTGCGGGCCCAGGTCGAGGTCGAGGTACTTCGAGGTGTACTTGTCCTTCACGTTTGCCGGGCCGTCGAGCACCACATCGACGGAGGCGAGGGTCATTTCGCCGCGCACTGTCGCGGGGCGTCCGGTGTTCTCGTGCGCATAGTGGATCGGCACCTGCCCTTCCGAGCGTGGGAAGGACATCGGCAGGCGTCCGGCGGGCTCCTGATCGCCGAAGAGCAGATCGACGATCGCGGTCGGCGCCTCCGTACCGCCATGCCACACCTGCAGGACGGCCGGAGCGTGGTCGATCCAGTCGGCGACGACGAGGGGCCGGCCGCTCACGAGGATCACCACGAACGGGATGCCGGTCCCGGCGATCGCCCGGATGAGCTCCGCCTGCCGCCCCGGCAGCCGCAGATCGCTGCGCGACGCGGCCTCTCCGGAGAGTGACGAGGGCTCGCCGACGCAGACCACGACGACGTCGCTCTCGAGCGCCTGCGTCGCAACCGCGTCGAGATCGTCGGAGCGGTCCCCGAAGAACGACACGCCTTCTGCGACCGTGAACTCCGCTTCGCTCCGGGAGCCCAGCGCGTCGGCGATGCTCGTGGAGCGGGCGGAGAACGCCTGGGTCCAGGCCCCGAGGTGATCGGCCGAGGTCGCGTAGGGGCCGGTCAGGAGCACGCGTGCAGCGCGGGCGAAGGGCAGAGTGCCGTCGTTGCGCAGCAGCACGGCGGAGCGCGCGGCCGCGAGCCGCGCCTGCGCCCGCGACGCGGGGGTCGGCTCGGTCAGCTCGGCGGCTTCATCCGCGTACGGTCGCTCGAACAGGCCCAGCGCCTCTTTCATGCGGAGCACGCGCGTCACGGCGTCGTCGAGCCTCGCAGGGTCAAGAGTGGCGGCATCCCACCCGATCGCGGAGGGCGTCCCGCCCATCTCGATGTCCAGGCCCGCTCCGTAGGCAGCGTGCACGGCCTGGTCGAGGGTCTCGGCCACCCGATGGGGCAGCAGGTTCGCGACGCCGTCGGCGTCACCGACGACGGCCCCCTCGAATCCCCACTCGTCCTTGAGCACGTCGGTCAGCAGGGCGCGGTTGACGTGCATCGGGATGCCGGCCACCGTGTTGAAGGAGGCCATCACCGACGCGACCCCGGCCTGCACAGCTGCGCGGAACGGCTCGAGGTAGACGTTCCGCAGGCGATGGGCCGAGACATCCACGGTGTCGTAGTCGCGACCGCCCTCGGGCTGGCCGTAGGCGACGAAATGCTTCGCGGTCGCCGCGATCGTGCCGGGCGCGGCGAGGTCGGCACCCTGGTAGCCGCGCACCATCGCCGCGCCCATCGTGGCGGCCAGGAGCACGTCCTCGCCGAATCCCTCGACCACCCGGCCCCATCGGGGGTCGCGCGAGACGTCGACCATCGGAGAGAAGGTCCAGGTCACCCCGCCCGAGCGGGCCTCGAGCGCGGCGGTGCGCGCGAGGGCCTCGACGAGGGCGGGGTCGAAGGACGCCGCCTGGGCGAGCGGCACGGGCCCGATGGTGCGCTGACCGTGGATCACGTCGAGGGCGATCAGGATCGGGATGCCGAGCCGCGTGTTCTCGACCGCTTCGCGCTGCAGGGCATTCGATGCCGCGGCCGACTGCGGCCAGAACATCGATCCGACGCCCTGCCGCACCAGTTCGGCGGCATCGGCCAGAGCCGGCCGGAAAACGATCTGCAGCTGACCGAGCTTTTCGGCGAGCGTCATCTCCGCGAGGAGTGATCGGATGCGGTCGCTGGTCATCGACATTCCTTCTCAAGAGGACCGCAGCCCGGAGAACGCGTCTCCGGGCTGCGGTGGGTACTGCTGGTCCTGCTGGTGATCACTGGTCCCAGGCGGTGTCCATGTCATCGAGCACCTGGTCGACCGTCTTCTGGCCGGTGAGGAGCCCCTGCACGCCGATTCCGAGAGCGTCGTACACGGCGGGGTTGGGCCACGTCGCGTTCGGGACGCCGGTGAAGTCGCCGTTCGCGAGCAGGTCGCCGATCGGCTGGTAGGCCTCTGACAGCTCGTCGGGGACGATGCCGGTGATCGGCACGCTGCCGGAGAGGTCCGCGTACTCCTTGGCGTTGTCGGGCTCGGCGACCCAGTCGAGGAAGGCCTGGGCGGACGCCTTCACGTCCTTGTCGGCAGAAGCATTGATGGCCCAGGCGTAGTTGGCGCCGGTCACGGTGAACGCCTTGCCTCCGTCTGCCGGCGGGAAGGCCTGCACGTTGAGCTTTCCGCCCGTTGCCTGCGAGATCGAGTCCGCGGCGCTGCCGGGAACCGCTGCCGTCAGCGACGTGCCGCCGCCGAGGCCCTGAGTGATCGTGTCGAAGGTTCCACCAGCGGCTCCGTCCTGGAAGCAGCCGCTGTCGTTCAGCTCGACGATGTCGTTGAGCACATCGCGCCAGCCGCTGTCGGCGAAGGTCACGTCACCGGCGGCGCGCTGGTCGTTCCAGTCGGGGTCGTCGGCGTAGACGCGGGTCGCCGAGATCAGCATCGACATGAGGCCGGTGTTGAAGGGGACGCCGCCCGCGAGGACGATGAAGCTCTTGCCGCCGTCACGTGCCGTCTTGCAGTCCTTCAGCAGATCTTCGTATGTCGTGGGGTAATCCTTCAGGCCCACCTCGTCGGCAGCGGTGAGGTTGAGCACCATTCCCACGGGGGTCAGGCCGGCCGGCTGGGCGAACGTGTCGCCGTCAACCTGGTATTCGGCCTCGCTGCCGGCAGGGATGAGGGCCACTGAGGTGTCGTCGAGCGGCTCGAGGAAGCCGGCATCCGCCAGAGTGACGACCGAGATCGCCTGGCCCGTGCCGGGTGCGAGCACCATCATGTCGGCGGCATTGCCGGCCTGCAGCTGCGTCGTCACCTGCGTGTTGTACGCCTCGGACGGGTAGGGGATGACCTCGACCTTGACGCCCGTCTCTTTCGAGTACTTGTCGAGCATCTGCGCGTAAGCGTCGTCCTGATCGTTGGCCTGGGCGACCATGACGGAGAAGCCTGTCTGGGAGGCGTCTCCCGTGCTGCCGCCGTCGTCGGCTGCGCCGGAGCATCCGGCGAGGACCAGGACACCGGCGACCGGGACCGCGAGAAGCGACCACCGGAGATGCCGGCTGGTGGAAAGCTGTGACATTTCGTACCTTTCGTGACGTCATTGTCGTCAGCGGTGCAGCTGACCTGCGGCTCGGGAGGCCGTACGTCCACTGTGACACCATTTGCACCATTCCGACATAACTATCGCTTATGTGCGGCAATAGGGTCACTGATCCGCTGGTGCGCCCTCGCTCAGCGGTGGATATGGAGGGCAACCTCGCCCGCCAGGCCGGCGGGCAGCGGAAGGGCAGACGGCTCGAAGACCGAGGCCATCGGTGCGAAGATCTGCCCAGACGGATGCGCCGCCTCGGCGATCAGGCGGTTGCGCCACGGCGTGGCGACGCGCACCTCGAGCCGATTGGCACCCGCGCGCACCGCCGATGTGACGTCGATCTCGAAGGGCGCCGTCCAGACGACTCCGCAGTCGACGTCGTTCACGAGGATCCGCGCGATGTCGCGGACTTCGCCGAGCGAGAGGGTGACCGGAGCGTCATCGGCGCCCACGGGGGCCTCGAACGTGCAGCGATATGTCGCCGTGCCGGAGAATCCCCGCGCCTGCTCATCGAGGTCGGTCCACAGAACCGGCCCCTCGGGCAGATCGATCTCCTCCTGACCGATGGTCAGGGTCCATGGTCCTCGGAGAGGAGAGGAGCGAGGGGATGCCGCCTCCTGGGGGTTCCCGGTTCCGCCCGGCACGATGAACACCGAGCCGAAGGGCGGCAGGCAGACGTCGAATGACAGGCGTCCGTCGGGAGTGGGCACCCCTGCCAAACCCGTCGCCCGCAGGCTGACCGGATCCCACGTGCTCAGCCCGCCGACGGCTTCCGGCACGATCACGCGCGCCCGCACTTCGTCTCCCTCCGGATTGGCGAGGAACGTCACCCGCCTGCCGTCGATCAGGCGCGCGATCGATCGGAGTGGCGCGCCCGTCACCTCGACATCGGGGTGGATGCCCAGTTCCTGCAGCGCGGCGGCGAGGTCGGAGGTCGGCACCACGCGCCCCCGGGCGCGCGGGAGCGCCCAGATGCGGTTGCACAGGCCTGCGAATTCCCGATCATCGTCCGCGAGCGACGGTGAACTCTCCGGACGCGGTCCGACGACCGTCGCACCCTGATCCAGCAGCATTTCGATGCGCCGGAGCGCCTTCAGGCTGATGCGTCGACTCGATCCTCCGAGATAGAGAACCCGATATCGTGCACCGGCCGATCGCAGTCCCTCGGTGCCGGCCGTGAGCACCGACAATCCGTCCATCCCGACATAGTCGAAATCGAAACCGGGCGGCACCGTCCGATCGAGGTGCGCATCGAACAGGCCCGTCACCGGGGCCTCCTCACCGACGAAGACCGCGACGTCGACGGCGGGTTCGCCGCTGGAGAGCACGGCTGAGCAGCGGGCCAGGTAGTCGATCCAGGGACCGGCCATGTCGGCCCAGGTCTCGTTCGCCGTGAACGACTGCCCGAGGAACGGCGCGAGGGCGATGCCCGGGACCGGGACCGCGAGGGGCTGGTGCGGAGACGTATGGATGCAGAACCGCGTCACACCGAGCGAGAGCTGCAGGTCGGCGATGTGCTTGAGGGTGCGCGGGGTCCAGGACCAGGGATTGTCGAACGAGGTGAATGCCTCGCTGCCCACCCACTTCTTGCCGTGGACGTGGGCGACCGAGGCGGCGCCCTTCAGATCGGCGACGTACGTCGGCCGCGGGCCGGCATCAGGACGGAACGTCCACATCGCGCCCATCGGCACGTCGGCTGCGGCGCGCATCGCCAGGTCGTCGCCGAGCGACGGTCGCCCGTCCTCCAGCGCTTCGGAGTAGTAGAGCATACCTCGCCGCCGCGCTTCCGCGCCGAGGGTGCCGTAGTACTGCTCGGCCAGCAGTTCAGCCAGCGTGCGGCGGTAGTCGAAGAGGAACCGGTCCGTGTCCGCCGCGCTCTTCACGAGCCGGCCGGCGAGGGCCGGGAGCCACCGCAGAGGGTCGTAGCCCCGGCGCTCGCGGAAGTGCTCGCCGATGGCGTCGGTCCAGTTCTGCGGCCCGGCCTCGATGCTGTCGCTGAGCAGTGCGGCGAACCTGGCGGGTGCGGCATCCTCCCCTCCGAAGCGGGCGAGGTGCGTCGCGAGGTAGGACGCGACCCGTGCGCTGTCGAGCTTGTCGACCTCGAGACCGGTCGAATCCCGGGGCGCCGGCCCATTGGTCTGCCCCGTCAGCGACGCCCCGAGGCGCAGGATGAGCCAGCGCCCGGGGGGCGCCTCCCAGCGGAGCCTCCCGTTGGCGACGTGCGCGGTCAGGTCGATCACGTCGTCGGGCGCCACTGCGCCGCAATCCTCCGCGCCGTCGACCGCGTAGTAGTCCGGCACGACGCCGAAGCCGGCCTTGACCTCGGCGTGGTGCACCCGAGCATCGGGGCGCAGGGCGAACTCGGACACGCGGAACTCGTGGGCCGGCCGCAGGACGGGGGGCAGCCGCACGCCGGGTGACGTGGGAGGAAGCGCGTCGGCGGCGCTGCCGCCCGAGACCACGAGCCGGAACCGGCGGGCCGTGACGGGTGCGAAGCTCGCCGTGCGAGCGGGCACCGACGTGGGGCCGAGCCGCACGACATCTCGGTAGGCGAGACCGTCGTCGCTCGCCTGCAGCACCGCGTCCGGCGGGGGCGCGGCGCCGAAGCCCCCGGCGCCGGGGAGCCCGATCGTCACCGAGCGCACCGTGACCGGCTCGTCGAAGCGCTGCTCGATCCACGCCTCCGACCACGCCTCGGGGTCCCGCGGCAGAGACACCGTGGGCCCGAACGAGGCGTCGACGAGGGGGTCCCACGTCGAGAGGGGGGAGGATGCCGTCACCGCGGCAGGCTGAAGCGCCTCGCCCTGCTCGCGATGGGGCATCGCCAGCACGACCCAGTCCGTCGCGAATCGAGGCGCGGTCGCGTCGCCTTCTCGGGGACTGTCCTGATAGAGCCCTGCGACGGCCGGGAGAGGTGTCAGTGCGACCTCGACGAGAGCGCCGCCCTCGACCACCGTCTCCGACCAGACGACCTTCTTCATCGCGTCCTCAGGTGCCACCCACGGCCCGCCGGAGGCGCTCCAGCCCGACGACGTCGTCACGGCGAGTTCCAGTCCGAGGTCGCCGGCAGTCTGCACGGCCGTGTCGATCGCGTCAGCCCAGGCCGCAGAACCTGGTCGCACCGCCTCGGGAACGACGAGGGGCACGCCCATACCGCCGTCGAACAGCTGCACTCCGCGCACCCCGACGCGGTGCAGCCACGTGAGATCGCGGACGATGCCCGCAGAGTCCACGTTCCCGTCCATCCAGTGCCACCAGGCGCGGGGCCGGGCATCGTCGGGAGGATCGACGAAGACTCGCCAGAGCGCGTCGCCTGTCGGGAGATTCTCGGGTGCGATCACGGTCCTCATCATTGCCCGGACCACTTCCGTGCGGACGTTCCCCGCACTTATATCGGATATCGCTAACACTAATGTGTGCTTCCGACACAAGTGTGTGATAGTGGCTCCAGGCGCCGCAGAAGTCGCGGTGCATGACGACGAGGTCAGAGAGCAGATGACAGTGACGATCGAGCAGCAGGACAGCACTCGCACCCTCACCGTGCCTCCCAAAGCCAGGCGCACCCCGCGACCACGCGGTCGCAGACCGCTCATCAGCTACGGACACTGGTGGTGGGCGCTGCCCGCGATCCTCCTCGTGATCGCCGTCCACTACGCCGCCACGCTCACCGGCGGGTTCTTCGCCTTCACGAACTGGACCGGCCTGGGCGACTGGGAGTTCATCGGCTTCGACAACTTCGTCCGCATCTTCAATGATCCGACGCTCCTCGGGTCGGTGTGGAACACGCTGTTCCTCGCCTTCGCGTCGGTGATCGCGACGAACGTCATCGGCCTCATGTTCGCCCTCGCCATCAACCGCACGCTCAAGACGCGCTACATCCTCAGGACGCTCCTCTTCCTCCCCGTGGTCCTGAGCCCGCTGGCCGTCGCCTACATCTGGAAGTTCATCTTCCAGTTCAACGGCCCCCTGAACGGCTTCCTCGGACTTCTCGGCCTGGAGAGCCTGCAGAAGGTCTGGCTCGCCGACCCCACCTGGTCGATCTGGGCGATCCTCGTGACGGTGGTCTGGCAGCAGACCGGCTTCGTCATGGTCATCTACCTGGCCGGCCTCGCCTCGGTGCCCGTCGAGATCGAAGAGGCCGCGGCTCTGGACGGCGCCGGCATCTGGCAGCGCTTCATCCACGTGACCGTGCCGGCCATCCGCCCCTCGATCGCGATCGCCACGACCCTCGGGATCATCCAGGGCCTGCGCATCTTCGACCAGATCTTCGCCCTCACCGGCGGCGGTCCGGCTGGTGCCACCGAGACGCTCGCCACGCAGGTCTACAAGCAGGCGTTCTCGCTCGGCCAGTTCGGATTCGGCTCGTCGCTCGCGCTCGTCCTGACTCTGATCATCCTCGTCTTCGCCATCATTCAGCAGTACGCGACGCGTGACCGCGACGCCGTCGGAAGGGCCTGACATGTTCCGCTACACCAAGCTCACCGCCGTCCGCGAGGTCGGCATCTGGATCATCGCCCTCATCTGGCTGCTGCCCTTCTACTTCCTGATCGCAACGGCGTTGAAGACAGACCAGGAGGCGCTGACCTCCAGCCCCGTCGCGCCGCCCTCGTCGCTGGACTTCAGTGCCTTCGTCCAGGTGCTGACCACCGGCGGGCGCGACAGCATCCCGCTCAGCATCCTGAACAGCGTCATCATCACCGGCGGTGCGATCCTGGGGCTGGTGCTGGTCGGCTCCATCGCCGCCTACGTCATCACCCGCCGCACCCGGAGGTGGACGAACCTCTCGTTCTACCTCGTCCTGATCGCGATCATCCTGCCGGCGCAGCTCGGCACCGTTCCCCTCTACATCGGGGCTCGCACCGTCGGTCTCACGGGGAACGCGCTCGGCATGATCCTGCTGTGGATCGGCATCCTGATCCCCCTCGCGGTCTTCCTCTACGCGAGCTTCTTCCGCGGGCTCACCACCGAGTACGAGGAGGCGGCCGTCATCGACGGCGCGTCGCCGACGCAGGCCTTCTTCCGGGTGGTGCTGCCCCTGATGGCGCCGGCGACCGGCACGGTCGCGATCCTTGCGGGCCTCATCGTCTGGAACGACTTCTTCAACTCGCTGATCTTCCTCGGGGGCTCCACCACCCAGACGCTTCCCGTGGCGATGTACACCTACGTCGGAGGCCTGGTCTCCGCGTGGAACAAGATCTTCGCCGTCGTGATCATCTCCATGGTCCCGATCCTGATCTTCTACATGTTCGCCCAGAAGAAGTTCATCCAGGGCTTCGCCGGAGGCCTGAAGGGCTGACAGGCGCTCGCCTGCAGCAATCGATTCGAGGACGGCCGGATCGTCGAGCACGGAGAACCGCTTCCGCGGGTCTCCGTGCATGCCGCCCACGACCACCGATGTTCTGACGACCCAGGAGCAACCATGTACGAGCTCGCACCCAATATCGAACTGCTCTTCACCGAGGCCGGCGATTACCACGACCGCGTGCGCGCCGCCGCGGCGGCGGGCTTCACCGCGGTCGAGATGTGGGGCCCGACGGGGGCCGATGCCCCCTCGACGCCCAAGGATCTCCCGGCCCTGAAGGCCGCACTCGAGGAGACCGGCACACAGCTGACCGCGCAGCTGTCGGAGCCGCGCACCCAGTTCATGATCCCGCCGTGGGATCACTCCGAGTTCTACCGCAAGCTCGACGAGGGCGTGGAAATCGCGCACCTCCTCGGCACGCCTCGCATCGTCGTGGGCAGCGGCACCGGCTTCGGCGGGTGGAAGCGCCAGGTGCAGCTCGACAAGCTCATCGAGATCTACCAGAAGGCGATGGCCCAGATCGACGGCTCGGGCATCACCCTCGTGCTCGAGCCGGTCAATGTCCGGGTCGACCACCCCGGCTCGCTCCTGGACCGCACGAGCGAGGGCGTCTACGTCGCGCGCGGCGTCGATTCGCCGAACTTCGGCGTGCTCTACGACATCTACCACTCGGCCGTCGAGGGCGAGGACATCGAGGCGGAGCTGGAGAATGCCGGCTCGATCGTCAAGTACGTCCAGCTCGCCGACGCCCCCGGTCGGGGTGAGCCGGGCACCGGCGAGCTGGACTGGCCGGCCACGCTGGCTGTTCTCCGCGGCTCCGGCTACGACGGGCCCATCGGGCTCGAGTACTACCCGCAGACCGCATCCGAGGAGTCGGTCCGCTACATCCGCGACGTGGCGGCACAGGCATGACGGCCCGCTACCCGGCGGCGGTGGATGTCGCGATCGTCGGCAGCGGCCCGGCCGGCGCCGCCTACGCGCGGATCCTGAGCGAGAGGGCGCCGGGCGCCTCGATCGCCATGTTCGAGGTCGGTCCGACCGTCACGAACCCCCCTGGCGCACACGTGAAGAACATCGCCGATCCCGTCCAGCGCGCCGGCGCGCAGACGCGCTCGGAGGGTCCGCATGCGCAGGAGAGTGGTGATCGCACAGGCGGCATCGTCAAGACCGCCCAGCGCCGTGCCCGGCCCGGCACCTTCCTGCTCGAGACCGGCTATCAGGTCGAGGGCGAGGACGGCTTGCCCGTGGCGGCCATGTCGAGCAACGTCGGCGGAATGGCCGCGCACTGGACCGGTGCGTGCCCGCGACCGGGCGGCAGTGAGCGGATCGAGATCCTCGACGCCGACGGGAGCCTCGACGAACTGCTCTCCGAGGCCGAGCGTCTGCTCGGCGTGACCACCGACGCGTTCGACAGCTCGCCGTACGCGCCCCTCGTGCGCGAACGCCTGGCCGCGGCCGAGGACGCCGGACGCATCGCGACGACGCGCGTGCAGCGGATGCCCCTCGCGGTGCACCGTCGAGAGGACGGCAACCTCGTCTGGTCGGGGTCGGATGTCGTTTTCGGCGACGTCACTCGCGAGAACCCCCGGTTCACGCTCTACGACGAGTCACTCGTCACGCGCGTGCTGGTTCAGGACGGCCGAGCGGCGGGCGTCGTCGTCACCGACAGGCGGACGGGCGAGAGCTCCGAAGTCCACGCGACGCACGTGGTCGTCGCCGCGGACGCGCTGCGCACGCCCCAGCTGCTGTGGGCGTCCGGCATCCGTCCCGATGCCCTCGGCCGGTACCTCAACGACCAGGCGCAGATCGTCTTCGCGGTCCGCATCCGCGATCTCCAGCCCTCCACCGGCGGCGAGGGGCCGGGGGCCACGGGGCTCAGCGAGTACAGCGGAGTCACGTGGGTGCCGTTCACCGACGACATGCCGTTCCACGGCCAGGTGATGCAGCTGGATGCGTCGCCGGTGAAGCTGGCTGACGACGACCCGGCCGCGCCGGGCTCGATCGTGGGACTCGGCCTGTTCTGCGCGAAGGACCTGCAGGCCTCCGACCGCGTCGAGTTCTCGGAGTCCGACGCGGACGGGTACGGGATGCCGGCCATGACGGTGCACTACCGGCTCACGCCACGCGATCACGAGGTGATCGCCCGCGGCAAGGAGGAGATCGTGCGCCTCGGCAAGGCGGTCGGCGAGCCGCTCGACGACCGTCCGTTCATGATGCCGCTCGGCGCCTCGCTGCACTATCAGGGAACGACCCGCCTCGGCGCCACGGACGACGGTTCCAGCGTCTGCTCGCCGCAGGGCGAAGTGTGGGACGTGCCGGGGCTCTTCGTCGCAGGCAACGGCGTCATCCCGACGGCGACCGCGTGCAATCCCACGCTGACCGGAGTCGCGCTCGCCGTCAACGGCGCTCGCCGAATCGCCGCCTCCCTCGCGCCCGCCTCCCTCTCGCCCGCCGCACCCGAGGCCACCGCGCCCGCGCCCGAGGCCACCGCGCCCGCGCCCGAGGCCACCGCGCCCGCCGCGGCCGCGCATCGGCCCCGACCGTGAGCCTCCACCCGACCGACGAGAGCGCGGGTAACACCCACGGTCTCGTCGGCCAGATGGAGTCTGACGGTCAAAGGTTGCTTATGTCTGAATCAGACATTAGAGTGTAGAAACAATGACAAAGATGTCGGGCCGACGTGTTCGGCCCCGAACCAGGAGGTTCTCGTGATCCCCGATCGCATCATCGAGCAGGGAACGCTCACGACCGATGGATCGCGCACCGCGGTCGAGGTCCGGCTGCCGTGGTACCGCGCGCTGCCCGGATCGTGCATCGCCGGCGCCAAGCTGACCGTCGACGGCGTCGAGGCGCCGGCCGAATCGCTGCGCTGGACCATGAACGGCCGCGAGTTCTCGTTCGACGACCTCCGCACGAACATCGAGGAGTGGTGGTTCCCCACCGATTCGGCCGTGCTCTCGGGTGACCTTCCGGTCGATCCGGATGCCGAGCACGACGTGCGGGTGGACCTCATCCTGTACATCCCGTACATCATCGTCTCCGACACGGAGACGCTGCACATCGAAGAGAACGACACCAAAACCATGAAGGCGGTCGCAGCATGACTGAGCTCGGTTCGCCCATCCAGGGCGTCACTCTCTACAGCTTCACCCGCGCGTTCCACGCGCGCGAGTACGACCTCGAGGGTCTGATCCGCAAGACCGCTGCCGAAGGGTACGGTCCGGGGCTGGAGATCATCGGCTTCTCGAGCTTCCGCGGCTTCCCCGAGATCGACGACGCGTACGCGGGCTGGTTCCGCGACCTCGTCGACGAGGTGGGACTCGTCACGACCTCGCTCGCGGTGAACGCCGATATCGGCATCCACCGCGATCGCCTGCTGAACCAGGACGAGCTGATCGAGTACATGACGCGCCAGATCAAGGCGGCGGCGAAGCTCGGCTTCCCGATCGCGCGCGTGCAGATCTCGATCGAGCCGGACTCGATGGAGGCGCTCGCGCCGATCGCGGAGGAGCACGGCGTGACCCTCGCCCTCGAGGTGCACGCCGACCAGTACGCCTCGCACCCCCGCATCCTGGCGCTCCGCGACCGGTATGAGAAGGTCGGGTCGCCGTTCCTCGGGTTCACGATGGATTGGGGAGCGACCGTGTCGGGCTTCGCCCCTTCGCTGATCGAGGCCTACCGGCGGCGCGGTGCGTCCGAGGAGCTGCTCGGACAGGTCGTCGACCTGTGGAACACCTACTACGAGCAGGGACCGCCGGCAGATCAGGCCGAGCACGGCCAGCGCTTCGGATCGTTCATCGGGTTGGCGGCCCGCAACGGGCGCCCCGACCTCGGCATCGACTTCGGCATCAACGGCACGGGCCTCTTCGGTCCGGCCCGCGTGGACGACTGGCTCGCGATCGCGCCGTGGATCAAGCACGTGCACGGCAAGTTCTTCGGCATCGACGAGAACGGCGAAGAGCCGTCGGTTCCTGTTCGCGACCTCGTGAAGCTCCTGGTGGAGAACGGCTACAGGGGCGCCATCTCCAGCGAGTACGAGGGCTGGCATTGGAACCACTGGGAGTCCCCGTTCGACATCATCCGCGCCGAGCAGGCCGTGCAGCGCTCCGCCGCCGCCGACGCCGGCTCGCGCATGGTCACCGATCTGGCAGAGGCGCGGGCACAGCTCGGCGCCTGGCTGCCCGCGAGAGAAGGAGCAGGAGCATGAGCGACGGCATCGCCGGAACCGGCATCAAACTCGGAACGACCCTCTATTCGATGACGAGCGAGTTCGCGGCGGGGCTGTACACGCCTGAGACGCTGATCGCCGCCGTCGCGGAGGAGGGCATCGGCCCCGGTGTGGAGTTCAACATCGCCCAGCTGCTGCGCACGTATCCCGACGTCGATGACGCCTTCGTGAAGCTGTGGTTCGACTCGCTCGAGAGGTACGGACTCGAGGCGAGCGCCGTCGGCACGAACCTCGACATGGGGCGGCGAAAGGACCGCGACATGACGCCCGACGAGGAGCACGACTTCCTCGCCCGTCAGCTGAAGACCGCGCACACCCTCGGGTTCAAGAAGGTCGTGATCCGCTCGCACGGCAAGGAGCTGCTGCGCAGCCTCCTGCCCCTCGCCGAGAAGTACGACCAGTACCTCGGCTACGAGATCCACGCGCCGTCGGGGCCGAACAACCCCCAGGTGCTGCAGATGCGCGAGATGTACGACGAGCTGCAGTCCGAGCGGCTCGGCTTCACGGCCGACTTCTCCTCGACGATGCACTCCCTGTCGCCGACGCTGCTGCGCACGCTCGGCCAGATGGGCATGGACGAGAAGCACTTCCCGGTCATGGACGAGATCTGGCACGAGCCGACACCCATGCACGTCCGCAACCAGAAATTCGAGGACTACCTCTCGGGCGAGGGCGTGGATCCGCTGCGCTTCGGCCCGTTCACGCGCCTCGCGTTCAACATGCACGGGCTCGTGCCCCCGGAGGAGTGGCTCGACATCATGCCGCAGATCTTCCACGTGCACGCCAAGTTCTACGACATCGGCGCCGACGGCGAGGAGCCGGCGATGGACATCCCGCGCATCGTGCGCCAGTTCGTCGAAGGCGGCTACCAGGGCTACCTCTCCAGCGAGTGGGAGGGCCACGCCTTCTCCGACCTCGGGGAGGCCGACCCGATCGACCTCGTGAAGAAGCAGCACAGCCTCATGCGCAAGGCCATCGAGGACACGGTCGCGGCAAAGGAGAACGCGAGTGTCTGACACGATCGCAACGGCATCCGTCGCCGAACTCCAGGCTGAACTGGCGACCCTCCGCGAGGAGGTCGCGGCCGTCCGCGGCCTCGCCCAGCGTGCGCACGACCGCGGCGCGGTCGAGAACGTGTTCAACCGCTACATGTACCTGCACAACGCCTTCCAGGACGAGCAGATCATCCCGCTGTGGGTGAAGCGGGGCACCGAAGGAATCCGCGCCCGGTACACGAACGCCGGGGAGTACACCGAGTACGACAGCGTGATCCGGTACCACCAGGGTCGCCCCTCGCCGGAGGGCAAGCTGATCCTTCACGCGACCACCACACCGGTCGTCGAGGTCGCCGCCGACGGCAAGACGGCCAAGGGCGTCTGGCTCATGGCGGGCACCGAGTCGGGCCTCACCGACCCCGAGGTCGCCAAGGAGTTCCCCGACATGTACTCGGCGGGCGAGGTGCTGGGCAAGAAGGTCTGGGCGCACTGGGTCTGGTGCAAGTACGCGATCGACTTCCTCAAGCAGGACGGCGAGTGGAAGATCTGGAAGTTCCGCTGCTACGAACTGGCACGTGCGCCGTTCGAGGAGAACTGGATCAGCTTCGGGCTGAAGAACCAGGGCGCGTTCGACCTCGATCTCATGTACTTCGGCGACGACGGCAAGCCCGTCTTCATGCCGCCTGCCGACGGCCCGGTGCCCTCGAAGAACCACCCGTACAGCCCCGAGACCGTGCAGAAGCTCGAGCCGGTTCCGCCGGTGCCGCACGACACGTTCACCGACACCTTCCACTGATCCCACTGCCCCAAGAGGAGCCCGCGATGGCCACCCACAATTCCCTCTTCTCCGAGAAGGACGTTCGCCGCACGGACGACGGCATCGCCGTCTCGGTGCAGCTTCCCTGGTACCGGAGCCTCTGGCTGTCGGCGGTCGATGATGTGGCCGCATCCGTCAACGGCATCGAGGTGCCGAAGGACGAGCTGCGCTTCGCGCTGAACGGCACGAGCTACCGGATCGAGGAGCTGCCCGAGCAGTCCGAGACGCTCTGGTTCGTCGCCGACAAGCCGGAGGTCGTGATTCCACTGGATCACGCCCCCGCGGCAGGCGAGAAGCTGACGGTGGAGGTCGTGCTCACGATGCGCCTGCTGTACATGCAGATCATGGCCGGCGCCGACGGCGGCCCCGGCCGGTACGTGACGAACCGCGTCCCCGTCGAGCGCGAGGTCGTGCTGGCATGACCGAGCGGGCCCCGCTCCGCGTCGCGATGATCGGCTACGGGTTCATGGGCGCCACGCACTCCGTCGGCTGGCGTCAGGCGCCGCGCATGTTCGACCTCCCCGAGGCGGTCGAGATGGCGGTGATCGTCGGTCGGAATCCGGATGCTGTCGCCGCCGCCGCTGAGAAGTGGGGGTGGGCGGAGTCGGCCACCGATTGGCGTGAGGTGATCGCGCGGGACGACATCGACATCGTCGACATCGTCACCCCCGGCGACTCGCACGCCGAGATCGCGATCGCCGCACTGGATGCCGGCAAGCACGTCCTGGTCGAGAAGCCGCTCGCGAACACCGTTGCAGAGGCCGAGGCGATGGCGGATGCCGCAGCCCGCGCCGCCGAGCGCGGCATCCGCTCGATGGTCGGCTTCACCTACCGCCGGGTTCCCGCGGTGACCTTCCTTCGCGACCTCATCGCCCAAGGCGTCGTGGGGACGGTGCAGCAGGTGCGCGCCGCGTACCGGCAGGACTGGCTCGTCGACCCGCAGATGCCGCTCGCCTGGCGGCTGCAGAAGGAGCACGCAGGTTCTGGTGCGCTCGGGGACATCGGCGCGCACATCATCGACATGACGCAGTTCGTGACCGGCCAGAACGTCGAGGCGATCTCGGGCACGATCGACACGATCGTGAAGGAGCGACCGCTGCTGGGCTCGGGATCGGGCCTCTCGGGTACGGCGGCGGAAGGCTACGGCCAGGTGACCGTCGACGATCTCGCGCTGTTCACCGGCCGGCTCTCCGACGGCGCACTCGTGTCGTTCGAAGCCACCCGGTTCGCGACGGGGCGCAAGAACGCCCTCACCATCGAGGTCTCCGGCGACAAGGGCGCCCTCGCTTTCGACCTCGAGGACCTCAACAGCCTGCAGTTCTGCGACCGCACGGCCCCCGACGACCGCCAGGGCTTCACCAAGATCCTGGTCACCGAGGCGCAGCATCCCTATGTCGCAGCGTGGTGGCCCGCCGGGCACATGCTCGGCTACGAGCACGGGTTCAGTCACCAGGTCGTCGACCTCGTGACCGCGATCGCCGAGGGCGCTGATCCGCATCCGTCGTTCGAAGAGGGCCTCTCGGTGCAGCGCGTGCTCGCGGCCGTCGAGGAGAGCTCGGCGAACGACTCGGGGTGGGTGCGCACCGGCGCCCTCGCGCCGCTCGACGCTTCGCGCCACTGACTCGGCTTGGGCAGCCGACTCGGGCGTTGGGTCGGTGAATAGGGACAACGTCGGAGAAATCCCGGCAGAATCTCCGACATTGTCCGAGAGTTCCGACCCGGCAGCCCGTGGTGACCAGCCGCGCCATCACCGGCGCGCTCAGCCCGCCAGGGAGTGGAACGCCTCGGGCGAGAGCGCGTACTCGATCGCCAGCATCCCGGCGCCCACGACTCCCGCGTTCTCCGCGACCGAGGACTGCACGATCGACAGGTGCTCGGTGGCCAGGGGCATGGACCGGGTGTAGACGACCTCGCGCACCCCGGCGATGAGGTGCTCGCCGACCCGCGCCATCGAGCCGCCGAGCGCGATGACCGAGGGGTTCATGATGCTCACGCACGCCGTCAGCACCTCGCCGATGTCACGGCCGGCCTGACGCACCGCCTGGATGGCGTCGATGTTGCCGTTCTTCACGAGCGCGACGACGTCGTTGCCGTTCTCAGCCGGAAGTCCCTGCTCGCGGAGCGTGCGCGCGATGGCCGGTCCCGAGGCGAGCGCCTCGAGACAGCCGAGATTGCCGCAGTGGCAGGGCACCGTCGATCCGCGAGCGACGCGCACGTGGCCGATGTCACCGGCGACCCCCTGCGCGCCGCGCTGCAGAAGGCCGCCCGAGATCACGCCGCAGCCGATGCCGGTCGCGATCTTCACGAACATGAGATGGGATGCCGCCGGCCAGGCGGCCGCCCGCTCCCCGAGCGCCATGATGTTGACGTCGTTGTCGACGAGCACCGGAACCTGCAGGTGCTGCTGCACCCAGCCCGGCACGTCGAAGCGATCCCAGCCCGGCATGATCGGCGGGTTCACCGGCTGGCCGGTGGAGTGCTCGACCGGGCCGGGCACGCCGATGCCCATCGCGACGAGCGCCTTGGCCTCGTGCCCGCTCTCGGCCAGCAGCGCAGCCGCCGCGTCGACGACCCACGTCAGCACGATCTCGGGACCCAGCGCGATGTCGAGCGGCTCACTCCGCTCCGCGAGGATCGCCCCGGTGAGATCGATGATGGCGACGGTCGCATGGGACGCGCCGATATCGGCGGCCACGACGACGCGCGCTCTCGGGTTGAGCGCGAACAGCGAGGACGGCCGGCCGCCCGTCGAGACGGCCTCGGCGACAGGCGCGATGAGCCCGACCCGCATCAGCTCGTCCACCCGCGCCGCCACCGTCGAGCGCGCGAGCCCGGTCGACTTCGCGAGCTCCGCGCGCGTGCGCGGCACACCGTCTCGAAGGAGCTGGAACAGCTCCATGGCGCTCGTGCCGACGGGTGGGGTCTCCGAGGGGAGAGTGGTCACGGCTCAGTCAATCAGACGACCGTCAGGTCGCTCGGCCGGCCGGCTTGGCGAAGCGCTGCTGCAGCAGCACCGCGATCACGATGATGATGCCCTTCGCGACGGCCTGCACCGAGGACGACAGGTTGTTCTGCACGAAGACATTGGAGAGGGTGGCGAAGATCAGCACGCCGAATACCGTGCCGGTGATCGTGCCCCGCCCGCCGACGAGCAGCGTGCCGCCCACGACCACGGCCGCGATCGCATCGAGCTCGTAGAGCTGCCCGTGCGTCGAGGTGCCGGCTGTCGTCCTTCCGAGGATCATGACGGCGGCGATGCCGGCCGCGAGCCCGCTCAGCGCGTAGAGCCACATCGTGTGGCGTCGCACGTTGATGCCCGCGAGGCGGGAGGCCTCGCGGTTGCCGCCGATGGCGACCGTGCGCCGGCCGAAGGTCGTGCGGTTGAGGAGGACCCAGCCGAGGGCCGCCACGATCGCGAAGATCCAGATGAGGACGTCGACGCCGATGAGGTCGGCGTTCATGAACTCGATGAACCCGCGGTCCTTCACCTGGAGCGTGCGCTTGTTGGCGAGGATCTCCGCGAGGCCTCTCGCCGCGACGAGCATCGCCAGGGTGGCCATGAACGCGACGACGTTGCCGTAGGCGATGACGACGCCGTTGATGAGGCCGGCCGCGATGCCGACGGCGAGGGCGATGACGACCATCAGGATCCAGTGGGTGCTGACGACGGCATCCTGGATGACGGTGAGAGTCGCGACGACCGAGGCGAGGCCCATCACGGACCCGACCGACAGATCGATGCCGCCCGCGATGATCACGAGCGTCATGCCGATGCTGATGACGCCGATGATCGACGCCTGCCGGAGGATCGTGAGCACGTTGCTGAGGCTCGTGAACGTATCGGGGGCGGTGATCGCGCCGACGATGACGATCAGGACGAGTGCGAGGACCAGGCCCAGGTTGCGTCCCACCGACCCGGACATGAATCGCTGGAATCCCGTCTTCTCGGAGTCGCGCGACGGGGGCGGCGCGACCTGGCTCGCCTCGGTGCCGGGGGATGTCTGCTCGCTCACGCGGCGGTTCCTTTCATGACGAGGTCGAGCACTCCGTGCTCATCGATCTCTGAGGCGGGAAGGGTCTGCAGCACGCGTCCGTCGGAGACGACGAGCACGGTGTCGGCGAGGCCGAGGACCTCCTCGATCTCGCTCGAGACGACCACGATGGCGTTTCCCGCTGCGGCGAGGCGCCGGATCAGTCCGTAGATCTCCGCGCGGGCGCCGACGTCGACACCGCGGGTCGGCTCGTCGAGAAGCAGCACCCGCGTCCCGTGGACCAGCCAGCGGGCGAGCAGGATCTTCTGCTGGTTGCCGCCCGAGAGCGTCGCCGCGGGCCGGTCGGGATCGGCGGGCCGCAGTTCCAGTGCTTCGATCTGCTCGCGGGCGACCGCGCGTTCGGCTCGCTCGTCGAGGAAGCCGCCCTTCGCGTGGCGGGAGAGGGACGAGAGCGTGACGTTGACGAAGATCGGCTCGTCGAGCACGAGCCCCTGGCTCTTGCGCTCCTCGGGGGTCAGCCCCATGCCGGCATCGACGGCCGACACGACCGAGCCCCGCCTGAGTGTCTTTCCGGCGACGCGCACGCTTCCGCTCGTCGATCGGCGGGCACCGTAGACGGTCTCGAGGATCTCGGATCGACCCGAGCCGACGAGCCCGGCGAGCCCGACCACCTCGCCCGCACGAACCGCGAAAGAGACGTCCTCGAAGACTCCGGCAAGGCCGAGACCTTCGACTTCGAGGACGACGGGCGAATCGGGCGCCACCGGCACGGCCGGCGGGAAGACGTTCTCTACCGTGCGACCGGTCATGAGCCGGATGAGGTCGCCCCTGGCCGTGTCGGCGACCGGGAGGCCGCTCGCCATCGATCGGCCGTCCTTGAGCACCGTGATGCGATCCCCGATCTGTCGGATCTCCTCCAGCCGGTGCGTGATGTAGACCACCGCGATCCCGGCCGAGGTCAGCTCCTTCACGACGTGGAAGAGGTTCTTCACCTCCTCCGTGTCGAGCACGGCCGAGGGCTCGTCCATGATGATCAGCTTGATGTCGTGCGACAGGGCGCGGGCCATGCTGACGATCTGCTTGTTGGCCGCGCTCAGCTGGCCGACGTCCGCATTGGGGGACAGGTTGGCGTGGCCGAGCCGGCCGAGCAGTTCGCGGGTGCGCCGGGCAGCCTCGGCGCGGCGGGTGAAGCCGCCGGTCGCCAGCTCGTGCCCGAGGAAGATGTTCTCCGCGATCGTCAGGCCGTCGACGACGTCGAGTTCCTGGTACATCGTCGCGATGCCGAGCTCGATCGCCGCCTCCGGCGTCGGAATCTCGACCCGCTCTCCCGACCAGGTGATCTCGCCGTCGTCGGGCCGGTGGACGCCGGCCAGCACCTTGATCAGCGTGGACTTGCCGGCACCGTTCTGCCCGAGGATGCAGTGCACTTCGCCGGGGAGCACCTCGAGGTCGACGCCCCGCAAAGCGTGCACGCCCGAGAAGGACTTCGTCACTCCGCGAACGGCGAGTAATGCCGATCCATGGTCATCTTTGATCACGTGCCGAACACTACACGACGAAGGCGCCGGCTCCGAGGGGTCTCGACGTCCACATGGCACGGATTCGGGATGCCGGCTCCTCTCCTGAAGCGCGGAAATTCAGCCGAGAGGCAAGAGACGCGACTTACGACGACTCCACGGCAAAAGCTGATGTGCAAAGGCGTCCTTCTGCTACGGTGAGTCGGTCAGCGTGGACCCCTCGGGTGTGAACAGCGTCACCTTCGGACGCGCTGCGTCGTGCATCACATTCAAGGAGGAATACACATGCGCTCACATCTCAGCTCACGCAGCCGACTGGTTCTCACCGGAGTCGCGGTCATCGCCGCCGTCGGACTGCTGGCCGGCTGCACCGGATCCGGGGCCGAAGAGAGCACCGTCGACCAGGGGACCACGAAAGACGAGAACGCCTCATCGGGCGACACCGTCGTCATCGGGTTCTCCGGCCCCGCGGCCGACCACGGCTGGCTGGGTGCCATCAACTCGGGCGCCCAGGCAGCAGCCGACAGCTTCGACGACGTGGACCTCCAGACCGCCGAGGGCACGAACGACCCGATCGCACAGATCGCCGCGGTCGAGACCTTCGTCAACCAGGGTGTCGACGCCATCGTGCTCCTCCCGACGGATGGCGCCGCCCTCACCGAAGCCGCGATCAAGGCGATGGAGGCCGGCATCCCGGTCATCAATGTCGACCGGGAGTTCTCGAGCCCGTTCGCGGCACGCGCGACGATCCTCGGCGACAACTACGGCATGGGCGTCAGCGCCGGCACGTACATCTGCGACCAGCTCGGCGACAACCCCGACGCGATCGTCGCCGAGATCGCCGGCATCGACTCCCTGCCGCTCACCCAGGACCGCTCGGAGGGCTTCGCGGATGCACTCGACGACTGCGGGCTGGAGGTCAGCGCCCGGGTGGCGGCCGACTTCACCGTCGCAGGCGGCGAGGCTGCCGCATCCCAGCTGCTGTCGGCCAACCCGAAGATCGACGCGATCTGGAACCACGACGACGACCAGGGCATCGGCGTCCTGGCGGCCATCGACTCGGCCGGCCGTGACGAGTTCTTCATGATGGGCGGCGCGGGCAGCAAGTCCGCGATGGAAGCCATCAAGGCCGACAACACGGTGCTCAAGGCGACGGTCATCTACCCGTCGACGCAGGCCGCCGACGGCGTGGCGCTCGCGCGCCTCATCGCGCAGAGCAAGACGATGAGCGACCTGGTCACGCCCAGCATCCCGAACCGGATCGTGCTGGATGCACCGGTCGTGACGAAGGACAACGTCGACCAGTACATCGATCTCGCGTTCGAGTAAGCGACGGATCGCGGGGCGCCCGTCGACACGGCGGGCGCCCCGCGGCATCATCTCTGGAGGAGGAAGCACGTGACCCAAACGCTCCGCGTCGCCATGATCGGCTACGGGTTCATGGGCGGCGCGCACTCGGTGGGCTGGCGTCAGGCCCCGCGGGTGTTCGATCTGCCCGCCGCGGTCGAGATGGCGGTGATCGTCGGTCGGAATCCGGATGCTGTCGCCGCCGCCGCTGACAAGTGGGGGTGGGCGGAGTCGGCTACCGACTGGCGTGAGGTGATCGCGCGCGACGACATCGACATCGTCGACATCGTCACCCCCGGCGACTCGCACGCCGAGATCGCGATCGCGGCCCTCGAGGCGGGCAAGCACGTGCTGTGCGAGAAGCCCCTCGCCAACACCGTCGAGGAAGCTGAGCGGATGCTGGCAGCGGCCGAGCAGGCGCATCAGCGCGGGCAGCGGGCGGTCGTCGGGTTCACCTACCGGCGGGTGCCGGCGGTGACCTTCCTCCGCGACCTGATCGCGCAAGGGGTTGTCGGGAGCGTTCAGCAGGTGCGGGCCGCGTACCGGCAGGACTGGCTCGTCGACCCGCAGATGCCCCTGGCATGGCGGCTGCAGAAGGAGCACGCCGGCTCGGGCGCGCTCGGCGACATCGGCGCGCACATCATCGACATGGTGCAGTTCGTCACCGGGCAGTCGGTGACCTCGGTGTCGGGTGTCGTCGAGACCATCGTCAAAGAGCGCCCTCTCCTCGGCTCGGGATCAGGCCTGAGCGGCACGGCGGCCGAGGGCTTCGGCGAGGTCACCGTCGACGACGTCGCGATCTTCACCGGGCGGCTCGACGGCGGCGCGCTCGCATCGTTCGAGGCCACCCGGTTCGCGACGGGTCGCAAGAACGGGCTCACCGTCGAGATCTCGGGCGACAAGGGCGCCCTCTTCTTCGACCTCGAGGATCTGAACGCCCTGCAGTTCTACGACCGCACCGCACCCGAGGACCGGCAGGGATTCACCAAGATCCTCGTGACCGAGTCCACGCACCCCTACGTGTCGGCCTGGTGGCCGCCGGGACACATGCTCGGCTACGAGCACGGATTCGTGCACCAGGCGAAGGACCTCGTCGAGGGCATCGCCGCGGGCACCGACCCGCACCCGACCTTCGCGGAAGGACTCAGCGTGCAGCGGGTCCTGGCCGCCGTCGAGCAGAGCTCGGCGAACGACTCGCGCTGGGTGCCCATCGACGCGCCCACCACCCGATAGGAGATTCATGATGTCGCGTCCGATCACGCTGTTCACGGGCCAGTGGGCCGATCTTCCCTTCGAGGAGGTCGCCCGGCTGGCGGGCGAATGGGGCTATGACGGTCTCGAGATCGCCTGCTGGGGCGATCATCTCGATGTGTCGCTGTGGGATGACGAGGGGTATATCCAGTCCCGTCTCGAGATCCTGGAGCGCAACGGCCTGAAGGTGTACGCGATCTCGAATCATCTGACCGGTCAGGCGGTCTGCGATGACCCGATCGACGCGCGCCATCGAGACATCCTCTCGGACCGGGTGTGGGGCGACGGCGACCCCGAGGGGGTCCGTCAGCGCGCCGCGGAGGACATGAAGAACACCGCGCGGATGGCGAGGAGCCTGGGTGTGAAGCAGGTGAACGGCTTCACCGGGTCGTCGATCTGGAAGGCGGTGGCGATGTTCCCGCCCGCCTCGGACGAGTGGATCGCCGCCGGGTATCAGGACTTCGCCGACCGGTGGAACCCGATCCTGGACGTGTTCGAAGAGGTCGGAGTGCGGTTCGGGCTCGAGGTGCACCCGTCCGAGATCGCCTACGACTACTGGACCGCCAAGGACACGCTCGAGGCGATCGGGCACCGGAAGAGCTTCGGGTTCAACTTCGACCCGTCGCACTTCGTCTGGCAGCAGCTCGACTACGTGGCCTTCGTGCTCGATTTCGCGGACCACATCTTCCACGTGCACGTGAAGGAATCGATCACCAACCTCGACGGCCGCAACGGCGTGCTCGGGTCGCACCGGCCCTGGGCCGACCCGCGGCGCGGCTGGACGTTCGTCTCGACCGGCCACGGCGCGGTGCGCTGGGAGCCGCTGTTCCGAGCGCTGAACGCGATCGGCTACGACGGGCCGACGAGTGTGGAGTGGGAGGATGCCGGCATGGATCGCCTGATCGGCGCACCCGAGGCCCTCGCCTTCGTCCGCAACCTCAACGCGATCACTCCGCCCGCCGCCGCGTTCGACTCGGCGTTCTCGACGAAGACGGAGTAGCCGCTCAGACGCGCGAACCGAAGCCCGATTCCGGGTGCCGCGGCATCCGGAATCCGGCTTCGGCTGTGCGCCGTCACAGGTCTTCGGGCGACAGGTCGCCCTCGCCGTCCTCGCCCAGCTCGACCAGCAGCGGATCCTCGCCCTGCGACTCGGGCTGGAGCTCGGGGTCCGGCAGATCGGTGAACGGGATCTCGTCGTCGTCTGAAGCGATCTCGTCGGGGTCGGCTCCGGTGGCCGTCCTGCCATCCAGATCGTCGGGGGACGCGCCCTCGTCCAGCAGAGTCGTCCGGTCCCACTCCGCCTGCGCCGGGTCGTCCGCCGGGTCGGCGGTCATCGACGTGTCGCCGTCGCGCAGCGGCTGGATGCCGGTGTCATCGGTCTCGACGATGGGGCCGCCGGCTTCAGGGTGCTGTTCATAGGTGAGGTCCTTTCCGCACCACAGCCTGCCCGCGCCCGCGGATCGTGCCGAGGCGGTTGCACAACCCGCGGGGGTGCGGTACACAAGGCGGGGCATCGGCAGCACGGGCCGTGAAAGCGTCTCAGCCCTCCCGGTTGTAGTACGGCCAGGGGAGGAACCGGCGCTCGCCGCGGCGATCCGGGCCCGGCAGCGTCACTTCGCCCGTCGCCGCCCATTCGACGCCGCGCGGGAACATGCGGATGAACTCGATGCGCCGGAACGTGTCGATGTCATGGCCGATCGTGATCGTGAACGAGCGGCCGGCGCCGTACTCGTTGATCCACGCGATGGGCTGGTCGGTGTTGATTCCGGGCATCCCCGCGAGGCCCTGCTCGGGGATCATGACCGGGTAGTGCGACATCGGCCAGACAGGCGCCTTCTCGTACGACTCCAGATCGTCGAACGTCGTGAGCAGCACCTGCGCACCCTCGTACACCTCCACGCCGACGAGGATGTCGTCGCCGGTCACGGTCCACGGCTTGACGATGCCGTCGGTGATCGGGTGGCCGCGCTCCGCGATGCTCAGGAGCGCCTCGCCCCACGGTCGCGGGCGCAGACCGGTCGGCACGCTGAGCTTGGCGCCGCGCATGACGTTGTACTCCTCGGGGTAGCCCCAGTCGTCCTCCTGCGCCGCAGACCCGTGGAACCACACGATGCCCTTGCCCTCGTCGTGCACGAAGCGCAGCAGCGCGGCATCCGTCTCGGCGCCGAACCCGACGGCCTTCTCGTGATAGCCGTCGCGACCCTCGAAGACGACGATCACCACGTCGTACTTGTCGATGATCTCCGCCCCGAGCCCGCGCGGGTCCTCGACGACGCGCACCCGGAATCGCCCGGTGTCTTCGAGCAGCGTCGTGATCCACTGGTTGTGCGTGCGGAAGCTGCGGTGCTCATTGTCGTGCTCGCGGGTCATGTGCCCCGACAGGATCAGCACGTCCATCACATCGCTCATGGTCATTCCGCCCTTCCTGCCATGGGTGCCCCCTGCAGCACAGCGTCGCCGAGGGCCGCGCGCGCGAGCGCGAGGTGCGCCCGCGTTGTTTCCGTGGGGTCCGAATCGAGCCATTCGTGGCCGCCCCACTCGCTCGTGAGCGGACCCGAGAAGCCGGAGCGCTCCAGCTCGACGCCGAGTTCGCGGATCGGCGCGGACACCCGCTCGTCGCGGTCGTCGAGATCCCAGAACTTCAGATGGATGGCACCGACGAGGGGGAGGATGCCGCGCAGGGCCCCAGCATCCGATCGTCCGAATCGAATCAGGAGGTTCATATACAGCGTGTGGACCGCGGGCGGCACCGCGCCCGAGCGCAGGTAGTCGACCACCGCACCCTGGGTGCCGCGCTCGCGCCAGTCGGAGGTGAGCCGGTCGAGCAGGGCAGGATCGACTCCGCCTCCCCGGAGTCGCTCGAGATAGCTGAGCGGGAGCGCGGGCATGAGCATGCTGATGTCGACCAGCAGCCGGATGTGCTCGTCGTCGATCGCCGCGATCGTGTCGATCGCCGCCGACGCGGCGGGCGAGTCGGGTTCCTGCTGGCCCTGGATCTCTTCGTACAGCAGCAGGTCCAGCTCGTGGAGGGTCGGGAGCAGGCGGCGCAGCAGGGGCTCGCCGGCCTGCCCGATCGGCAGCCGCACGCCCTGTGCGCCGACCCGGTGCGCGGCGTGGAGCTGCGGGACGAGGAAGGCGAGGCGCTGGTCGTCGGATCGACGCTCGCCCGAGGGGAGCCAATCGTCCAGGCTCGCTCCCACGATGCTCACAGATCCGCCGGCGGCCTCGAGGTCCGAACGCAGCCCGTCGACCTCGGCGTCCGTGGACTCCGGGTACGACCGCCACAGCTGTCCGGGCTCGAGTTCGATGACCTGGGCCACGCCGTCAGTCACGATGCCCGCAACGATGTCGTGCGCGGAGCGGTCGGCGCGGATCACCTCGGGTGTCCAGTTGAAGGCGCTCGCGCCGACCGTCCAGGGCGTGTGCGACTGCGCCGGAACCGGATTGTTCTCCCGAGTTCGGACCGCAGCGGCCGCGGCATCCGAGATGCGTGCATTCGTCCGATCTCGGAGAGGTGACGGAGAGGACACGGATGCCGCGGCATCCGTCTGCAGCGAAGCCAGGTGCGCGAACGGGAGGGTGAGCGGGCCCGCGGGCCCCGCCTGCAGGTACGGGACGACCAGGGAGAACGAGACCGCCACCTCATGGATGCCGGGGTCCAGCATCCGCTCGCCGACGAGAACGAGGCGGTCTTGGATGAACCACCAGCCGGACTGGGAGGCAAGGTCGGTTGGATCGATGGGATGCCCGTCCACCATGACCCGCACATCGGCTGGCTCTTCGTCGATCGAGACGGTGAGGTCGGTGACGCTGGCGAGGGGGAGCGAGCGGATCCACGGGAGACTCGCGCCGAGGTGGAAGCCTGCCGCCGTGATCGTGAGGGCGTCCTCGCCGAGGAGGGGGAGACTCATGCGTCGACCGCCCCTGAGGGGTGGAATCGCTTGCGTGGGGGCGCGGTCATGGCACATCCTCGTGTCGTCGCCGAGCGGGCCCCGGCTTCAGACAGGAAGCTACACGCTTTAGTCGCTTTTCGTAAGAAGTGGTTTTCAGGCCAGGACTTCGGCCATCCCTCGAACCGCGGCGATGGTGGGGCGGCCGATGCCGAACCAGCGGGGGAAGGTCGCATCGAACAGCTGCTCGCGCACCATCTCGATGCCGCCTCGCAACGGCTCGCGCACGTCGTTCTGCGAGTTGACGATCGCGAGGTCGCGCGTGGCGAGGGGGAGGGACAGCTCGTAGACGCGCTGGCGGACCTCGGCGAGGAACAGCTCGCCGGCCGCGGCGACCGCGCCGCCGATGACGATCGTCGACGGGTTGAACATGTTGACGAGCGCCGCGATCGACTCGCCGACGATGCGGGCAGAGCGCTGGACCAGCCGGATCGCGAGGGCATCGCCCGCCTCGGCCGCGATGGAGATGCGCTCGGGGGTCATCTCGGCTCCCTCTGCCACGACGGTCGCGAGGGCACCGGTGGCACCGGCATCGATCTCGGCGAGCGCGTCGCGGATGAGCGCCCAGCCGCCGGCGACCGCTTCGAGGCATCCGACTTTGCCGCAGCGGCACTGGGCGTCCGAGTCGCGCACGCGGACGTGCCCGATGTCGCCCGCCGCCCCGTTCGCCCCGCGGTGGATGTGACCGTTCGAGAGGAGCCCGGCTCCGATGCCCGACCCGATCTTGCAGTAGATGAGATCGAGGTGATCGTCTCCTCGACGTGCCCGTTCGCCGAGCGTCAGGAGGTTGACGTCGTTGTCGACCCAGACCGGAGCCTCGTAGCGCTCCTCGAATCGCTTTCGCACGTCGAACCCGTTCCACCCCGGCATGATGGGCGGCGCCACGGGCCGGCCCGAATCGAAGTCGACAGGTCCCGGCACTCCGACGCCGATGCCCCAGACCGGAACGTCGGGCGTCCGGGCGAGGAGGGTGTCGATCATGCCCTGGGCCTTCTCGAGCGTCTCTGCCGGTCCGCGGGAGATGTCCCACGGTGAGTGCTCCTGATCGATCACGTCGCCGTCGAGCAGCGCGACGCCCACGTGGATGTGGAGTGCGCCGAGCGCGCACACGATAATGCGCCCCGCGTCGCCGCGGAATCGCAGCGTGCGCGGTGCTCGACCACCGGAGGACGGGCCGAACTCCCCATCGACGAGGTAGCCCATCTCGATGGCCACATCCACCCGCTGCGTGACGACGCCGCGCCCGAGTCCGGTCACGCGCCCGATCTCGGGCCGTGTGGCCGCATCGCCGATGCGCACCATGTTGACGATCCGCAAGAGGCTCGTCATCTCGTCGGTCTGAGCGCCGAAACGCAGTGTGGACTCCCTGGCCATGGTCGATTCTTGCATAACCGAGGACGCGAACACCGCAATTCGAGGCATCTATAGTCAAACAGACACTGACTTAGGTACTCTTCAAGCCGAAGTAGCGGAGGATGAAATGGCATACGGAGTGGGCATCATCGGGGCGGGACCCGGCGTGGCAGCCCTTCATGTCCCGACGCTCGCGCGCCTGGAGGGGGACTTCCGGATCGTCCACGTGGCGGATGCCGGCAGCGGCCGGTCGACGGCGATCGCCGAGCAGCTCGGCGCGCGCTCGTCCCGCGGGATCGACCAACTCCTCGCCGACCCGGAGGTCGAAGTGGTGGCGATCTGCAGCCCTCCCGGCGACCACGCGGCCCAGATCCTCGCGAGCGTCGCGGCGGGCAAACGGGCGATCTTCTGCGAGAAGCCGATCGCCACGACCGCGGATGAGGCGCACCATGCCATTGCAGCGTGCCGGGATGCCGGCATCCCGCTGCTCATCGGCACGAATCACTACTTCGACCCGGCGTGGGGCAGGGCGAAGCACTATCTCACGGCGACCGGAGGACCGGTCGTCTCGATCTCCGTGACCCTCGCACTGCCGCCGAACGGGCGCTATCACGACGTCGTGGCCGAGCTCACGCTGCCACCGGGTCGCCGCTCCGCACTAGACCTCGGCCGGCCGGAGGTCGCCGCGGGCGTCGTCCGTCAGCTGATCTCCGGGCTGGCGATCCACGACCTGCCCCTCGTGCGAGACCTTGCGCCCCGCTTCGAGCGCGTCGTCTTTGCGCGTGCGCTGCCGCCGATCGGGTTCGCGGTCGGCTTCACGGCGAGCGGCATCCCGGTCCAGCTGACGACCGTCATGCTGCCGGAGGGTGCCGACGCGCTCTGGCGGCTGACGGTGACGACGGAGCGGGACCGCCTCGACGTCACCTTTCCTCCGGCTTTCGTCCACTCGGGCAGCGCAAGCGTGCGGGTGCTGGCGGCGGGCGGGAACGACACGACGTACGGACGCGTCGCCGATGACGGCTACATCGCCGAATGGCACGCGCTGGCGGAGCTGCTCAGAAGCGGGATGCCGGTGGAGTACGAGGAGCTGCTGGACGATGCCCGCTTCGCGCTCGGCCTCGCCGACGAAGCGGCGGCACTGATCGGGGCGGCGGCATGACGCACCCGATCCCCGTGCACTCGGCACTCGAGCGCTATCGCGTCGCGGCCTCCGAGCTTCCGGTCGGCACGCGTCTCGCCGGCGATGGCGGGGGTGCCATCGTCGCGGTGGGCGGCGACGACGGCTGGTGGGATGCCGCCGTCGGCGCCTTCAGCGAGGGTGCGGCGGCCGTCGTCATCTCACGCCCGCACTCGGCGCCGGCGCAAGGACTGAGGGCGGTCGACGCAGCGGCCTCGGGCCGGCCGGTCATCATCGAGCGCCCCCTCCTGCGTGCCGATACCGCAGGGCTCGTCGTCGCGGCCATCACCGAGCTCTCGCCGCCGGCCGCCCTCGTCGTCGAATGCCACGCTCCGGCTCTTGCCCTTCACTCGGCCCAGCGCGACGCGCTGGGCTGGGCGCGCGTGATGGGCCGCTCGCCGCTTGTGCTGCGCTCGGCGGAGTCGACGCGCGCAGGGGGGATCGCGCTGCTGGAGACCGCGGAGGGGGCGCCCGTGTCGCTCGTCTTCGCAGCGCAGCCGGGAGCGCCGGAACGGGGGCGGCTCCGCCTGACCGGTCTCGGCGCGACCCTGCTGGAACTCGACGGAGACGAAGCCGACCTGCAGTTCACCGTCACGGATGCCGCCTCCCGGCGCACGGCGCCGCCGCGGTTCGAGCGCGCCGAGCGCGTGGTGCTCCGCCGCGCCGTCGACGCGCTGGTGGACGGCGGTCGGCCGTCGGATCTCGACGACCTCGCGCTCGACGCAGCGCTCGCGGCTGACCTGGGCGCGGCATCCGTTCTATAAACGGAACTGATTCTCACCATTGGTGATATGCCGTTCCCAGATATGCCCGACTCGGACGAAAGTAGTTCTCGGGATCACCCCGAAGACTCATCCGAAAGGGATCGAAGATGATCAAACTGCTCTCCCACCTCTCCTACGTCGAGATCACCTCGCCGGATGTCGAGGCGTCCGTCGACTTCTACGTCAACCAGGTCGGCCTCACCGTCGTCGACCGCGTCGACGGCGCCGTCTACCTGCGCTGCTGGGGCGACTACTACGCCTACTCGGTCGTCGTCGTGCCGGGCGACCAGCCCTCGCTCGTGACCGCCGCCTGGCGCACCTCGAGCCCGGAAGCGCTCGAAGAGGCAGCTAAGCGCGTCGAGGCCGCCGGCATCCAGGGCGAGTGGGTCGACGTCCACAAGATCGGCCGCGCCTACCGCTTCACCGGCCCCTACGGCCACACGCTGACCCTGCACTGGGATGTCACGCGCCACAAGGACACCGAGGGCGACGCCGCGTCGATCTACCCCGACCGACCCTCGCGCCGCAGCAAGGTCGCCGGCGCTCCCCGCCAGCTCGACCACGTCACCATCGCGACGAGCGATGTCGACGGGTTCGTCAAGTGGTACGTCGACGTGCTCGGCTTCCGCTTCATGGCCCGCACCGTGCTCGACGAGGCGCCCATCTCGGTCTTCTCCGTGCTCACGACGAATGAGAAGTCGCACGACCTCGGCGTGGTGCTCGACGGCTCGACCACGGCCGGTCGCGTGAACCACTACGCCTTCTGGGTCGACACCCGCGAAGAGCTGCTCATCGCGGCGGACGTGCTCGGCGAGAACGGCTACCCGATCGAGTACGGCCCGTCGATCCACGGCATCGGCGAGCAGAACTTCCTCTACTACCGCGAGCCCTCGAGCCTGCGCATCGAGCTGAACACGGGCGGCTACCGCAACTACGTGCCGGACTGGGAGGCGAACACCTGGAAGCCCTCGCAGGGTTCGAACAACTTCTACCGCAACAGCGTCATGCCGATGTCGATGACCGAGTCGTTCCCGCCGGCCGACGGCCCCTCCGCGACCGAAGAGGGCGTGCCCGACGAGATCAAGGACGCGCTCTTCAACCCCTACGCCAAGCACGGGCAGGGCTGATAGACCAAGGGCGGGGGTTCGAAGAGCGCCCGCCCGCACGTCTGGCCACCACCCCTCGCACCCTTCCGACTCGGAGATCACATGACGACGACGTCAGCCGGACTGACTGCCCCCATCGCCCTCGCCCGCTACCGCGACGGCGATGCCGTGCGTCTCGGCCTCGTCGCGGGCGACCGCATCCGCCCGCTCGGCCCCGACGAGCTCGGCGCCCCCGACCTCAACGCCTTCCTGGCGCACGCCGACTGGAGCCGCCTCGCCGCGCTCGCAACGAGCGACGGAGAGTGGATGCCGCTCGACGGCGTCGTCCTCACGGCACCGGTCGAGCCCCGCCAGGTGCTGCAGGCCGGTGCCAACTATCGGCAGCACGTCATCGAGCTCGTCGCCGCGGGACTCACGAACAACTCGGACCGGACGCCCGAAGAGGCGCGCGAGTTCGCCGCCAAGATGATGGACGACCGTGCCGCGAACGGCGAGCCGTACTTCTTCATCGGCCTGCCGACCGTGGTGGTCGGCGACGACGTGCCGCTGGTGCTCCCCGCCTACAGCGAGGTGCACGACTGGGAGCTCGAGCTCGCCGTCGTCATCGGGAAAGAGGCGTTCCGGGTCACCCGCGAGCAGGCCCTCGACCACGTCGCCGGCTACACGATCGTGAACGACGTCACGACCCGCGACCTCGTGTTCCGCAAGGACATGAAGGAGATCGGCACCGACTGGTTCCGTGCGAAGAACGCGCCCGGATTCCTGCCGACCGGTCCTTTCCTCGTCCCGGCCGAGTTCGTCGACGGCGGAGACGTCACGGTGCGGCTCGAACTCAACGACGAGGTCAAGCAGGACGGCTCGACCAGCGACCTGCTGTTCGACATCCCCGCCCTCATCTCCTCCGCGTCGCAGACCACGGTTCTGCTGCCGGGCGATCTGCTGCTGACGGGGAGCCCGGCCGGCAACGGCCAGCACTGGAAGCGGTTCCTGCGCGACGGCGACGTCATGACGGGGTCGATCACCGGGCTCGGGACCCAGGTCGTGCGCTGCATCGCCGAGGGGCCCGCGGTATGACCCGGCCATCCGACAACCCGGCCGACCTCGACCGCACCGACCCCGAGGCGGAGATCGGCGCGCGCGCCGAGGCCTTCCGCAACTGGGGCCGATGGGGTGAGGACGACGTGCTGGGCACGCTCAACCTCATCGACGAGCCCAAACGCATCGCGGCGGCTGGGCTCGTGCAGCGGGGCACCGTCGTGTCGCTCTCGCAGTCGTTCGACACCAACGGCCCGCAGAAGGGCTGGCGCCGCCGCACGAACCCCGTGCACACGATGACCGACACGGGAACGGATGCCGAGCGCGGCAACCAGGGGTTCCCCCATGGCATCGGCGGCGCGGACGACGTCATCTCGATGCCGCTGCAGTGCTCGACCCAGTGGGACGGCCTCGGCCACATCTTCGACCACGGCATGGCGTGGAACGGTCGTCGCGCCGGCGACGTCGTCACGAGCGAGGGCGACCTCGTCACGGGCATCGAGCACACCGCATCCGTCATCGTGTCGCGAGGTGTGCTGCTCGATGTCGCCCGTCACCTGCGCCCCGAGACGGGTGAGCTCGAAGACGGCTACGCCATCACCGCCGCCGACCTCGACGCGACGATCGCCGCCCAGGGCGCCTCGAGCGCCGTGGGCCGCGGCGACATCGTGCTCGTCCGCACCGGCCAGCTCGCCCGCACGCGCCGCGACGGCTGGGGCGACTACGCCGGCGGGCCCGCCCCCGGCCTTTCGCTCACCACGGCCGGCTGGCTGCATCGCACCGAGATCGCCGCGATCGCGACCGATACGTGGGGCTTCGAGGTGCGCCCGAACGAGTTCGACGTGCCGGCGTTCCAGCCGCTGCACCAGGTGGTGATCCCCAATCTCGGCCTCACCATCGGCGAGCTGTGGGATCTCGACGAGCTCGCCGCCGTCTGCGCGGAGCAGGGCAGGTACGAGTTCCTGCTCTCCGCCGCGCCCCTTCGCATCACCGGGGCGGTCGGCTCGCCCATCAACCCCGTCGCCATCCTCTAGACACCCCCCGAACAGAAGAACAGAGAGGTTCTCACATGACCGCAGTCAGCAAGGTCGCCATCGCCGGAGCCGGCGTGGCCGGACTCGCCGCCGCCATCCAGCTCGCGAAGGCGGGCGTCACCGTCGACGTCTTCGAGGCCAAGCCCGAGCTCAGCGCGCTCGGGTCGGGCATCTCCCTGCAGGGCAACGCCCTGCGCGTCTTCGGCGCTCTGGGAGCATGGGACGACCTCCGCGCCGCCGGCTATCCGTTCGAGGGGCTCAATCTGCGGGCACCCGGGCCCGGTGCGCCGATCGTCGCCGAGCTCCCCGACGTCAAGGCGGGCGGACCCGACTTCCCTGCGCAGATGGGGATGCCGCGCGCGGCGCTCGCCCGCATCCTCCTCGACCACGCGACGAAGGCCGGTGCGACGGTCCGCTTCGGTGCCGCGGTGACGGGGCTCGTGCAGGGCGACGACCACGTCGAGGTGTTCGTCAACGAGGAAGCGGTCGGCGTCTACGACCTGGTGATCGGAGCCGACGGGCTCAACTCGGGGGTGCGCGAGATGATCGGCATCGAGGAGAAGCCGCAGCCGACCGGCATGGGCATCTGGCGCTCCTTCGTGGCGCGCCCGGCGGACGTGGAGCGCACCGAGCTGTACTACGGCGGCCCCGTCTACATCGCCGGGTACACGCCCACCGGCGAGGACACGATGTACGCGTTCCTCGTCGAGAAGGCGCAGGATCGCTTCGGAGTGAGCGACGAGGACGCCACCCGCATCATGATCGACGAGTCGCGCGCGTACGAGGGTCCGTGGAACGCGATCCGCGGGTCGCTCGAGAACGGCGCCCACGCGAACTACACGTGGTTCACGAAGCACCTCGTCGAGGGATCGTGGAACCGCGGCCGGGTCGTCGTCATCGGCGACGCCGCACACAGCTGCCCGCCCACGATCGCGCAGGGTGCGGCACAGGGCCTCGAGGACGCGCTCGTCTTGACGGAGCTGCTCGTCCAGTTCGAGTCGCTCGACCAGGACCTGTGGGACATCTTCCACGCGCGCCGCCTGCCGCGGGTGCAGACCATCGTGGACGCGTCGGTCCAGCTCGGGCAATGGCAGATCGATGGCGATCGGGATGCCGATGCCGCCGGCCTCATCTTCCGCACCGCGCACCAGATGGCGCAGCCGGCATGAGCGCCCTCATCACCGACGTCCACGCGCACCTGCTGCTGCCCGAGCTCCACGCCGAGGTCGAGCGGCGGGTCCCGCAGCTCGTCGCGGAAGCCGCCGACCTCGAGCGCCGGCGCAACGGCGTCGAGAGCCTCAAGGCGTCGGGCGCGATGATCGGGTCGCGCATCCCGAAGCTCACCGATGTGCGCGCGCGACTGGCCGCCATGGACGAGCAGGGCATCGACCGGCAGTGGGTCAGCGTCTCGCCGAACCACTTCTACCCGTGGGCGCCCGAGGGCCTCGCGGTCTGGGTCGCGATGGAGACGAACCGCCTCATCGCCGCGCATGTGGCCCAGGCTCCCGACAGGCTGACGGGGCTCGGCGTCGTGCCGCTCCAGCATCCGTCCCGCATCGTGGAGTACCTCGACGACGCGATCCTCGGCCGCGGTCTCGCGGGTGTCGAGATCTCGTCGTTCGCGGGCGACGTGGAGCTGTCGGACGAGCGGCTCGAGCCGTTCTGGGCGCGCGCCGCCGAGCTCGGAGCGGTCGTCTTCCTGCACCCGTTCGGCTGCAGCCTCGACGAGCGTCTCGACCGGTTCTACCTCTCGAACACGGTGGGGCAGCCCGCCGAGAACGCCGTGGCTCTGTCGCACCTGATCTTCGCGGGAGTTCTGGACCGGCATCCCGATCTCAAGATCGTCGCCGCGCACGGCGGCGGGTACCTCCCCTTCGCAATCGGCCGCTCCGATCGGGCCTGGCAGGTGCGCCCCGAGGCGCGGCGCTGCGAGCACGCGCCTTCGACGTACCTGCGCAAGCTGTGGTTCGACACGGTGGTGCACGATCCAGTCGCGCTCCGCCACCTGGTCGAGGTCGCCGGCGAATCGCAGGTGCTGCTCGGCAGCGACTTCCCGTTCGACATGGGGCTGGATGATCCCGTCGCTTTCGTGCGGGATGCCGGCCTGCCGGACGAGATCGCAAAACGCATCCTCGCAGGCAACGCGGAGGCACTGCTCGAGACGCGGGTGCGCGCGTGAGGATCGCGCGGTGGATCCCGGACGGCAGCGACGCGGTCGCTGAGGGCTTCGTCGTCGACGATCAGGTGATTGCGTTCCCCGACGGACAGACGGTCGCCGACATCCTCTCGGGAGGATTGGATGCTGCGCACACCGCGTACGCGAAGGTTCGCGGTGACGCGGGCACCGGCCTCGGCGAGGTCCGGCTGCTCGCGCCGCTGGTGCCGGCATCCGTCCGCGATTTCGTGGCTTTCGAAGAGCACGTCGAGGGCGTCTCGGCGTCCGTGGACGGCAAGAGCGAGGTCGTGCCCGAGTGGTACCAGGCGCCGACCTTCTACTTCACGAACCCGCACACGATCCTGGGGCCCACCGACGCGGTCGCCCCGCCCGTCACCGAGCGCCTCGACTTCGAGCTCGAGATCGCCGCAGTGCTGGGGGGTGAGCCGGGCGCCAACCTCACCCCGGAACAGGGCGCCGGGCGCATCTTCGGCTACACGATCATGAACGACTGGTCGGCGCGCGACCTCCAGTCCCGCGAGATGAAGGTGCGCCTGGGTCCGGCGAAGGGCAAGGACTTCGGCACGACACTCGGCCCCTGGATCGTCACGGCCGACGAGCTCGAGCCCTATCTCGACGCAGACGGCTTCCTCGCGATCCGTGCCGAGGTGCGCATCAACGGCGAGCTCGTCGGCGAAGACCTCGTCTCGAACATGGGCTGGCCGTTCGGCGACCTCGTCGCCTACGCCTCGCGCAACGCGCGGGTGGTTGCGGGCGACGTGCTCGGCAGCGGCACCGTCGGCAACGGCGGATGCCTCGGCGAGCTGTGGGGACGCGGCTCGATGATCCCCGCCCTGCAGGAGGACGACGAGGTGCGCATGACCGTCGAGGGGATCGGCGAGCTCCTGGGCTTCGTGGGGCCCGCGGTGGCGGCGCCCGAGATCCCGGCGGCTCGGCGGCGGTCGCGGGTGCGGCAGCGGGCCTGAGCGCAGCTCCTCCTATCCCTGTCTGTCTGTCGAGCCGATACAGACTGCGCGAGCCGACACGATCTGCACAGTGCAATTCGTATCGGCTCGCACGTTCCGTATCGCCTCGCGGAATAGCCTGGGGTCCGGACCGGAGGAGAAGCATGGCGTACACGCGGGATTCGATCCCCGACCTCAGCGGTCGGGTTGCGGTTGTCACCGGCGCGAACGGCGGGCTGGGCTTCGAGACGGCCAGGGCTTTCGCGGCGAAGGGCGCCCGCGTCGTGCTGGCGGTCCGCGACCAGGAGAAGGCCGAGACCGCGATCAGGCGCATTCGCGAAGAGACACCGGATGCCGCGCTCGAGCTCGTCGAGCTGGATCTCGGCTCGCAGGCCTCGACCACCCGAGCCGCCCGCGACATCGCCGACCGGCATCCCGTGATCGACATCCTCGTCAACAACGCCGGTGTCATGGCGTCGCCCGAGGGGCGAACGGTCGACGGCTATGAGACGCAGATCGGCATCGACCACCTCGGGCACTGGACGTTCACGGCGCTGCTGATCCCGTCGCTCCTCGCCGCGCCCGCGGCCCGCGTCGTCACCGTCAGCTCGACGGCGCATCACTTCGGACGGGCGATCGACCCGGAGAAGCCGTACCCACCGGGGCGGTACCAGGCCTGGCTCGCGTACGGCACCGCGAAGCTCGCCAACTATCACTTCGGTCTCGGGCTGAACCAGCGATTCGCCCAGGCAGGGGTCCGCGCCCGGAGTCTCATCGCGCACCCCGGGCTCTCGCACAGCGATCTGCAGCTGCGCACGGTGCGCGAGGGCGGTGGCGGCGCGCTCGCACCGTTCTTCGCACGTGCCGCCCAATCGACCGGGATGGCGCCTCCCGAAGGTGCGATGCCCCAGATCCGGGCGGCCACGGATCCGGCCGCGAAGGGCGGCGAGTTCTACGGACCGCGGTTCGTCAACACGGGCCGACCGGTGCGGCTCGCCGTCCTGCGCCCGGGACGCCGGCGTGCCATCGCCAACCTCTGGACCTTCTCCGAGCGGGAGACGGGCATCCCACTCTTTAGTTGAAATCGGACTAAAGACCACCTATAATCGACAGTGACGTCGGGATCCTCACCGGGTCCGTTCCCTCCGTGAAGTCGCGGCTGGGGCACACCGAGTCGCGTCGACCGCCCGATCTCTCGGGTGAATCGGAAA
Source organism: Microbacterium sp. P5_B6 (assembly GCF_056400345.1). Lineage (NCBI taxonomy): Bacteria > Bacillati > Actinomycetota > Actinomycetes > Micrococcales > Microbacteriaceae > Microbacterium > Microbacterium sp. P5_B6. Next base: position 210,655 of record NZ_JBFULL010000001.1, on the reverse strand, counting down.
TGCCGCTCACACCTCTGAGGCTCCGCCTCCTCGTCGTCTCGCTCCTGACCGTGTCGCTCCTCGGCGCGCTCGACCACACCATCGTCTCGACCTCGCTCGCGACGGTTGCCGGCGAGCTCGGCGCCCTCGAGCAGATGGGCTGGATCGTCGTCGGCTACACGCTGGCGAGCACCGTGCTGCTGCCGGTGCTCGGCAAGCTCGGCGACATGGTGGGACCACGCTGGATCTTCCTCACGTCGCTCATCGTGTTCCTCGTGGCATCGCTCGTGTGCGGGTTCGCCCAGGACATGCCTCAGCTCATCGTCGCGCGCGTCGTTCAGGGGATGAGCTCCGCGGGTCTGCAGCTGATGTCGCAGACGATCATCGCCCAGGTCACCACGCCCCGCGAGCGTCCGCGCTACCTCGCGATCATCGGCGCGGCCTTCCCGATCGCCATCCTGATCGGCCCGGTCGTGGGGGGCCTCATCACCGACTACTGGGGATGGTCCTGGGTCTTCTGGATCAACATCCCGTTCGGCCTCGTGGCCCTGGGCCTCGCCCTCGTCGCGATCCCGCACATCGAGCCGGCCGGGCGTCGCCGCTTCGACTACGCGGGATCCATCGCGTTCACGGCGGCGCTCGTCGCGCTCGTGCTCGCGGTCACCTGGACCGGCTCGGCCGGCATGGCAGCAGCATCCGTCGTCGCATATGTCATCTCGGCCATGGCGTTCGCCGCCTTCTTCCTGATCGAGCTGCGCACCGACGAGCCGATCGTGCCGCTGCGCCTCTTCCGCAACCGCACCATATCGGCGGGCACCGCCCTGTCGGCGATCATCGGCATCGGGCTCTTCTCGGTGACCGCGTACCTCCCCACCTACTTCCAGATGGCGTACCAGACGAGCGCGACGGTCTCGGGTCTCGTCCCGATCGCGACCGTGTTCGGGATGCTGGTCAGCAACCTCGCCACCGGGTTCCTGGCCAGCCGCACCGGCCACTACCGCGTGTTCGCGATCGTCGGCACCGCGCTGAGCGCCGCCGGTCTGCTCGTGATGTCGCTGCTGCCCGTCGGCGTGCCGCTGTGGGTGCCGATGATCGTCATGGCGGTCGTGGGCGTCGGCACCGGAGCGTTCATGAGCCTCATCGTCGCGGTCGTCCAGAGCGCCGCGCCGCGGAGCGAGACGGGCGCCATCACCGCGTCGATCAATCTCGTGCGCCAGGTCGGCTCGACCGTCGCCACCGCGGTGATCGGCGGTGTGATCGCCGTCGGCGTGGCGGCGGGGGTTCCAACCGGACTCGAGGCATCGACCCTCACTCCGCAGTCCGTCCACTCCGCATCGCCCGCGATCCAGTCCCAGGTCGCCGACCTCTACGGCGGCGTGCTCACGCCCGTCTTCCTCGCGCTCGCCATCGTGTACGCGGTGGGGATCGTCGCCGCCGTCCTGCTGCCGGCGGGTCGGCTCTCGGACGAGCAGGACCCGCAGGCCGCCTCCACAGCATCCAGCGAAACCGTCACCGCGTGACACCCGAGGAGCACCCCATGTCGAACACCACCACCATCGCCGTCGTCGGCAGCGGTCCGATCGGCGCGACGTACGCGCGGACGCTGCTCGAGGGACTCCCCGACGCCCGCGTGATCATGTTCGAGGCGGGTCCGCAGGTGACCGAGCGGCCGGGCCAGAGCGTCCGGAACATCGAGGACCCCGACGCCAAGGCCCGCGCGCGCGAGCTCTCGCAGGGGCCTCAGGCCGGGGATCACCGCGAGTCGCTCGGCATCCCGTCGGCCACGGTCGTGGAGGGCATGTTCACCGCCCGCCAGGGAACCCACCTCTTCGACTTCGGCGGCGAGGGCTCGGCCCACGCGCCGACGTTCGCCGCGGCGGCCGGTGCGACCAACGTCGGCGGTCAGGGCGCGCACTGGACGTGCGCCACCCCGTCGCCGGGATTCAGCGAGAAGATCCCGTTCATCCCGGATGCCGAATGGGACGACCTGCTCGCCGCCGCGAAGGGGCTGCTGCACGTTCAGGATGCCGCATTCGCCGACTCCGCCGTCGGGGCTGCGATCCGCTCGCTGCTCGCGGAGGAGTTCGACGACGAGCTTCCCGAGGGCTACGGCGTCGGCACGCTTCCGGTCTCGGGTGAGCCCCAGCCCGACGGGTCGATGCGCTGGGGTGGCACCGACTTCGTGCTCGGTCCGCTCATCGAGCCGGGCAACCCCGTCGCCGACCGCTTCGAGCTGCGCGACCTGTCACTGGTCCGCCGGGTCGAGCTCGACGGCGACCGGGTGACGGGGGTCACCGTGGAAGACCTCCGCACCCACGAGACCTCCTTCGTGGCCGCCGATCTCGTCGTGGTCGCCGCGGACGCGTTCCGCTCCCCGCAGCTGCTGTGGGCCTCCGGCATCCGTCCCGCCGCCCTCGGCCGATACCTCACCGAGCACCCTGTCGTGATCACGACGGTGGCACTGGATGCCGGCAAGATGAGCCGCTTCGCCAGTGAAGAGCAGTTGGATGCCGAGCTCGCGCAGCGGGCGAAGCACGCGGCGGACCCCGTCGCCGCGGTGAACCGCATCCCGTTCTCCGAGCCCGATCACCCGTTCTCGTTGCAGGTCATGTACTCCGAGAACACGCCGTTCCCGCTGCCCGAGGGCAGCCGGTTCGCGGGCAATCGGTGGGGCTTCGTCAACATGGGCAACGGGCTGCGCAAGCGCCCCCGGTTCGAGGACGGCCTCACCTTCACCGACGACGAGCGCGACTATCGCGGGTTCCCGAACTTCACGATCGAGTACGAGCTGACGGATGCCGAGCACCGCGAGATCGCTGCGGCCACGACCGACCTGCGGCGCATCGGCGAGGCGCTGGGCGAGTTCGTCGCCGAGCCCCGGCTCATGCCGAACGGCTCGAGCCTGCACTACATGGGCACGATGCGCATGGGCGAGACCGACGACGGCACCTCGGTCGCCGACCCGTACTCGCGCGTGTGGGGCGTTTCCGGCTTGGTCGTGGGTGGCAACGCGCTCATCCCGACGGCGAACACGATGAACCCGACGCTCACGAGTGTCGCGATCGCTGTGCGCGGGGCTCGCCGGGCGGTCGCGGAGCTGCAGGCCGCGGCATCCGTCTCCGCCTGAGCGCTGTCTCGATTGCTCGGCCTGGGCGCTCCGCCCGACCTCTCTGCCTGATCGCTGGGCCCGACCGCTCTGCATGAGCGCTGGGCCCGCTTTCGTTCCCTCTTCCTGCCCCTCGAGCAGCCAAAACACGCCGACGTGGAAGCCCGCGCGTGTTCTGACCGCTCGAGGAGCGAGCGCGGGGCCGCGCGGCGCCGCGCGGGGCGGCGCGGGGCACGTGGGGCCGCGCGGGGCACGCGCGGGGCGGCGCGGGGCACGCATGGGCGTAAGCGCGCAGAGGTAAGCGGTGCGGCTGGGCGACAGCATCCCGCCGCGCATTTCAGAGGAAATCCGCGATTTCGAGGAGGATCGGCGCCATTTCGGCCCTCTGGAATGCGGATCTCCTCGGCTGTGCGCGCCGGCCGGCGTGGCGTCAGCCGGACGTGCAGAGGTAAGCGCTGCGGCCGGACGGCAGCATCCCGCCGCGCGTTTCAGAGGGGATCTGCGTTTCCGAGGAGGATCGGGGCCGATTCCGCCCTCTGGAATGCGGATCTCCTCGGCTGTGCGCGCGGGCGTCGGCGGCATTAGCCAGAGCTTGCGGAGAGAAGCGGTGTGGCTGCTCCGCAGCATCCCGCCGCGCACTTCAGAGGAGATCTGCGTTTCCGAGGAGGAGCGGCGCTGATTCCGCCCTCTGAAATGCGAATCTCCTCGGCTGTGCGCGCAAACGTCGGTGGCTCGGGAGGACGCAGAGGTAATCGGTGTGGCCGCGCGGCAGCCTCGCGCCGCGCATTTGGGAGGACCCGGATTTCTAGGAGGATCGGCGATTCGGCCGACCAGTATCCGGTGGACGTGTTTCGGACCCGTAGTTCCTCTGGCGCGATCTGCGCACAGCCAATACCGTGAGGCGATGACGACGACACCCTCAACGCCGATCGGCAATGAGGACGCGCCGTCGGAGGCACGCGGTGAAGGAACCGCGCGGGTGTCAGCGAAGCTCGGATGGTGGAGTGTTGGCTTGGCGCTGGGCGCATTCGTGCTCTATTGGGTTCTTGGTCTCACACTTCTGTACTTCGCGATGGAGACCCAAAGCTGGAAGGACCCAACAGAGAACGCCCAATACACCGCGGCGAGCATCGTGACCCAAGTGCTCCTAGGTGCGATATTGGTCGTGGCCTTCGTCCTTGGAATCAGGTCGATCGTGCGCGGATCTCGACACCGTGGACGGGCGGGAAGAGCGGCAGCGATCGTGCTCGGATCAATCGGCGCAGTGCTGAGCCTTCCCATGGTCTTGTACCTGCTGCTGCCGTACACCCTTTGACTCCCAAGTCCTCGGGTCCAGTCGCTCGCGATCCAGGCCACAGGATCTGAAGTGGCTGTCCCCTCTGGAATGGGGAATCTCCTGGGCTGTGCGGGCGGCGTGGGCGGCATCGGCGGCGCGTGCAGAAGGAGGCGGGTGCGGGTGGGTGACAGCATCCCGCCGCGCGTTTGAGAGGAGATCCGCGATTTCGAGGAGCATCGGCGCCGATTCCGCCCTCTGGAACGCGCATCTCCTCGGTTATGCGCGCAAAAGCGTCCACGGGCACAGGCGGAGCGCGCAGGTCAGCGCCCGCACTCTCAGCGCCCGGCGATCCGGTCGGACATGAGCTTCGCGCCCGCCGACGAGGTCGAGCCGCCATCCACAGGGATCTCGGCGCCCGAGATGTAGGCGGCAGCATCCGACAGCAGGAAGGCGACGACCTCGGCGACCTCGCCCGACCGGCCGAGGCGCTCGAGCGGGGTGAGGGCGACCTGCGTCTGGCGCATCGCCTCGGGCGCGCCCGCAGTCATCGGCGTCTCGATGAAGCCGGGATGCACGATATTGACCCGGATGCCGGCCGGTCCGAGCTCCGTGACCGCGACATGCGTGAGCCCGCGCAGCCCCCACTTCGAGGTCGTATAGGCCACCGGGTAGTGGCCGTTGAGCGCCGCGGATGAGCCCACATTGACGATCGCGGATCCCTCCGCCATCAGCGGCGCGAGGGCCTGGATGCCGAGCATCGGTCCCGTGAGGTTGACGGCGAGGACTCGGTCCCAGTCCTCGCGCGCCGTCTCGCCGAGCCGGGATCGATGGGTGATCCCGGCGTTGTTGACGAGCCCCTTCACCGGCTGGTCGCCGCCGCTCAGCTCCTCGGCCAGCGAAGCCCAGTCCGACTGGTCGGTCACATCCAGACGGCGATACCGGATGCTGCTCCCCGCGAAGACCGCAGGCGCGGCATCCGCCACATCCGTGGCGATCACCACGGCGCCCACCGAGGCGAGCAGCAGCGCTTCGGACGCACCCTGCCCTCCGCCGGCGCCGGTCACGACGATCGTGCGGCCCTCGAGCCCCGGATAAGCCACGCTGCTCATCCTCCGACGCTAGCGACAGCATCCGTCCGGAAGGAATGGGCGTTTGCTGATGCGGCATATCAGCGATCGACCCTGCGAAGCGGGCCGTCGGCGTACGGATGGATGGCATGAGCGCTTCCTCAGCGTGCTGCCGTTCGCCCGCCACCATGCGGCGCTCAGAGAAGCGCTGCCGTGGCGGCGATGAACCGCGCGTAGTCCTCAAGGTCGTCTCTCGGCGTGATCGCGCGCAGCACGACTTCGTCGACGGCATTGCGATACTCCTCGAGCCGCTGGGCGATCGGTCCGGTCGCGGCATCCAGCACCGTCTCGGTGCTCGCGATGCCGAGACGCGCGAAGTTCGCGGAGTAGGCCCCTACGGCCTCGTAGCGCTGGGTCTCCGTGATCATCCGCTTCGCCGCGGCCGGTTGCACTGCGGTGCGCACGTAAAGCGCGACATGCGTGCCGGATGCCGCGGCGCGCGCCTCGGCCGCCTGCGCGGCGGCGATCTCGGGAGTCAGCCAGCTCAGCAGCGGACCATCAGCGTGCTCGGCTGCGAGCCGCCGCATCCGGGGTCCGAGGGCGCCGACGACGATCTTCGCCTGAAGCGCCCCCCGCAATCGGGTCGCGGCAGTGCGCACGCTTTCCAGGGCACCCACGGATGCCGCACCCGAGCCGATGCCGAGGATCAGGCGTTCCTGCGGCAGATCCCGAGCATGCACGTCCGAGATGATCGACGCCGCGGTCCGCCGATCGACCGGCAGCACGCCCACGGCGAGTGTGAGACGAGTGGTGACGGCGGCGGCCGCCTCGAGGACGGCGAGCGCGTCAGCGCCGGGAGTGTCGTTCATCCAGAGCGCATGGAAGCCCGCGGCCTCGATGGCGGGCGCGAGCCGCGCGACCACCTGTGGCCCGAGCGTCGCGCCGAGTCCGATGGAGACCACTCCGCGCCCTGTCACCCCTTCAGGATGCACTGGCGCCGCGGATCCATCAACCGCGCCGCGCGTCATGCGACCCCTGTGAATCCAGCCGCGCCGCGGTCTGCGCTCAGAGCCCCCGCGCCTCGCGCACCACCCGGCGGTACACGTCGGCGCTCGGCTTCTCGGTCCGCTCGAACGTCTCGCGATCCACCGAGTGCAGCCCGAGCTTGGGGCCGTAGCCGAAGATCCACTCGAAGTTGTCCATGAGCGTCCAGTGGCAGTAGCCGAGCACCGGCACGCCGTCGGCGATCGCCTGCGCGAGGCCCGCGAGCGAGGGCTCGATGAAGGCGGCACGGATGCTGTCATCCTCGGTCCCGATGCCGTGTTCGCTGACGAGCACGGGCACCTGTGCCACCGAGTACACGTACTGGACGGCCCCGCGGAGCGAGTCGGGCTCGACGGCCGTGCCCATCCCGTTCACGACCGCTCCGTCTTCCGGACGCACCTGGCCGTCGGGGCCGTAGACGATGCGCTCGTAGTTCTGCACCCCGACGAAGTCGTCGTCGCGGGCGAGCAGGAGCCAGTGCTCGTAGACCTCGGCGCGCTTGCGGTCGCGCAGCTCCTCACCGCCCGCCACGGCCGTGTCGTCGACGATCGCGAGGGACAGGCCTACCCGAAGTTCGGGTCGGCGCGCCTTGATGGCGGCCTTCGCGGCCTTGTGGCCCGCGGTCATCCCGGCTCGCATGCCGGCGAAGTCCTCGTGCAGCATCACGTTGCCCGCGCGGTACCGTTCCACGCCGGCGGCGGCCGCGGCGGCCTCGAGCGTCGCGCGTTCGAGCTCGGGGACGAAGTCCGGGAGCCCGGCCCACGTGAGCATCTCGGGGAGGTCCGGCTCGTTGAAGGTGACGGCCAGGTGGATGCGGTCGCCGAAGCGATCCATCACGACGCCGCAGAATCGCGCGAAGAGCTCGGGCGCATCGGCATCGAGCCACGCGCCGCGCCCCGCGAACCAGTGCGGCGACGTGAAGTGGTTGAACGTGACGATCGGCGCGAGGCCTCGGGAGAGGCATCCGTCGATCACCGCCTCGTAGTGATCGAGCGCCTGCTCGGAGAACTCGCCCTCGACCGGCTCGATGCGCGCCCACTCGACGGAGAACCGGTAGGCATTGAGGCCCATGCCGGCGACGATGTCGAGGTCGGACTCCCACCGCTCCCAGCCGTTCGTGGCCTTGCCCGAGCGGTCCTTGAAGATCGTCGGCGTGACGTTCTCGAGGAACCAGGTGTCGCTCGTGACGTTGTCGCCCTCGTTCTGGTGGCCGGCGGTGGCGACGCCCCAGAGGAAGTCGGCGGGAAAGCGGAGGGCGGTCATGAAGTGCCTTTCGGGTCGGCGAGTCGGGCGCTGAGGAACTCGACGGCCCGTCGGATCGGAGGAAGCGGGTCGGCGCCCTCGAAGACGTGATCGCCGCCTTCGACGATCACCAGCTCGGCGGGGACTCCCGCAGCCTGCAGTGCCTCAAGAAGCTGATCGCTCTGGGAGAGGGGAACCAGGCCGTCGGCGTCGCCGTGCACCAGCAGGAACGGCGGAGCGTCTGCCCGGGCGTGGTGCACCGGCGAGAGCAGCCGGCGCGCGTTCGCGGGGTCCAGTGGCGTGCGGGCCAGGATCACACTCGTCGGGTCGGCTTCGGATGCCGGGCCCTGGGCAAGCAGCTGCTCGACCCACTCGGGGGGCAGGGTGTCGAGGAACGAGGGGAGCGTGTCGACGTCCGACACCCCGTAGAAGTCGACGACGGCGGCGACGGCGCTGCTCTCGCCGAGCACGCCCTCGGTGCCCTCGAGCGCGGGGTCGTCGACCAGGCCCAGCAGTGCGGCGAGGTGTCCGCCGGCGGATTCTCCCCACGCGCCGATCCGGCTCCCGTCTATGCCCAGCTCGTCGGCGAACCGGCGCAGGTACCGCACGGCGGCCTTCGCATCGTGGAGCTGTGCGGGGAACGAGGCCTCGCGCGAGTGCCGGTAGTCGATGGACGCCACGGCGAGCCCGGCATCGATCGCGGTCTGGAAGAGCGCGCCCTCGGGCCAGTAGTCGGGCGGCGTCTGCCGGCTGCCGAACAGCCAGGCGCCGCCGTGGATCCAGACGACGCACGCCGCAGGCCCCTCCAGCCCCTCGGGAACGTAGACATCCATGTGCAGAGGCCGGTACCCATCGGGGGTGGAGTACGTCAACGACTGGTGGGTGACTGCGCGGACCGGATGCTGCCGCTCGGCGGTCCCGGGAGCAAGGAACGGGGGAGGTCCGATGCGCACCGCGGATTCCTCTGCGATCACCGTGCGGTCATCGACCATTTCGCCTCCTCGCGGAACGGGTCACGGAGCTCTCCACCGCGATCACCGGTTGTTCATTCAATGAAAGCATGTTTCACTAGGGAGAAGCAACCCGAGAGGCACGTTAGGCACCCGCTAACGGCAAGGCTTGCGAATCCGAATGGCCAAATGCGCATGACGCGGTCACTCTGGTCGAGGGAGCCGGTCTTGCAACGGCGGTCCCTCGACACCGAAGTCCTCAGCAGCACCCGATCACAGGAGATCAGATGTCCCGAATCATCACAGCGCGAGCAGGCGGCGTGATCGCCGCCGTCGCTGTCGCAGCCCTCGCCCTCACCTCATGCTCCGGTGGAGGCAGCGGCGACAGCGAGAGCGGCGGAGCAGAAGACACGGCGAAGCTCATCATCGCCACGGATTCCGACCAGGCCGCCTTCGGTTACGACCCGATCCGCTACGGCAGCGGCCAGCGGATGTTCTTCGAGGGCATCTACGACTCGCTGTTCGTGCTCGACCAGGACGGCAAGATCGTCCCGCAGCTCGTGACGAACTTCGAGTACAGCGAGGACAAGACCGAGCTCACGCTCGACCTCGACACGAGTGCGACCTTCAGTGACGGCACCGCGCTCAGCGCCGAGCTCGTGAAGGAGAACCTCGATGCCCGGGGCAACCCCGACCTCAGCGGCTACTCCTCGTTCGCGACGGGTGGTCAGAACGAGATCACCGATGTCGCCGTCGTCGACGACGACACCGTCACTCTCACGTTCGCAGCTCCCAAACCCGGCTTCGAGTCGAACCTCGTCTCGCCCACCGGCATGATCGTCGGCCCGGCCGGCGTCGCCGACCGGTCGAGCCTCGATGCGACTCCGGACGGATCAGGACCGTTGACGGTCGATGCCGACGCCACGGTGAAGGGCAACTCCTACCTGCTGGTCAAGAAGGAAGACGACGCGGATGCCGACGCGTATCCCTTCGACTCCTACGAGTTCAAGCCGATCCTCGACTCCCAGGCGCGCGTGAACGCCGCGATCTCGGGAGAGGTTGACCTCGCCCTGCTCGCCGCCGAGACACAGGACCAGGTCGAGTCCGCCGGCGTCGGTCTCGTCGCCAACGGCGGAACCGTCCAGAACATCATCGCCTTCGACAAGGTGGGGGCCCTCGGGCCGCAGTGGGCCGAGCCGCTCGTCTATCAGGCGCTCTCCACGGCCATCGACCGCGAAGCGTTCGTGACCGCGATCCACCCCGGCGAGGTTCCGACGGCGAACGCACTGCCGGCCGACAACCCGGGCTACCTTCCTGAGCTCGACAAGCAGTACGCGTACGACCCCGATGCCGCGAAGGATCTCCTCGCGGAGGCCGGCTACCCCGACGGCTTCGAGTTCGACTTCACGATCAGCCAGGGCAGCCAGCGCGACATGGAGGCCATTCAGCCCTACTGGGAGGCCATCGGCGTGAAGATGAACCTGAAGAACGCGGCATCGACCGAAGAGCTGTTCACGGTTGTGCAGACCGAGCCGCTCGGTGGACCCATCCCGTTCCAGTGGACCAACCCGCTCGGCCCGGTGTTCGGCGCCCTCTTCGGCTTCGCCAACTTCCACGGCGCTGAGAACGCCGAGATCCAGGCGGCGGCCGGCGCAGTCGGGGCCGCTCAGGGCTCGGGCGACGAGGACGCGCAGGCGACTGCTCTGCAGGACCTCAACCGCGCGATCGTGGATTCCGGGTGGCTCATCCCGCTCTTCGAGCAGCTGGCGCCGTGGGCGTACAACACGGCCAAGCTCGCCGAGCCGACCTTCCCGGGCGCCGAGGCGTTCCCGCTCCTCGCGTCGCTCCAGCCCGCGTCCTAACCTGATGTCGGTGCCGGCGGCTGAGGCCGCCGGCACCGACCTCGCAAGGGAGTGATGATGCTCATCTTCGTGCTGAAGCGAGTCGCCTGGGCGCTCTTGACGCTGCTCGTCGCGTCATGGATCGCCTTCGTGCTCGTCCACCTCTCCGGCTCGACGCCCGGCGGCGTCGCCCTCGGGCAGTCCGCGACGCCGGAGCAGGTCGCGGCGTACAACGAGTCCATCGGCTGGTACGACCCCTGGCTCCAGCAGTACTTCGCGTGGGTGGCGCAGGTGCTGCAGGGCAACCTCGGCGTCTCTCTCATCGACGGGCGTCCGATCGGGCCCGACATCGCCAAGCGGCTGCCGGTGACGGCGGCCCTCGCGGTCGGCGGAACGATGGTGAGCGCCATCATCGGCATCTCGCTCGGAGTGGTGGCCGCCGTCCGTCGCGGCTCCGTCGACCGGTTCATCACGGTGCTCACGGGCATCATGCTCTCCCTTCCGGCCTTCTGGGTCGGCATCCTGCTCGTCTACTTCTTCGCCGTGCAGCTGCACCTCCTGCCGGCGACCGGGTTCGTGCCGTTCGAGGTGAGCCCAGACAAGTGGTTCAAGTCGCTCGTGCTGCCTGTGCTCACGATCGCGCTCACCTCGGCCGGCTTCATCGCCCGGCAGGCCCGGGCGTCGATGTCGGAAGCCCTGGCGCAGGAGCACATGCGCAGCCTTCGCGCCGTCGGCACTCCGACCTGGCGGATCATCTACGTCCACGCGCTCCGCAGCGCCAGCCTCCCGATCCTCGCCACAGTGGCTGTCCAGTTCATCGTCCTGTTCGGCGGCTCGGCCGTGATCGAGGTGCTGTTCGCCCTCCCCGGCATCGGCCAGGCGATGCAGTCCGCCGTCGGATCGGCTGATCTGCCCTTCGTCCAGGCGCTCGTCCTCATCGCGACGCTCGTCGTCGTGATCGTGAACGTCGTGCTCGAGACGCTCAACCGAACCCTCGACCCGAAACTGCGCACCTCATGACCGTCTCGACCACCGCGATCCTCACGATCCGCCGCGCGGAGCGCAAGCGTGCGAACCGGCTGTTCCGCTCGCCGACAGCCGTCCTGTCGCTCATCTGGCTCATCGGACTCACGCTCGCCTCGCTCACCTCGCCGCTGTGGCTGCGCTACGGGCCCCTCGAGCAGGACCTCACAGCGGTGCTGCAGGGGCCGTCGGCCGCGCACATCCTCGGCACCGACGAGCTCGGCCGCGATCTGCTGTCGCGCATCGTGACCGCTGCCGCATCGACGCTCGCCATCGGTCTCATCCCGCCGATCGTCGCCGTCGCGATCACCGTGCCGGTCACACTCTGGGCCGTGCGCAGCCGCCGCGCCGAAGGCACGATGAACCGCATCAGCGAGATCGTGATGTCGCTCCCCGGCACCGTGATCATCCTCGCCTTCATCGCTGCGGTCGGCACCAACATGCCGCTGGTCATGGCTCTGTTCGGCGTGCTGCTGTTCGGCGCCCTCTACCGGATCCTGTTCGGTCAGGCCAAGAACCTGCAGAAGCAGCTGTTCGTCGAAGCGGCCGCGATCGACGGTGTCCGCCCGACGGCGTCGAGCTTCCGCCATGTGCTGCCCAACATGTCGACCACGGTCATCGTGCAGTTCGTGCTCTTCTTCGGCGTCGGCATCATGATGCAGGCCGGTCTCGCCTTCATCGGCCTCGGGCCGCAGCCGCCCGAGCCCACCTGGGGCGGCATGATCCAGACCGCCGCGCGCTTCATCTTCCAGCAGCCCTGGATGATGGTGCCGACCGGCGTCGTCCTCGCGCTCACGATCATCGCCGCAAACGCCCTCGCCGACGTCATCTCCGGGGGCGCCGCCACCCCGCCGCCCCTCATCGCGATCCGACGACGCAAGAAGAAGACTGCTCCGGATGCCGAGTACGTCGTCGCCCTCGCTCCCACGCCCGCCGCTGCATCCGACGGCCCCGCCGAAGCGACCGTGCTGTTCCCCGTCGAGCCGAGTATTCCGGAGGTCGTCGCGACGCTGCCCGCCCAGAACATCGAGACGAGCGCTCCCGACCTCACCACCCACACCCCCGCGCGAGCGGCGGCGGACGGCGAGCTCATCATCGAGGACCTCGTCCTCGGCGTCGACGGCGGCCCTGCGCTCGTCACCGGCGTCTCGCTGCACGTGCAGCCCGGCCGGGTCATGGGGCTCGTCGGAGAGTCCGGCTGCGGCAAGAGCGTGACGTCCTATGCGATCCTCGGCCTGCTCTCGCCCGGGCTCTCCGTGCGCTCGGGGCGCATCCAGTGGGGCGACACCGACCTCGCGCAGGCCGACGAGAAGACCCTCGCGAAGGTTCGCGGGCACGACATCGCCTTCATCTCCCAGGAGCCCAGCCGCGCCCTCGACCCGATGTTCACCATCGGGTGGCAGCTCGGCGCCGCCATCAAGCGGCTGCGCGGAGTCGGGTCCAGCGCGGCCAAGGGCATCGCGGCTCAGCTGCTCGAGGATGTCGGCATCGTCGACGTGCCCCGCGTGCTGGGAAGCTACCCGCACCAGATCTCCGGCGGCATGGCCCAGCGCGTGGCGATCGCCCTGGCGCTGGCCGGCTCGCCCCGCCTGCTGGTCGCCGACGAGCCGACGACGGCGCTCGACGTCACGATCCAGGCCGAGATCCTCGCCCTGCTGCGCGGACTCGTCGCTTCGCGCGGCATGTCCATCATCCTGGTGACCCACGACCTGGGCGTGGTCGCCGACATCTGCGACGACGTATCGGTGATGTACGCGGGCCAGATCGTCGAGACCGGAACGGTGCGCGACGTGCTGGTGCGACCCGAGCATCCGTACACGATGGCGCTGCTCGCCGCGGACCCGCACGCGATCCTCGACTTCGAGGGCACGACGCGTCTCGCGTCGATCCCCGGCCAGGTCCCGTTGCCCGGCTCGTGGACGACGGGATGCCGATTCGCCCAGCGCTGCCGCTTCGCACGCGACGAGTGCATGACCGGCATCCCGCTCATGGAGCGCGCGGAAGGCGAGGGCGGCGTGCGCTGCATCCGCCGCGACGAGGTGCGCGGACGTCAAGAAGAGTGGCGGCAGCCCGTCGCCATCGGAGGAGGAGACCTGTGAGCACCGTCAGCACTGTGCCGTCCGCAGCGGAGCGCACGGATGCCGCGCCTCTCCTCGAGGTGCGCAACCTGGTCGTCCGGTTCGGCAAGAAGGGCGCCCCCGCGGTCGACGACGTGTCGTTCTCGATCGGTCGCGGCGAGACGCTGGGCCTGGTCGGAGAGTCCGGTTCGGGAAAGACCACGATCGGCCGCGCCATCCTCGGTCTCCAGCCGGTCACCAGTGGCCAGATCCTCTTCGACGGAAGGGATATCACGAGCCTCAGCGCCCCCCAGCGGCGTGCGCTGCAGGGTGACCTGCGCGCTGTCTTCCAGGATCCGTTCTCGTCGCTCAACCCCCGTCGCCCGATCGGGGATGCGATCACCGAGCCGATGCGCGTCGCGGGGGTCCCACGCGCGGAGCGCGATCAGCGGGTCAAAGATGTGCTGGATGCCGTCGGGCTCGCCCCCGGCTCGGAAGCGCGCTTCCCCCGCCAGTTCTCCGGTGGCCAGCGCCAGCGCATCGCGATCGCGCGCGCCCTGGTGACCGACCCGCGGCTCGTGGTCTGCGACGAGGCGGTCAGCGCGCTCGACCTCTCGACGCAGGCGCAGGTGCTGAACCTGCTCTCGGACCTCCGCGCCGGCAAGGACCTCGGCTACCTCTTCATCGCTCACGACATGGCCGTCGTCGAGTTCCTCGCGCAGCGCGTGATCGTCCTCAACCGCGGGCGGCTGGTCGAGGAGGGGATCACGAGCGAGGTGGTGCGCAACCCGCAGCAGCACTACACGCGCGTGCTCATGGCCGCGTCGCCCGTGCCCGATCCCGATGAGCAGGCCCGTCGCCGGGAGGCCTGGCAGGCGCTGAAGGCGGCCGCGCCGGCGGCGTAGAAGACGTCGGTCAGTGGAACGTGGCGTCCACCAACGGTGACAGTGCCTGGGCGGTCTCGCGGAAAGACCCGACCATCGGGTTGGGCGAGTCGCTCAGACTGCACAGCACGATCGTCGCGGGCTCGATATCGGTGATCGGGATGAACGCCAGCTCATCGCGGCGGTAGTGCTTGCTCGCCGACTGGCCGGCGATGTTCACGCCCGCGCCCGCCGCGACGAGCTCGAGCAGACCCTCGACGCTGTCCGCCGTGGGTCCGCGCTTCGGACGGGTGCCGTCCGGGCGCGGGTCGACGATCCACCAATCCACGACCTCAGGCGGCCCGTTCGCCACCGAGAGGAACATCTCGTCGTTCGTCTCGAGGATCGGGATCGACTGCCGAACGGCCAGAGGATGGTCCGCGCGCACCACCAGCACACGCGCCTCTCTCCACAGCGGTTCGGCGCGGACGCGCGGCGGCAGCCGCATCGGCCACGGGGCGAAGACGACGTCCACGCGCCCGCCCTCCAGTTCCTCCGCGACGTCGAAGAAGCCGAGCCGGCGCATCTCGATGCGAGCCTGCGGCATCGCCTGCATGGTGGCCGCGATCGCCGCTGTCGTGAGCGTCCCAGCGCCGGCGGCCACGACCCCCACCCGCAGCACCGGCGCAGCGCGGTCCTGCTTGATCGATCGGCCCCACGCGAGCAGCTGGTCGTGGTCGTCCTGCACGCGACGGGCGAGGGGGAGGGGTGATGCTCAGCCGCTCTGCGGCTCGACCGAAGTGCAGCTCCTCGGCGAGCACGCAGAAATAGCGGATGACGTGTATCGGCACATCCATGCTCGGATCTTAGTCCGAGGCTAACGCCGGGTAGGGATGTCGAACTTCCTTGCCTTGCGGATCCTGGCGAGACTTGAGGCACCAAGAGCGATTCGCCGGCCCCGTCCGGCGAGAGCTGCGCCTAACGGCACCCACTGCTTTCACAAGGAGGTAAAGCATGACCACTTTCCCCACGGACGATCCGGACAAGGTGCCCTTCGCCGGCATCCTTCCCGCCGCCCCGAAGCCGTTCGTCCTCGGCAACGGCGAGGGTGAGAAGTCCCTCGTGTTCGACCAGCTGTTCAACATCCTGCTGTCCGCTGACGAGACCGACGACCAGTACGGCGCGTTCACGATGGTCGGGCCCAAGGGCGACCGCATCCCCGCGCACAAGCACTTCAAGACGCACGAGATCTTCTATGTCGTGGACGGCGAGATCAGCATCTGGATGGACGACCAGGCGGACTATCACACCAAGTCGACGCTGACCACGGGCGACTTCGCGTACATCCCCGCGAACGTCGTGCACGCGTTTCAGATCCACAACACCACGAAGGTGTTCGGGGTCGGCACGGCCGGCTTCGAGCGGTTCTTCCACGCGATGGGCCAGCAGACGGACCTCACCTCACCTCAGGGCGTCTACGTTCCCGACTACCCGACCATGCGCGCCGCGGGTGAGAAGTACTGGACGCAGTTCATGCCCGAGTTCCAGTTCCGCGACTGAGGTGGTGACTTCGATCCTCGAGATCGACTTCGCGCAGCCGGAGGGCTACCGCCCGCTCTCCTTGGACCTTCGCACTCCGGATGCCGCATCCGCCCCCCTCGTCGTGTTCCTGCACGGCGGGGGGTGGTTGCGCGGGAGCCGCAAGGTCTTCACGCCCGGCATCAGCGACGCGCAGTCGTTCGACCGCATCGTGGCCGCCGGCTTCGCGGTCGCATCGTGCGAATACCGGCTGAGCGGCGAGGCTCGGTTTCCCGCGCAGCTGGACGACGTGGATGCCGCGCTCTCGTGGCTGCACGCACACGCCTCCGACCACGGGATCGATGCCTCGCGCATCGCGCTGTGGGGAGTCTCGGCCGGCGCGACCCTCGCGGCGCTCACCGCGCTCCGTCGCGACGACGTGCGCGCGGTCGTCGACTGGTTCGGCCCGGCCGACCTGTTCACGATGGCCGACCACGATCTCGGGGAGACGCCGGCGGACACGCGCGAAGCCCGGTGGATCGGCGGTCCTGCCGCCCGGCATCCCGAAACCGCACGGCTCGCCAGCCCCGTCCACCAGGTGCGCACCGGCGCCCCGCCCTTCCACATCGCGCACGGCACGGCCGACGAGCACGTGCCCTTCGCGCAGAGCGTGGAGCTGGCAGATGCGCTGCGACGTGCGGGTGCCGAGGCGGACTTCCACCGGGTGGAGGGCGGCAGGCATTTCTGGCAGGGTTACGCCGACACCGCCCCGCTCTTCGACCGGGCCATCGACTTCATCTCGCGCCACACCACGCGCTGACTCAGAGGACCACCATG
Organism: Microbacterium sp. P5_B6; assembly: GCF_056400345.1. Taxonomy (NCBI): domain Bacteria; kingdom Bacillati; phylum Actinomycetota; class Actinomycetes; order Micrococcales; family Microbacteriaceae; genus Microbacterium; species Microbacterium sp. P5_B6. The sequence continues at coordinate 193,852 of NZ_JBFULL010000001.1, read as the reverse complement.
ACGGATGCCGCAATGATCGCCCCCGACAACCCGACCGAGGCCGCCCCGCTCCTCCGCCGAGAGTTCACCCTCGACACCGGCCACGGGACGGTCGTGCAGGCCACCCTGCGAACGAGCGCACAGGGGGTGATCGAGTCGTGGGTGAACGGCATCCCCTCGTCTGACGAGCTGCTCGCCCCGGGCTGGACGAGCTATGAGTGGCGCACGCGCCTGATCGAGCACGACGTCACGGGGCTGGTCGCGGAGCGCACGGTCATCGCGCTTCGCCTCGGCAACGGCTGGTATCGCGGGTACCTCGGATTCACGGGCGCGCGCGCTGTCTACGGCGACGAACGGGCCGGCTGGGCAGAACTCGAGATCCGGTACGCCGATGGGCACGTCCAGCGCGTCGTGACCGACGAGTCGTGGCTCGCGAGTGCGGGCGAAGTGCTGGCCGACGACCTCTACAACGGCGAGACGATCGATGCGCGACTCCGCGACGACGCATGGCAGCATCCGGGATTCGATGATGCGGGGTGGGATGCCGTGCATGCCGTGGCGTTCGATCGGGCCAGGCTCGTCCCGCGCTCATCACCGCCCGTCCGCCGCCTCGGCGAGCGTCCCGTGGAGCTCGTCTGGACGTCGCCGTCCGGGAAGACGCTCCTCGACTTCGGTCAGAACCTCGTCGGCTTCCTCCGGGTGCGGGTGACCGGGCCCGCGGGCACCGAAGTCGTGCTGCGGCACGCCGAGGTGATCGAAGACGCGGAGCTCGGCACCAGGCCGCTGCGCCGCGCCGCGGCGACCGACCGCTTCATCCTCAGCGGAGGCGACGACGTCTTCGAGCCGACGCTGACCTTCCACGGCTTCCGCTATGCAGAGGTCGAGGGCTGGCCGGGGGAGTTCGACCCCGACGCCGTCACCGCGGTCGTGGTGGGGACCGACATCCGCCCGATCGGATCGTTCGCATGCTCGGACCCGCTGCTCAACCAGCTGCACTCCAACGTGGTGTGGGGCATGAAGGGCAACTTCCTGAGCGTGCCGACCGACTGCCCGCAGCGCGACGAGCGGCTCGGCTGGACGGGCGACCTGGCCGTGTTCGCACCGACGGCCGCCTTCCTGGGCGACGTCGAGTCGTTCCTCGCGGACTGGCTGACGGATGCCGAGCTCGAGCGCCAGGGCACTCCCCAGCAGACGGTTCCGGTCGTCGTGCCCAACTCGCTCAAGTACCTCGACACCGGATTTCCCGAACCCGGCGCGACTGCGGTCTGGGGCGATGCCGCCGTCTGGGTGCCATGGACGCTCTGGATGGCTTACGGCCATGAGCAGACACTGCGCGATGCGTATGCGCTCATGACCGCGCACACGCGCAGCGTCGCTCGGGTGCTCGCCCCGGACGGTGCGTGGGACACGGGCTTCCAATTCGGGGACTGGCTCGACCCCGATGCCCCCGCCGACGATCCGGGCAAGTCCAAGGCGCCTTCCGAGGTCGTCGCGACGGCATGCGCGTTCCGCACGGCGGCGCTGATGACCGAAGCTGCCACGGTGCTCGGCGAGCACGATGACGCGGCGGAGTTCGCGGCCCTGCGCGATCTGATCGGCGCCGGCTTCCGGGCGCGCTATGTGCGGGACGGGCTGGTCGAGAGCGACAGTGCGACCGCCTACGCGCTGGCGATCGCGTTCGGACTGCTCGAAGGGGCCGACCGGCAGAGTGCGGGCGACCGGCTCGCCGCGCTGGTGCGTGAAGCGGGTCACCGCATCAGCACGGGGTTCGCGGGGACCCCGTTCGTCACGGATGCGCTCGCCGAGACCGGACATCTCGACGACGCCTACGCGCTGCTCCTGCAGCGGGAAGCGCCGTCGTGGCTCTACGCGGTGACGATGGGAGCGACGACGATCTGGGAGCGCTGGGACTCGATGCTCCCCGACGGGTCGATCAACCCCGGCGAGATGACGTCCTTCAATCACTATGCGTTCGGTGCCGTGGCGGACTGGATGCACCGATCGGTGGCCGGCCTCGCGCCGCTCGAGGCGGGCTACCGCCGCATTCTCGTCGCCCCTCAGCCCGGCGGCGGGCTGACCTGGGCCGAGGCGAGCCTCGAGACGCCGCACGGACTCGCCGCCGTGCGCTGGGAGCTCGAGGCGGCCGACCTCCGCGTCGAGGTGACCGTGCCCGAGGGTGCCGAGGCAGTTCTGAGGCTCCCTGGACTGGCTGATGAGACGATCGGTGCAGGTACGCATCGGCGGACCGCAGCAGAGGGAGTGAAGGCATGAGCGAGACCCACGACATCGCGCTGGAAGCCGGCGGCTACGACTTCCGCGTACGCGTCTATCCGGCCTCCGAGCCGGGCGGAGCGGCCCTGGTGTGGCTGCACGGCGGAGCCTTCATGTTCGGCACCCTCGAGATGCCTGAGGCCGATCAGGTCGGCCGGCGTCTGAGCGCAGCCGGCATCACGGTGATCAGTGTCGACTACACGCTCGCACCGCTCGACGCGCTCGAATGGCTCGAACCGCCCGAGCCCGACGCGGATTTCCCGTCGCCGGAGCAGATGCGGGCCGAAGCCGAAGCGGCCGGTCCACGCGCGCGGTTCCCGGTCGCCGGGCTCCAGACGGTGGCCGCCTTCGACTGGGCGGTGCAGAACGCGGGCACATATGGCGCCGACCCCGAGCGAGTCGCGCTCGGCGGCGCGAGTGCGGGCGCCAACCTCTCGGCCGGCGCCGCGATGCGGCTGCGCGACCGGGGGACTCTGCAGCCCAGCCTGCTCGCTCTGGTCTACCCCTCGCTGCATGACGGCATCCTGGAGCCGAACGACGAGCTGGCGCGACTGCTGGAGACCGTGCCTCCTTCGCGCATCTTCACCCAGGCAGACCGCGCCGCGATCAACCGCAACTACCTGCCCGACCCCGACGGCGACCCGGACGGCTACGCGTTCGCGGGAGGTCACGATCTCGCCGGGCTTCCCCCGGTGCTGATGGTCAACGCCGAGCTCGACAGTCTCCGCGCGTCGGGCGAGGCCTTCGCGGGCGAGCTCGCTGTCGCCAGCGTCGACCTGCAGATCGTACGCGTGCGGGGAGCCATGCACGGGTACCTCAACGAGGTGGGTGATCCGGCGGCGGAGCTCACCCTGAGACTCCTCGAGGACGCCGTGTCAGCGCGGTAGACAGCGGGGCTCTGTGCATACGCGACGTCGTCGTGTGCGGAAGGCGCGGCGAGGCCACTCTCAATTTCGGACGAATGCGGGAATGTCGGATCATCCGCGTCGAATTCTCCGATTTTCGTGCATTTGTCCGACTTCGGGATGCCGCACACCGGCGGGCTGCGGGGCTATCGCCGCCACCAATTTCGGACGAACGCGCGAAGTTCGGAGCATCCTCGCCCGACGCTCCGATTTCGGTGCGATGGCCCGACTTTGGGATGCCGCGAATCCGGATGCCGCGACTCCGGATGCCCCGACTCGGGACGCCGCGCCCCTGACGTCTTCCGCGGGCACCCGCTCCCGCCCGGCGGCCGCCGCGGCACGGGCCGACAGCGGATCAGGTCGCGCGCAGCAGCCGCGAGATGTCCTCGGCCGTCGCACGCAGCCGCTGCAGGATCGGCCCCCGGAGCGACGCCAGGTCGTGACGCTGTGTCGAGACGGCGATGTTGATCGCGGCGGCCGGCTTCGCAGCATCCCGCCCGAAGACCGGCACAGAGACCGACCGGAGGCCCGCCGCGACCTCCTGGTCCTGCAGCGAGTAGCCCTGCTCCCGGATGACGGCGAGGCGCTCGCGCAGCGCGTCGAGCGATCCGGCGGCGTTGGGTCCGGCATCCCTCGAGAAATCGTGGTTCGCGAGCGCCGCCACCAGCTCGGCGTCGCTGAGGTAGGCGAGCAGCAGCTTGCCCATCGAGGTGTAGGCCGCGGGGAGCGTCGAGCCGACCTGGATGTTCGCCGTCACGAGATCGGAGTTGCGCAGGCGCGCGAGGTAGAGCACCTGGTCTCCGACGAGCACGCCGAGGTTCACGGTCTCGCCCGACTGCTCCGCGAGGTGCCGCAGGGGCTGCTCGCTCAGCTGCACCAGACTCGATCCGCGCAGGGCGGCCGACCCGAGCAGCAGGACGGCGACACCGGGACGGATGCTGCCATCCGGCAGTCGCTCGAGATATCCGCCCTCTTCGAGCGTCGCGACCACGCGGAAGGCGGTGGGCATCGGGATGCCCGTCCGATCGCTGATCTCGCGCAGCTTCAGCGAGGTCACCGACTCGTCGAAGAGCCTCAGGACGTCGAGGCCCTTGGCGAGCGCCTCGATCCGGTAGCGGCTGGGCGTCTTCTCGGCCGCGTCGGCCGGCTCGTCAGTTTTCATTGTGTGAAACCGTATCTTCGGATGCGGGGCGGGTGCAATGTCAGCCCTCCACGCGGAACACGCGCAGCTGCAGTGCGAGGGTCGCGTAGTAGCCCACGAGCACCGTGAGCTCGAAGACCACCTCGGGGCCGAGCGCGCTGGATGCCTCGTCCCACAGGTCGTCGTCGAGGTCGCCGTCGAGCAGCGCCCCGGTCACGCGTGCCACGAGGCCTTCGTCTCCCGAGAAGGGGGTGACGTCGGCGGCGCGCAGGCACGAGAGCTCGGCGTCGGTCAGCCCCGCGGCGGCACCCACCGCTTCGTGCGCCTCACGCTCGAACGCGCTGTTCCAGCGGGTGGCGACCAGGAGGATCGCGATCTCGCGCGCCCGGTCCGTGAGCGCCCCGCGGTAGCGGATCGCAGCACCGACGTCTTGAAGGGCGGCGCCGAGCCCGGGTGCGAGCAGAAGCGCGTTGAAGGGTCCGCGCAGCGATCCGTCCGCGCGTATCAGCGCGAAGTGCTGCGGGCCCTGCGCCCGTGGGCCGCCGGCGATCGCGTCGTACAGGTCGCGCTGGGCGCTCGTGAGCGCCTCAGGGGTGAACGGATGCACTCGGGCGGCCATGGATAGCTCCTCCATTTGACGAATCGCTGAGATCAGCATACATTCAACCTACGAAACTAACTTTCATTCAATGAACGAGCGAGAGAAACGTCATGACAGACACCGCCCTGAGCACGAGCGTCGACTGGCTCGGTCTTGACGGATCGCGCGTGCTCGTCGCCGGCGCCGGCGGCATCGGCGGAGCGTGCGCCCTCGCCTACGCCCATGCCGGCGCCTCGGTCGCCGTCGTCGACCGCGACCAGCGCGCGCTCGAGGCCATCGGGGATGAACTGGCTGCTCTCGGCACACGGCACGAGCTCATCCAGGCTGACCTCACCGAGCATGGATCGGGCGACCGCGTGGTCACGGAGGTCATAGAGCGGCTCGGCGGGCTCGACGTCCTGCTGCACGCCGTCGGCATCAACGATCGCCGGCCCATCCTCGAATTCACCGAGGACGAGTGGGACCACATCCTGCGGGTCAACCTCTCGTCCCTCTTCGGTCTCGCCCAGTCCGCGGGGCGCCACATGGTCGCCCAGGGGCATGGCCGCGTGCTCGCACTGTCGAGCGTCTCGGGGCTGCTCGCCCACCACTCGCACGGCCCGTACGCCGCCTCCAAGGGCGGCATCAATCAGCTTCTGCGGGTCATGGCACGCGAATGGGCCTCCTCGGGCGTGACCGTGAACGCCCTGGCTCCCGGCTACATCGAAACGCCGCTCACCGCCGGCGAGCTCGCGAAGCCCGGCAAGCGCGCAGACCTCGAGAGCCTGGTGCCCGCCGGGCGCCTCGGCACCCCCGACGAACTGACCGGTCCCGCGCTGTTCCTGTCGTCACGCCACGCCGGCTTCATCACCGGCCACGTGATGTACATAGACGGTGGCCGGACTCTGGTCTGAGACTCGAACGACGATAGGAGAGACACATGTCGCAGATCTTCCCCCGCTTCGCGGGCAAGACCGTGCTCGTCACGGGCGCCGGCACCGGCTTCGGGGCCGAGATCGCCGTGCGCGCCGCGCAGGAGGGCGCCAAGGTCGCCGTGCACTACCGCTCGTCGAAGGCGGGCGCAGAGGCCACGCTCGAGCGCATCCGCGAAGCCGGCAGCGACGGCATCCTGGTGCAGGCCGACATCGGCTCGTGGGCTGAGATCAAGCGCATGGCCGATGAAGTGTGGGCGGCGTTCAGCACGCTCGATGTGCTCGTCAACAACGTCGGCGACGTCTCGAGCGAGCAGATGAACTGGGACGAGCTCACGCAGGAGGCGCTCGACGCGGTCATCGACATCGACGTCAAGGGCACGCTGCTCATGACCCACGAGTTCGGCGAGCGGATGCTGGCGCAGGGCCACGGCAGCATCGTGCAGGTGGGCTCGACCGTCATCGTGCGCGGCTCCGCTCGTGCGCCGCAGTACGCGGCCGCCAAGTACGCGATCCTCGGCATCACCAAGTCCTACGCCAAGGCGTTCGCCCCCGCCGTGCGCGTGAACACGTTCGCACCCGGCTTCATGGAGACCGAGCGGCTCCTGAACCGTGAGGACTGGAAGAGCGGCCGCCGCGAGGTGCTGCTCTCGCAGACGCCGATGGGCGTCATCCCGCCGCCCGAATTCGTGGCAGGCGCGTGCCTGTGGCTCGCGACCGACGAGGCGGCGCACCTGACCGGCGGCTACATGCTCGCCGACGGCGGCTTCAACATGGTCGGCGCCTGAGCGCCTGCCCGACATCTAGGAGACAGAAGATATGAAGCTCATCACCTTCGACGACGGTCGCGTCGGCCGGCTCGAACTCGAGGAGAACCTCGTCATCGAACTCGACGTGCCCTCGACCCGCACGTACTTCGAACTCGAGGGCAAGGTCGCCGAGACCGGCGAGCGCCTCGCCTACAGCGACGTGCGCCTGCGCGCTCCCATCGTGCCCAAGAAGTTCTTCCACACCGCCGGCAACTTCGCGGCCCACCACGAAGAGCTCGAGAAGGTCAATTGGTCGCACCCCGTGCACAAGGGGATCGTGTTCTTCCAGAACGTCGACGCGATCATCGGCCCGGACGACGAGATCGTCTACCCCGACCACCTGACCCGCGAGATGGACTACGAGCTCGAGATGCTCGCCGTCATCGGCAAGCCGGGCAAGTTCTTCAGCCCCGAGGACGCGGTCGAGCACATCGCCGGGTTCACGATCTTCAACGACATCAGCGCGCGCGACATCCAGCGCAAGGAGATGGAGTCGGGCGTCTTCTCGTTCTCGAAGGCGATCGACACGTTCTGCCCGATCGGCCCTTACATCGTGACGATCGACGAGGTGCCGGACTACCAGAACCTCGCGATGGAGCTTCGCGTCAACGGAGATGTCCGTCAGAAGGGCAACACCAACGAGATGGTCGTCACGCTGCCGCACCTCATCTCGTACCACTCGCCGCAGACCTTCAGCGCGGGCGACCTCATCAGCACCGGCACCATCCGCGGGGTCGCGGCGATCCAGGAGAACCCGTTCGACTTCTACCTGAAGCCCGGCGACGTCGTCGAAGCCGAGATCCAGGGTCTCGGCATCCTGCGCAACCGCGTCATCAGCTGGGAAGAGCGCTACGGCGAGCCCGCGCCCCAGCGGGTCGACTGGTGAGGATCGGCAACGTCGCCGGCCGAGCGGTCTTGGTGCTCGGCGACAACGGCGCGATCGACGTCGCCACCGCTTCGGGCGGACGCTTCGGCCCCGATCCGCAGTCGCTGTTCGACGACTGGACTGCGTTCGCGGACTGGGCGTCGACGGTTCCGGATGCTTCCCCCGAAGCATCCGTTCCCTTCGACGTCGCCGACCTCGGCGCCCCGGTCCCGTGCCCGCGCCAGGTGTTCGCGATCGGCCTGAACTATGCCGAGCACGCGGCCGAGGCCGGGTATCCGCCCGACTCGATGCCCGTGACGTTCACGAAGTTCCCGTCGTCGATCGTCGGACCCGACGCGGTCGTCGCCCTGCCCGAGGGGCACGTCGACTGGGAGGTCGAGCTCGTCGTCGTCATCGGGCGGGAGGCGCACAAGGCCACCCGCGAGACGGCGTGGGACCACGTCGCCGGCCTCACCATCGGGCAGGACCTCTCGGAGCGGATCACGCAGCTGCAGGGCTCGGCCCCGCAGTTCAGCCTCGGCAAGTCGTTCCCCGGGTTCGGCCCGACCGGCCCGTGGCTCGTGACGCCCGACGAGTTCGCCGACCGCGACGACCTCGCGATCTCATGCGCCCTGTCGGGCGAGGGGATGCAGTCCTCCCGCACGTCGATGATGCTCTACGACGTCCCCGAGCTGCTCGTGCGGCTGTCGGCGGTGTGCCCGCTGCTGCCAGGAGACATCATCTTCTCCGGCACGCCCTCGGGCATCGGCAACCGCCGCACGCCGCAGCGGTTCATCGGCCCGGACGACGTGCTCGTGAGCGAGATCGAGGGCATCGGCACGCTGACCACCCGGTTCACCGCGGGCGTGTGATGAGCGGCGCTCGCGGTCTGCGGGTCGAGTACCTGCGCGAGCCGATCGGCATCGGCGTGCGCGTGCCCCGGTTCTCGTGGCTCGTCGACCACGCGCAGGACGCCTACGAACTCGAGGTGCGCACGGGCGGTCGCCTCGTCTGGGCGAGCGGGCCCGTCGAGAGCCGCGAGACGTCCCTCCTCGAGTACGGGGGCGAGCCGCTCACCTCGAACACGCACTACACCTGGCATGTCCGCAGCCGCAGCGCCGGCGAGTGGTCGCTCTGGGCTGGGTCGACCTTCGAGACGGCACTGATGGATGCCGCGGACTGGGTTGCCGCGTGGGTCGAGCCCGACCAGCAGGACGCCGTCGTCGAACGCTGGAGCATCGTCGACTGGATCCGCGGCCTCGGTCCCGAGACCCCGCCCGAGGAGCGGCTGCGGCCCCCGCAGCTGCTGCGGCAGTCGTTCGCGGTGGGGGAGGGGCTCGTCCGCGCTCGGCTGTACGCGACGGCTCGAGGGTCGTACTCGGCGTTCGTCAACGGCGAGCGCGCCGACGACCAGGTGCTCGCGCCCGGCTCGGACGCCTACGAGCACCGCATCTCGGTGCAGTGCTACGACATCACGGCGCTCCTCGCCGAGGGCGAGAACGTGCTGGGCGTCGCGCTCGCCGACGGCTGGTGGGCGGGCCGCCTCGGACTCACCGGGTCGAGCGCGCAGTTCGGCACCCGCACGTCGGCGATCTGGCAGCTGCAGCTCGACTATGCCGACGGGGCGACCCAGGTCGTGGCATCCGGAACCGGAGTCCGCAGTGCGACCGGCCCGTGGACGTATGCCGACCTCTTCGTGGGTGAGCAGTTCGACCGACGCGCCGCCCGTGCCGGCTGGGACCGGCCCGGCTTCGACGACGGTGACTGGATGCCGGTCGCCGAGGTGGGCCGCGATCACGCTGTGCTGCGACCCTTCACCGGGGAGCCGATTCGCCGCGTGCTCGAACTGCCCGCGGTATCTGTCGTCGAGACCGCCGAGGGCGTGATCGTCGACTTCGGCCAGGTGCTCGTCGGCCGCGTGCGCCTCCGTGTCCGCGACACGGCGGTCGGCCAGCGGATCGTCATCGAGCACACCGAGACGCTCGCGGCGGACGGCTCGTGGTTCGCGAACATCGTGGGCATCAACAAGGAGCAGACCGACCTCTTCATCTCCGCGGGCGGCGACGACGAGTGGGAGCCGGAGTTCACCTTCCACGGCTTCCGGTACGCCCGGATCAGCGGGCTCTCGGGCGGTTTCCGCGCCGATGACATCGTCGCCGTGGTGATCGCGAGCGACCTCGAGCAGACCGGGTCTTTCCACTCATCCGATGCTCGCCTCAACCGCCTGCACGAAAACGTCGTGTGGAGCCAGCGCGGCAACTTCCTCTCGATCCCCACCGACTGCCCTCAGCGCGAGCGCGCAGGCTGGACCGGCGACCTCCAGGCCTTCGCAGGCGCCGCGACGAACAACGCCCAGGTCGTTCCGTTCCTCTCCCGCTGGCTCGACAACCTCCGGGCCGATCAGCTGCCTGACGGGCGCATCCCGATCTTCTCCCCGCGCTCGCCGTTCGACGCCGAAGCCGCGGCAACAGCCCGGGGCATCGGGTCGATCGTCGCGGCCGCAGGCTGGAGCGACGCGATCGCCATCGTGCCGTGGGCCCTCTACGAGCGCACCGGAGACCGCCGCGTGCTCGAGGAGAACTACGACGCGATGCTGCGCTGGATCGAGTACCAGCGTGCGGCGGCGACAGCGGAGCTGCCTCCCGAGGTCGGCGATCTGCCCCCCGAGCGCCGAGCGGCGCAGGCGCTCCTCTTCAACACCGGCGAGCACTTCGGCGACTGGCTCACTCCGTCCACGATGGAGGGCCGGCCGATCCACGAGGCGCTGGCAGTCGCGCCGGCGCTGACGAGCGAGTACCTGGCGCCGATGTTCCAGGCGCACACCCTCACGCTCGCGTCGCGCTCGGCCGAGGTTCTGGGAAGAGACCGGGATGCCGCAGCTCTCACCGACCGTGCCAGGGCGGTGCGTGCGGCCTTCGCCTCGGAGTACGTCGATGAGCACGGCGACCTGCCGGTGCGGCTGCAGGGCCTGTACGTCCTCGCGCTCGCGTTCGATATGGTGCCCGCGGCGCTTCGTGACAGGACCGCCTCCCGGCTCGTCGAGCTCATCCGCGCGCGGGGTGACCGCCTCGACACCGGGTTCCTCTCGACCCCCTATCTGCTCGACGTGCTGTGCGACCACGGCTACCCGGACGTCGCCCGCGCGCTGCTCTGGCAGTCCGAGATGCCGTCATGGCTGTACGAGGTGGATCGTGGCGCGACCACCATCTGGGAAGCGTGGGACACCATCTCGCCCGACGGGGAGATCCGAGCCATGTCGTTCAACCACTACGCGCCCGGGAGCGTCGACGACTGGCTCTACCGACGGGTCGCCGGCATCCGCTCGACTTCTCCCGGATTCCGCGCCGCGGTGATCGAGCCCGACTTCGACGCGGGCGTCGACCACGTGAAGTCCCAGGTCGGCACCCCATACGGCGACCTGGCCGTCGAGTGGCGCCGCGCAGGGGATGCGGCATCCGTGGTCGTGGATGTCCCGTTCGGAGTCACCGCGGAGCTCGCGTGGCCGGGAGGGTCGGTCGTACTGGCGCCCGGACGCAACGAGCGCGAGGTGGCCCTCGGGGCGGGGAGGCGCGCGGCGCGTTCATCGGCGTGACCGGTCGAGCGCTCCGGGCCTCGAGTAAGGGTCCAGACCGGGAATGATCAGGCTGTCGTCGCCGAGAGCTCCGGGCCTCGAGTAAGGGTCCAGACCGGGAATGATCGGGCTGTCGTCGCCGAGCGCTCCGCTGAGCCGTTGGACGAGAACGAACAGGGCGTCAGCGCGCCGCTCCTCCTCGGTTCGACGGTTGCGCCTGCCGCCGGGGAGGAAGCTCCGCATGTCCGCGGCATGCAGCTCAGCGGTGATGCTCCCCAGTGCATGCACCAAAGCGGCTCCCGAGTCGCCGACCAGCGGGCCCGCCACGCGGGTCATACCGTCTTTGGTCACGCTGGTCTCCAGCAGGGGCAGGAGTGCTTCAAGGATCAGCCGCACCGGCTCGCCCTCGACCATGGGTTCTTGTTTCGTCATGGCGGCACCGTACGAGGGAGGTCCGACACGCTCTTCGACCGGCGTCCTCTCCTCCCCAGGTGCGCTCATCACGGGCTTTCCACAGACGCCGATTTGGGCTGCTGATCTGGCCTTTGAATGTCGGTGGCCCTCACCAGGATGGAGGTATGAACAGCATCACGACAGCTCTTGAAAGGGTCGCCGACGACCTGGCAGAGCTCGTCGCGGAGGCGTTCGCCGACGATGGTCTTCGGGCCCGCGGCGATGACGAGGTGATGGAGGCGTTGGCTGCCGCGGGACGGCTCCAGCGTGCAGCCGGTGCGGTGATGAGCGAAGCGGCCGCTCATGTGCTCGAACGCGACGATCAGCGAGCTCACCCCGATCGCCTCACGACGCTGCATGGATGCCGCAACGTCAGCGAACTCCTCCAGCGAGCGACTCGCATCTCAGGTCGTGCCGCCGCGGATGTGATTGCGACAGCGAAGGCGGTGGGGCGACACGTCGCCTTGTCCACGGGCGAGTTGCTGCCGGCCGAATTCCCGCAGATGCGCGAAGCGCTCCGTGCGTGTGATGTCGGCGTGGACGGGGTGGCCGGCGTCGTCGGCGCGTTCCGCGGGTGCCTGGCCGGCGCCGCCGGGCTCCTCCCGGCCGACGATGAGCTGGCCGCGGCGGCGCGCGGCGAGGGCGCGCACAGCGCGCCGCCGGCTTCGGCGGACGAACTTCGTACGTATGCCCTCGTGTGGGCGGCGTACCTGGACCAAGACGGATCGGAACCTTCCGAGGCCCGCGCCCTCCGCAGGCGCGGCTTCACGATGGGGCGGCGCGGCGACGACGGGCTGGTGCCCGTGCGAGGCAACCTGCTTCCCGAGGTCGCGGCACAGCTGCAACTGGGGTTCGACAGCGTGCTCAACCCGAAGGTCGACGCCGCCCCGGGGCCGTGCTTCGTCGACACCGAGCCGGGCGATCCTTTCGAACCTGTCAGCAGTGCGGCGGATCTGCGGACGCACACGCAGAAGCGACACGACGCCCTGGCGGTGCTGCTCACGGTTGCTGCGGCTTCCGGCTCATTGCCGACCCTCGGCGGAGCGGCACCCACGCTGGTCGTCTCGGTGCGTGAGGAAGACCTTCAGGCCGGCCGCGGATTCGCACATCTTCCTGGCGATGATGAGCCGATCTCACTTGCTGCTGCCCGGCACATCGCCTGCACCGGCGCGGTCCAGCGGGTCGTGACCCGCGCGAGCGGCCGGATCATGTCGATCGAAACCCTCGACCGCATCTTCAACCACCATCAGCGCCGCGCCATCACTCTGCGTGACGGCGGATGCCTCATCCCCGGCTGCGACGTTCCTCCGCAGTGGTGCGAGATCCATCATGTCGAGGAGCATTCCCGGGGCGGTCCCACCCATACCGACAACGGCGTGCTGCTCTGCTGGTTCCATCATCGGACCATCGACGTCGGCGGCTGGCAGATCCGGATGATCGGCGGCGTTCCGCACGTTCGCGGCCCATCCTGGTGGGACGCCCGGATGAAGTGGCGTCCCGCGACGAAGTCGCCGACGAGGAGGAGCGACGCCATTGCGCGGCGGACGTGAATCGCGACGCGCAGAGCGGGATGCGCGCCCGCAGCCACATCCTCGGCGCTCCATCAAGCGCGCGTCGCCGTCATCCTGCGGATCAGCGCACGCCCTTCATGAGCGCGAGCACCGGCTTCACCGCGAACAGCAGCGCGATGCCGAGGCCGATCGCGATGAAGCCGAGGATCGTGAAGTACGGCACCTCGTTCGTCGGGTCGTAGAACTGCGCGAGCCAGCCGGCGATCGAAGTGCCGAGCGCCACCGACAGGAAGTACAGCGACACCATCTGGGTGTGGAAGCGCTGCGGGGCGAGCTTGGTCGTGACCGACAGCCCAGGGGGAGAGATGAACATCTCGGCGATCGTGAAGACGAAGAGGATCATCACGATCGCGAGAAGGGGCGTGGAGTTCGGAGCGCCGTTGGCCCAGGGGAGGAACAGCAGGAACGCGACGCCCATGATGATCGCGCCGAGCGAGAACTTCACCGGTGCCGAGGGCTGCCGGGGTCCGAGCTTCGTCCAGATGGCGGCGAAGACGCCCGAGAGGATGATGACGAACACGGGGTTGATCGAGTTGATCCACGAGACGGGCATCTCCCAGCCGCCGAGCGAGCGGTCGAGGCGCTGGTCGGAGTAGATCGTCAGCACGGTGAACTGCTGCTGGTAGAGCGACCAGAAGCCGACATTGACGATGAACAGCGGCAGGAAGCCGAACACGCGGGACCGGTCGTCCGAGGTGATCTCGCGCGACGAGACGATCACGAAGAAGTACGCGATGGCCGCGGCCAGCGTCGCGATGATGACGACGCCGGCGAGATTCGCGGCGTTGATGACGCCGAGCAGCACGAGCACGACGATCGCGGCGACTCCGGCGAGGCCGATGCCCACCACCGCGCCGTACCGGCTCCGGGGGAGCGGGTTGGCGACGACGCCCGCCGAGGCCGGAAGGTTCTTGCGCCCGATCGAATACTGGATGAGGCCGATGCCCATGCCCACGGCGGCGATGCCGAAGCCCCAGTGGAATCCGTACTGCTTCTGCAAGAAGCCGGTCACCAGGGGTCCGAGGAATGCGCCCAGGTTGATGCCGAGGTAGAAGATCGAGAATCCGGCGTCGCGTCGGGTGTCGCCCGCCCGGTAGAGCGTGCCGACGAGCGCCGTGGCGTTGGCCTTCAGGCCTCCCGAGCCGATCGCGACGAGGACGAGCCCGACGCCGAGTCCCCAGAGGCTGGGCAGCACGGCCAGCGCGATGTGGCCGGCCATGATGACGATCGCGCTGTAGAAGAGCACGCGCTCCGACCCGAAGAGCCGGTCGGCGAGCCAGGCCCCCAGGATCGTGCAGAGGTAGACCGTGCCGCCGTAGGCGCCGACGATGCCGGTCGCGATCCCCTGGTCGATGCCGAGGCCGCCCTCGGCGACCGAGTAATACATGTAGATGAGCAGGATGCCCTGCATGCCGTAGAAGCTGAACCGCTCCCACATCTCCACGCCGAAGATGTTCGCGAGAGCGCGCGGCTGCCCCAGGAAGCGGGTGTCGTCGCTGCCGGCGCCGGTCGTGGCCGCGGCATCGGTTCCGCTCTCCGCCGCAGCTGTCGCCGCCGCCCTCGCGCCCGCCCGGGTGCCGCTGCCCGCCTGAGCAGCCGTCGCCCCGTCCGGCGGCCCGACAGACACCTGCTCCGGAACCTCGTCCGACCCGCCGTCTGGCCCACTCGATGCGCCGCTCATGGGGTCAGGGTACTGGCACCGGATGCCGCGTCAACAGGCCGCGACGCGCTCCGTCATTCCCGCAGTGAAGGGTGCTTCTCCTGCGCGGCATGCCGCCGCGGGATGAACAGCGCCATCACGAGGGCCACGACCGCCGCGATCCCCCCGAGCACGAAGGACAGCTGGAATGCGGCGGGCGTCGGCATCGGCGTCCCTCCGACGTCGACCACGAAGGATGCCAGCACGGCGCCGATCACCGCGGCCGCGACGCTCGTGCCGAGCGAGCGGAACAGGGCGTTGAGTCCGTTGGAGGCGCCCGTCTCCGACTGCGGGACCGACCGCATGATGAGCATCGGCATCGCCGCATAGCCGAAGCCGATACCGGCGCCGATGAGGAAGTTCGCGAGGACCAGCTGCCACACCTCCGCGGAGAACAGCAGCGTGAACCCGTACGCGGCGATGAGCGAGACCGCGCCGAGGACCAGAAGCAGCTTCGGCCCCACCGTCCGGGCGAGGCGTCCGGAGAAGGGCGAGAGCACCATCATCACGATGCCCGCGGGCATGACCACGAAGCTCGCCGCCAGCAGCGACAGCCCGAATCCGCCCGCCGCCACCGGGAGTTCGAGCATCTGCGGATACGCGACGTTGGACGCGAACAGCGAGAAGCCCATCGCGACCGACGCGAGGTTGGTGAGCAGCACCGGACGCCGGGCTGCGACCCGCAGGTCGAGCAGCGGCTCGGCGATCCGCAGCTCGAACCATCCCCACAGCAGAAGCACGACGAGCCCGCCGAGCCCGAACAGCAGGACGGGCGTCGACGTCCAGCCCCAGACGTTGCCGCGAGAGACCGCGAGCAGGATGCCGAACAGGCCGACGCTGAGCCCGGCTGCGCCGACGTAGTCGAACCGACCGGCGGTGCGCAGCACGCTCACCGGCACGATCCAGAGCACCAGCGCGAAGACGACCACCCCGAGCGCGGCCGACACCCAGAACAGCGCATGCCAGTCGCTGCGCTCGGTGATGAACGCGCTGATCGGCAGGCCGAGCGCGCCGCCGACGCCGAGGGTCGCGCTGATGAGGGCGATCGCCGTGTCGACCCGGTTCTCGTGCAGCACGTCCCGCAGGATCGAGATCCCCAGCGGGACGACGCCGACCATGGCCCCCTGCAGCGTGCGCCCGACGACGACGCCGACGATCCCGGGGGACAGCGCCGCGATGACCGAGCCCGCGACCATGACCGCAAGCAGCACCAGCACGATCCGGCGCTTGCCGTACATGTCGCCGAGCCGGCCCGAGATCGGGGTGATGATCGCAGCGGCGAGCAGCGTCGAGGTGACCACCCAGGCGGTGTCCTCGCGGCTCGCGTCGAGCAGTTCGGGCAGCTTCGCCTGGATCGGCACGACGAGCGTGAACATGAACGAGGACGCGAGTCCCGCGGCGGCCAGAACCGCGATGATCGCGCCTTGCCGCGGCATCCGGGTGAGTCTTCTGCGAGCGTCCTCATCCTTCGATGCCATCCCTCCAGGCTATCGGCGGGTCGATAGAGCGGGCTCCGGATGCCGGCACCCCCGGCTCTCGCGGGCTGATGGCCGGGCGTATCGTGGGCGCATGAACGACCCCGCCGCACCGGTCACGCCACCGGGGATCGAGATCCGCTCGCTGCAGACCATCGAGGAGGTCTTCGCGGCGGCCGACGTGCTCGCTGAGGTGTGGGGCGGCGACAAGGCGGGGATGCCACCCAACCTGCTGCGCGCGCTCGCGCACTCCGGCAACTACGCCGTGGGCCTGTACGACGGCGATCGCCTGATCGGGGCCTCCGTCGCGTTCTTCGCCGCACCGGCGGCGCGTTCGATGCATTCGCACATCACGGGTGTGCTCGCCGAGTACCAGAGCCTCGGGCTCGGCCGCGTGCTCAAGCAGCACCAGCGTTCGTGGGCGTTCGCGCGCGATGTCGGGCACATCACCTGGACCTTCGACCCGCTCGTGGCGCGCAACGCGCACTTCAATCTGCGCACTCTGGGCGCGAGGGTGACCGAGTACCTCGTCAACCAGTACGGTCCCATGGACGACGGCGTGAACCGGGGCGACGAGACCGACCGGGTCATGGTCACGTGGGCTCTCGCCGCGCCGCCGGTGCCGACGCCGCCCGACGATCAGGTGGTCGCTTCGGTCGAGGTGCCGCATGACATCGAGGCACTTCGCCGAGAGTCGCCGACGGATGCCGCGGCCTGGCGCCGTCGCGTCCGCGACGAGTTCTCGGGGCACCTGGACTCAGGGCTCGCCGTGGGCGGGTTCGACGATGCGCGGGGATACCTCTTCGTCCAGCCAGACCGGCCCTGAACACGGCCGGCCCTGACCGCGCCGGGCCCAGACCGGCCCTGAACACGGCCGGCCGGCCCTGACCGCGCCGGCCCTGGCCGCGCCGGCCCAGACCGCCGGCCCTGACCGCGCCGGCCGCACCGCGGCCCGCTCGTCGCCGTCCGGGTGCCCGAACGTCGGAGAATTGCCGGAAGTTCGGCCGAATCCTGCCGAAATCTCCGACGAGCGCTCATTGATCCGACCGCGGCGGGGGCGCGGCATCCGTCGCTCATAGGATGGCGCGCATGCCCGAATACCGCGCCCACTTCGACTTCCAGCTCTCGTTCGCCAACGGAGGAGAGCTGGCCGGCACCGGCTTCCGCCTGGACGTGCCCACTCCGGATGCCGATGCCGACGCCGTGGCGACACTGCTCGTCCAGCACCTGGGCCTCGCACTCGTCGACGAGGTGGAGCTGCGTGGGCTGCGCATCGTCGAAGAGCGGCACCGGGGGAGCCGCGGCGTCGCCCGAGTCGCGGAGCCCGGCGCCGCCACGAGGGTCGTCGACCTCAGCCACCCCATCCGCGCCGGACTCGTCACCTACCCCGGGCTTCCCGCCCCGACGATCACGCCGCACCTGACCCGTGAGGACTCGCGGGCGAAGTACGCCCCCGGCACCGAGTTCGCGATGGACGTCATCACGATGATCGGCAACACCGGCACCTACCTCGACTCGCCGTTCCACCGGTACGCCCAGGGACCTGATCTCGCCGGGCTCTCGCTCGACACCCTCGTCGGCCTTCGCGCGGAGGTCTTCCACCTCGAGGATGCCTGGAGTCTGGAACGCCGCGGCATCCGGGTGGAGACCCTCGCGGACCGCGACGTGCGCGGTGCCGCCGTCCTCCTGCACACGGGCTGGGATCGCCTGTTCGGCGAGCCCGCGTACGGCAGGGGCGCGCCGTTCCTCACTGAGGCGGCCACTCGGCACCTCATCGCCGCCGGCGTCGTGCTGGTCGGCATCGACTCGCTCAACATCGACGACACCGAGTCCGGGGGCGAGCGCCCCGCGCACACGCTCCTGCTCGACGCGGGCATCCATGTCGTCGAGCACCTGACGAACCTCGGAGCGCTCCCGCCTCAGGGCGCCCGCTTCACGGCGGCGCCGCCCGCCGTCGAGCGCTTCGGGACGTTCCCCGTGCGCGCGTTCGCCGAGGTCCCCGTCTGAGGCGCAGGCTCGCTCAGCCCTCGCGCCACTCGTCGCTCTTCAAGTGGGAGCCGGCCTGCGGGCCCATCTGCAGCATCCCGCCGTCCACGGTCCAGCTCGCCCCGGTGACGTAGCTCGACGCCGGTGAGGCGAGGAACGCGATCACCTGCGCGATCTCGTCGGGCTTGCCGGGGCGGCCGAGGGGGATGCCCTCGCGACGAGTGTCCTCGGCATCCTGGGGCTCCTGGCCGGTGAGCTCGGTCGCGATCTCGCCGGGGGCGACGGCGTTGACGGTGATGCCGTGCGCCCCGAGCTCCAGGGCCATCGTCTGGACGAGCCCGCCGAGCCCGTGCTTGGCGGCGACGTAGGGCGACGAGCCGACGCGGGGCTGATGCTCGTGCACGCTCGTCACGGCGATGATCCGTCCGCCGGCCCCGGCCTTCACCATGTGCCGGGCGGCTGTCTGCATGCCCACGAAGGCGCCGTCGAGGTTGAGGGCGACCACCGAGCGCCAATCCTCGAGGCTCAGGTCGAGGATCGGACCACCGGACCCGCCGCCGGCGTTGTTCACGAACACGTCGAGCCCGTCGAGCTGGCCGATGAGGCCGTCGATCACCTCGGCGGTCCCGGCCAGGTCGGTGGCATCCAAACGGGCGACGAAGGCGTGGCGCCCGCGTTCGCGCACGCCGTCTGCCGTCTGCTGCGCACCCTCCTCGTCGGAGTGCCAGGTGATGCCGACGTCGATTCCCGCGTCGGCGAGGGCAAGCGCCGTCGCCCGGCCGATGCCCGAGTCCGAGCCGGTCACGATCGCGCGGCGAGCGAAGAAGTCCTGCGTCTTGGTCATGGCGTCGACCCTAAAGTGCAGGTGACCGTGGGCGGACGGGGGTTTACAGGCATCCGGTGAGCAGGTAGCCCGCCGCCTGCTCGACAGAGTGCCCTGTCGACGAGCGAGCATGCTCTTCGCGTCGATAACCCGCTCCCTCGGCGAGAGGGCGCACTGTCGACCAAAACCCAGAACAGAGATGAGCCGGTACCTTGGACCGCATGATCCCGCCCGACTGGACCCCGCACCGCCGCGAGGACGGGGAGCTCGTCGGGTGGATTCGTCCCGAGGGCGAGGACTGGGTCGCCCTGGATCTGCTCGGACGCGAGGCGTCGGGACCGATCGACTGGCTCGACGCCGAAGCCGTGCTCGAAGAGCGCGGGCTCTCCTGGCTCGCCGACGTCTGGATGCTCGAGCGCGACGTCGGTGAACCTGTCCGGGTCAAGCTGGTGGAGATCACGCCGGGCGGCGCCGCGGAGCCCGGCCGCGTCGTCGTGCAGACGGACGACTTCGGAGCGATCGACGTCCCGGTCCAGAAGCACCACCTCGACTGGCCGGCGCCGGCGACACTTCGACCGCGCCGGCGTGGCGACCCGTCCACGAGTCCCTTCGGCTGAGCGGAGCCATCGTCATCCGGCGTCAAGTGGACGACTCGGGGTCGCTGAGGCGCTTGACTCGACCTATGACACTGAAGGAAAACGCCGACCGACTGCTCGCGCTCCACGAAGACCAGGCTCTGCTGACCGTCGTGAACGTGTGGGATCCGATCTCGGCCCAGGTCGTGGCAGCCGAACCGGGCACGACCGCGCTCGCCACCGCGAGCCACTCGATCGCCGCCAGCTTCGGCTATGAGGACGGCGAGCGCATCCCGCTGAGTCTGCACCTCGAGGCCATCCAGCGCATCGTACAGGCGACCGATCTTCCGGTCTCGGCCGACCTCGAAGCCGGGTACGGCGACGTGGGCGAGACCATCCGCCGCGCGATCGGGGTCGGAGTCGTGGGCGCCAACATCGAGGACCAGCTCAAGCCCCTCGACGAAGCCGTGCGCGGCGTCGAGGCCGCGCTGGCGGCAGGCCAGGCGGAGGGCATCCGCTTCGTCCTCAACGCTCGCACCGATGCCTTCGTCCGCGGCGGCGACCGCACTCCCGAGGAGAATCTGCAGGATGCCGTCACCCGCGGTCAGGCATACCTCGCAGCCGGAGCGCCCGTCGTGTTCGTCCCCGGCCGGCTCGACGAGCAGCAGGTGCGCACGCTCGTGGATGCCTTCGGCCCGCAGCGGCTCTCGGTCATCGGCGTGCCCGGCTCTCTGCCGCTCGCGAAGCTCGAGGAGCTCGGCGTCGCGCGCGTCTCGTACGGGCCCTTCTCCCAGCGCGTCGCCCTGACCGCCCTTCAGGACTTCGTGCGCGACGTGCAGGCCGGCGGCGGAATCCCCGAAGGCACCCGCGCACTCAACTGATCGCCGACTGATCGCCGACTGATCGCGGGCCGGGCGGCAGGTGCGAGGGCCCGACTACCCTGAACGCATGCCCATCGCCCGGCCCGCGGCATCCGTCACCCTCGAAGGCTTCGAGCTGCGCGTGCTGCACCTCCCGCTCGTCTCGCCGTTCACCACGTCGTTCGGCACCGAGACGGTGCGCGAGGTGATCGTCGTAAGAGCCCTCACTTCGGACGGCGACGGCTGGGGCGAGATCGTCACGCAGGACGCGCCGCTGTACTCGAGCGAGTACACGCAGGGCGCGTGGGACGTCGCGACCCGCTGGCTCATCCCGGCGCTGCTCGGGCGGGGAACGGTGGCGCCGGGCGACGTGGCCGGGATCCTCCATCCCTTCGTCGGCCACCGCATGGCCAAGGCGGGCCTCGAGCTCGCGGTCCTCGATGCGGCGCTTCGTACGGAAGGCCGCTCCCTCGGTGAGCACCTCGGAGCCGTCCATGATCGAGTCCCGAGCGGGGTGAGCGTCGGCATCCAGCAGGATCCCTCAGCCCTCGTCGAGACCGTCGGCCGGTACCTCGACGAGGGGTACGTCCGCATCAAGATCAAGATCAAGCCGGGCCGCGATGTGGGCGACACCGCCGCTGTGCGCAGCGCCTTCGGCGGCATCCCCCTGCAGGTCGACGCCAACTCCGCGTACACCCTCGGCGACATCGAGACGCTGGCCGAGCTCGACCGCTTCGACCTCCTCCTCATCGAGCAGCCGCTCCAGGAGGACGACATCGTCGACCATGCGACCCTGGCCCGGCGCCTCACGACGCCCGTGTGCCTCGATGAGTCGGTCGTGTCGCTCAAGGCCGCGACCGACGCGCTCGCGCTGGGGGCGGCATCCGTCATCAACATCAAAGCCGGGCGCGTCGGGGGGTATCTTGAGGCGGTCGCCATCCATGATCTGTGCCGGGATGCCGGCATCCCGGTGTGGTGCGGAGGCATGCTCGAGACCGGCATCGGGCGTGCGGCCAACGCGGCGCTCGCGGCTCTCCCGGGCTTCACCCTGCCCGGCGATGTGTCGGCGTCCAGCCGGTTCTACCACCGTGACATCGTGACCGAGCCGGCTGTGCTCGACGACGGGCACGTGCGGGTCCCGACCGGCCCAGGCCTCGGCGTCGAGGTCGACCGTCAGGCGCTCGAGGAGTTCACGGTCGAGCGGGTGGTCGTCCGAGCATGAGCGCGCCTCGCCGGTGTGATCGACGGGCCCGAGGGGCTCGAGCGGCCCGAGGGGCTCGGCGATCGCGTGCGAAGGGCGCGGTGCTCCTGTCCTGGGGCGTGCTCGCGAGCCTCGCTCTTGCCGGATGCACCGCGGGTGCCGCGACGGATGCCGCGTCCCCGGCGTCTCCGACCGGGCTGCCGGATGGTGTGACGGTGGAGCTGCGGCAGCTGCGGTCAGACGTCGCGACGCGCCACGCCCAGGTCACCGTGACGAACGGCACAGCGGAGACGCTGACCGTGGGAACGATCGCGGTCGATGACCCGAGGTTCGACGGTCCCGCCGAGCGGGTCCACGATCGCGCGAGCCGCATCGCCGCCGGCGCGACGGTCTCGATCCCGGTGCAGCTTCCGCCGGTGACGTGCCCGGCGCCGGACGAGGCGAACGCTGAGGTGACCTTCGACTGGTCGACGGCGGACGCCTCGGGCTCGGCGACCACGGATCTTCCCGATCCGCTGTCGTTCGTCGCGCCGCTCCACGACCGGGAGTGCCGCGCGGCCGCCCTCGCCGAGGCTGCTGATGTCTCGTTCTCGTCGTTCACGCCGTCAGCTGCGGGATCGGCCGCCGATCTCACCCTGACCATCGCTCCCACCGGAAGCGGAGCGGCGGTGGTGGACGACATCCACACCACGAACCTGCTGTCGTGGGCGGACTCGCCGGGCCAGCTGTACCCGATCGACATCCGGGTGCACGAGGGCGACACGCAGGCGATCGAGGTCCACCTGCCGCTCGTTCCCCTCCGCTGCGATCCCCACGCCGTGCAGGAGGACAAGCGGGGCACCGTCTTCACGCTCGACGTGCAGGTCGAGGGAGAACCGGGCGACATCGAGATCGCCGCGACGGCAGACATGCGCGGCCGCATCCTGACCTGGGTCGCCGAGTGGTGCGGATTCGGAAGCTGACGATGCCCGTCCCATGCCGCCCCGCGACGTCTCCCCCTTTAGGCTGGCGCGATGAGCAGCGTCGCTCCGCATGACCCCGCCGCCGCACGCGGCATCGCGCGCGCGACCCAGTCCGAGATCTACCGGGCGGGGATCAGCGGAAGCCGTCCCCGCGTGCCGATCGACCCGGCCGCACTCGAGGCCGCGGCCCGCAAGGCGCTGAGCGCCGAGGCCTTCGCCTACATCGCGGGCGGCGCCGGCGCCGAGCGCACGGTCGCCGCGAACCGGGCCGCCTTCGAGCGATGGCAGGTCTGGCCGAGGCCCCTGCGCGACGTCTCGAGCCGCGACATCTCGATCGACTTCCTCGGGGTGCGCCGGCCGACCCCTCTCCTGCTCGCGCCGCTCGGCGTCATGGAGATGGCTCACCCGCAGGCCGACCTCGCCATCTCCCGGGCCGCGGCGTCGCTCGGCGTGCCGTACACCCTCTCCAACCAGGCATCCTTCGCCATGGAGGCGGTTCGGGATGCCGCTCCCGCCGGCGCGCGGCTGTTCCAGCTCTACTGGTCGGCATCCGATGCGCTGAACGAGTCACTGCTGCGCCGGGCCGAGGCATCCGGGTGCGAAGCCATCGTCGTGACCCTCGACACGCACCTGCTCGGCTGGCGCACGCGCGATCTCGAGCTCGCGTACCTGCCCTTCACGCGGGGGCTCGGAATCGCGCAGTACACGAGCGACCCCGTCTTCCAGGAGCTCGTCCGCGAGCACGTGCGGCGGGGTCCCGACCCCGCGGCAGCTGCCGCTCCCGCCGTTCGCCTGACGCCCAGGACGATCGCCGCGGGAGTCACGATCGCACGGAAGGGCGGCGCCGTCACCGGCGAGGGCGTGCGCGCCAACCTCCGCTCACCGCTCCCGCGGGCAGCCGTCGAGACCTTTCTCGACGTCTTCTCGACCCCCGCGCTGACCTGGGACGACCTGGTGAAGGCGCGTGCGTGGACGAGTCTGCCGATCATCCTCAAAGGGATCGTGCACCCCGACGACGCGCGACGGGCGGTGGATGCCGGCGTCGACGGGGTGTGGGTGTCCAACCACGGCGGACGGCAGATCGATCAGTCGGTCCCGACCCTGGACGCGCTCCCGGGCGTCGCCGCCGCCGTCGCCGGCCGGATGCCCATCGTCTTCGACTCCGGGGTGCGCGGCGGCGCTGACGTCTTCGTCGCCCTCGCGCTCGGAGCGACGGCCGTCGCCCTCGGACGGCCGTACGCCTACGGGCTCGCGATCGCCGGCGAGACGGGCGTGCGGGAGGTGATGCGCAACATCCTCGCGGAGTTCGACATCACTCTGGGGCTCTCAGGCCGCACCTCGATCTCCGAGGTCGGAGAGGACGCACTCCGCGCGGGGTGAACCCCCGGAAAGGCGGGGGACAGCCCCCGCGCGGGATGCCGTGCCCGCGCCTAGGGTTGTCCCGTGACGTACCAGAATCCCGCGCCATACGGCGGACTCCCCGCTCCCATGAACCCCTCCGACGAGAAGCTGTGGGCTGTCCTCGTCAACCTCGGCGGCCTGCTCTTCAGCTTCGTGCCCGCGCTGATCGGCTACCTCGTCCTCAAGGACCGCGGTCCGTTCATCAGGGCGCACACCGCCACGGCGCTGAACTTCCAGCTGACGCTGCTCATCGCGTACCTCGTCGGGGGCATCCTGACCGTCGTCCTGATCGGCATCCCGATTCTCGTCGTCGCCGGGATCCTCGCCATCGTGTTCCCCATCATCGCGGCGGTGAAAGCCGGTGGCGGTCAGTGGTTCACATATCCCCTCAGCATCCCGTTCGTCCGGTGAACGACGCCGTGTGAGAGGGCCGATGCATCCGTGCATCCCGCCGCTTATGCTTGCCACATGATGGCCGGCTCACGGCGCACTCTCGCCGGTTCACCCTCCTCGCCCCCGCAACGTCGCAGGGGGTCCTCGCGGCTGGTCGGTGCGTCCTCCCTCGCGCTCGTGGCAGCCCTCCTGCTCTCGGGATGCTTCGGCTCCGACCCCGAGACCGCCGAAGGCGTGAACGGCGATTTCGCGGACGACGGCTGCACGAACGTCGTCGTGGCGACGTCGTCCGAGAAGGTCAACATGCTCGACGCACTCGCCGACGCCTTCAAGGACTCGCCGGAGCACGCGGGGCTCGACACCTGCGCGACCGTGCATCCCATCAACGTGTCGTCGGGCGATGCCACCCGGTACCTCACGTCCGGCGAGGACTGGCCCGACGAGAACGAGCGCCGCTGGCCGTCGATGTGGTCGCCTGCCTCGACGGTGTGGACCGACCGGGTCGCGGCAGCGGCATCCCCCTCCCTGGTCGGCGATCCTGCGTCGTTCACGCACACCCCGGTGGTGTTCGGCGTCCCGGAGACGATGGCGCGCGCGCTGGGATGGCCTTCGGCGGCGATCGGCATCTCCGACTTCGCCGCACTGTGCTCCGACCCGGCGGGCTGGGGGAGCGTCGGCAAAGAGCTCTGGGGCTCGTTCAAGATCTCGAAGACCAACCCGAACACCTCGACGACGGGCCTGTCGACCATCCTCATGCAGTCCTATGAGGCCTCCGGCAAGGCGTCTGGCCTCACGGCGGAGGACGTGGCCGCAGCGGCGGACTTCTCTCGCGTCTTCGAGGAGTGCGTCATCCACTATGGCGACACCACCGGCAAGGTCCTCTCCCGCCTGTACAGCCAGACGCAGGAGGGGTCGAGCGGCTCGGGTTACGTCTCGGCGATCGCCGTCGAGGAGACCTCACTGCTCAACTACAACCAGGGCAACCCCGACTCGCACACGGTTCAGCCCGGTGAGAAGCTCACGCCCCCGAAGGAGAAGCTGGTCGCCGTGTACCCCGAGGGCGGCTCGATGTGGTCCGATAACCCGGTCACGGTGCTCGGCGCCGACTGGGTGACCGCCGAGCAGCGCGAGGCGGGTCTCGCGTTCGCCGCGTTCCTGCAGACGAAGGATGCCCAGAAGATCCTGCCCGAGTACGGCTTCCGGCCGCTCGACGAGTCCGTGTCGCTCGGCAAGCTCTTCTCCGAGGCGTACGGCGTCGACCCCGCCGGGCCCGCCGTCACGCTGCCGAAGCCCTCGGTCGAGGTCGTATCGGCGGCGATCGACCAGTGGACGCAGATCCGCAAGCCGTCGTCGGTGCTCGAGGTCATCGACATCTCGGGCTCGATGGACGACCCCATCGGCGACGGCCGCTCCAAGCTGGACGGCGCCATCGAGGGCGCCCAGAAGACTCTCGGTCACTTCCGCCGCACCGACGAGGTCGGGGTGTGGGCCTTCACCACGGGGATCACCTCCGCCGCGGGCGAGAACCTCGCAGTGCTGCGGGACGTCTCGCCGCTCGCGTCCGACCTCGAGTCGCTGCAGTCGTCGATCGAGGACCTCCGCTTCTCCAACCGTCAGGGCACCCCGCTGTACGACGCGATCGCCGCCTCCTACGAAGAGATGACGAGCCGGGCCGAGCCCGGCCGCATCAACGCGATCGTCGTGCTCTCGGACGGTCAGGACACCGACTCCCAGATCTCGCTCGACTCGCTGATCGCCAAGATCGGCGCCCAGTCGCGCGAAGGCGCCGACGCGGCACCGGTGCGCATCTTCCCGATCGCATACGGTGAAGGCGCCGACACCGCCGCACTGCAGCGCATCGCCGAAGCCACGGGCGGCCAGTGGTTCGATGCGTCGGATCCGGCCAAGATCGACCTGGTCTTCGCCTCGGTCATCAACAACTTCTAGCCGGCGGGAGGGCCATGCACGTTCCGCCGATCACCGTCGCGCTCTCGACCGGCGGTTACATCGACGACGCGGTCGACGCGCTCGCCGGCACCCATGTCTATGTGTCGTCCGAGGTCAGCGGCGCCACGGCTCTCGCCGGGCAGCTCGAGCAGCAGATCGGAGATGCCTCGATCGGCGTCGCGGTCTTCTCGGACAACGCGTCACTCGAGGCATCCGGTCCCGAGATCGTCGCGGAGATCGCGTCGCAGACGGGCTACGACACGATCATCGTGGCGGTGGGCGACGACCTCTCCGCAGGGTCGCGGGTGCTCGAAACCGGCGAGGCGATGCTGATCGCGAACCAGGCCGAGAGCTCCGCCGACTCCGTCGAGGATGCTCTCACCCAGACCGTGAGCGAGATCAGCACCTCCTCGCAGCCGTCCGACCCCGATCCGACCGGCCTCGACGGCGGAGTCATCGTCGGCCTGGCCCTCACGGTCGCGGTCCTTGTGGGCGCCGGCATCGCGGCTGTGCGCGTGGTCCGGTCTCGCGGTCGGAGGAGTGGTGCCGACGACGACATCCCGAGTGGACTCACCACGCAGATCGCGGCGCTGAAGTCCCTCAGCGCCGAATATGCGGCGGTCGGCGCATCGGGGAATCAGGTCGCCGCGCAGACGGGGCAGGAGATCGGCGTCCTCGCCGACAACGCCGCCGAGCTCTTCGCCCGGCTGGATGGACGCAGCGCGGATGACCAGCGCAGCATCGCGGCCGTCGAGTACGACGACAAGCTGCGGAAGCTCACGGCAGCGCTCAACCGCGACTATCTCCTCGACATCCTGACCCATCCCCACCTCTGGGATGACCCGGACGACCGCATCCAGGAGGTGCTGGAGGGACTGCACGAGGTCTCGGCCGAGCTTCTGCAGAACATCAAGCAGGTCAACGCGCGGCGTGGCCTGCACTTCCAGGTGTCGCTCGACGGCCTGATCGGCGGGCGCAAGGAGCTGCAGGACTGGGACCGGGCCTTCAACGACGCGGCCGACGAGGGCCCCACCGGCGCCCCCTCCCCGTAGTCGACTGTCAACCACGCGCATCGCTCACCGGCGAAACCACCCAGTCCGCGCGAATCCATCCATTTGCACGCGCGAAAGGGGGTGGATTCGAGCGAAGCTGGTGGACTCGGCGCGCCGTGAGTAGCCGCAGTGCCCTCAGAGAGTCCGGATCCGGGCCGGATAGGATTGACGGATGCCGCGCCTCTCGCGGCATCCCTCCCCCATGTCGCGGAATCCCGCGAAAATCCCTCACCCGACCATTGGAGCCACCGTGGCCGAGCAGTCCCGTCTCGACAAAGTGATCGCCCTCGCCCGCCACCGCGGATTCGTCTTCCAGGCGGGCGAGATCTACGGCGGATCCCGTTCGGCGTGGGACTACGGACCCCTCGGCACCGAGCTCAAGGAGAACATCCGCCGCCAGTGGTGGCAGACGTTCGTTCGCGGCCGGGGTGACATGGTGGGCCTCGACTCGTCGGTGATCCTGCCGAAGCGCGTATGGGAGGCATCCGGCCACGTCGCGACCTTCACCGACCCGCTCGTGGAGTGCCTGCAGTGCCACAAGCGGTACCGCGCCGACAACCTGATCGAGGACTTCGAGGCGCGCAAGGGCCGCCCGGCCGAGAACGGCCTCGCCGACATCCCGTGCCCCAACTGCGGCACGAAGGGCCAGTACACCGAGCCGAAGGCGTTTTCGGGCCTCGTGAAGACCTACCTCGGCGTCGTCGACGACGAGTCGGGCCTGCACTTCCTGCGCCCCGAGACCGCGCAGGGCATCTTCGTGAACTTCTCGAACGTGCTCACGGCGTCGCGCAAGAAGCCGCCGTTCGGCATCGGCCAGGTCGGCAAGGCGTTCCGCAACGAGATCACCCCCGGAAACTTCATCTTCCGCACCCGCGAGTTCGAGCAGATGGAGATCGAGTACTTCGTACCGCCTGCTGAGGCGCAGGAGTGGTTCGAGCACTGGGTCGAAGCCTGCTGGAACTGGTTCCTGGACCTCGGCGTCGACGCCGAGAACATCCGCCGCTTCGACGTCCCCGAAGAGGACCGAGCGCACTACTCTGCCGGCACCATCGACGTCGAGTACCGCTTCGGCTTCCCGGGCAAGGAGTGGGGCGAGCTGATGGGCGTCGCCAACCGCACCGACTACGACCTCGGCAGCCACACCGAGGCCTCGGGTCAGAGCCTCACCTACTTCGACCAGGCGTCGGGCGAGAAGTACGTCCCCTACGTGATCGAGCCGTCGTTCGGCCTCACTCGCGCCATGATGGCGTTCCTCGTCGACGCGTACCACGAGGAGGAGGCGCCGAACGCGAAGGGCGGCACCGACACCCGCACGGTGCTCAAGCTCGATCCTCGCCTCGCTCCGGTCAAGGTCGCGGTGCTTCCGCTGTCGCGCAACGAGCGGCTGTCGCCGGTCGCACGCACGCTCGCCGACGACCTGCGCGCGAACGGCTGGAACACCGACTTCGACGACGCCGGCGCCATCGGCCGGCGCTACCGCCGCCAGGACGAGATCGGCACACCGTTCTGCGTGACGGTGGACTTCGACACGCTCGACGACCAGGCCGTCACCGTCCGCGATCGCGACACGATGGGCCAGGAGCGCGTGCCGCTCGAGGGTCTCATCGACTTCCTCGCGGATCGCCTGCGCGGGGCCTGACTCGCAGCCGCGTTCACGCGCGTTCGGTCAGGGCCCGGATCTCTCTCGGATGAGCGCGTCGATGACCCTAGCTGATTCGGCCCCAGTGCCCGGCGGTCAAACCGGCGTCCCCCGGTTCCATCCCGGCTTCTGAATCAGCCGTTCGTCCTCCTGGTGCAGTCGGCACGACTCGGCGAGCAGAGCGAACGGTTCGGAGCCGGCCTTCGGGATCGCGAAGGGGCCATTGCCGGCAAGGGCCTGCTCACCGGGGTCGAGAGGAGTGCAACTTCGGGCCGGTCTCCTCGAAAGCGGGCCCACGATGCTCCTCGGCCGTCACCGTCGAGCAGATCGCGCGACACCTGGTCGACTCCGCTCCGCAGTCGCTCGACGGGGACGTCGACATATCCGCTGAATCGGGCGGCCTCCACGTCGCTCGCGAATCGCCACGCGCGACGTGTCGCCGTGTCGGTGAGGAGGAATCCGTGGTCGAGGTCGCCCGTCAGGGTGAAGCCGTCGACCGGCAACGCGTTGCCGGCGTCACCGATGGTGATGAGATGTCCGAGTGGGCGCAGGCCTCGCGCGTTGCGCTTGTCGTTCGCGAACGCGAGCGTCAAGTACCGATCGACATCGCCGGTGGACGGCGCCTCGAAGACCACGCCGCGATCCTTGTCGCGCCACGTCTTGGAGACGACCCACTTCCCTCCTAGGTCGCGGACGTCGAGCGTGACCTCGTCATCCACAACGGAGAACCCGTCAGCGTGCTCCATCACTGCACGAAGGGCGCCTTGGAGCCAAGACGTCACCGCGGTGAGCGAGGGCGGGATCATCCGAGGATCTCCAAGTCGGTGAGTTCGTCGATGGGAAGGAAGGTGAGTTGCCTCGCGCTCGTCCGTCCCGAGGGCCACCCCCGCCATCGACGCAGGAAACCGCGATTCAGCCATCACCATCCTCCTTCAGAGAGGTACGTCGCGGCGCGCCGTGGGGAAGCCGAAGCCGAGTCACTCGAGAGACGAGGACGCCGGATCGCTCACATGGTCTCGTTGCCTACAGACGCTGGGTGCCGTATCGCGCGGCGCGAGCATCCCGGGCATCGAGGAACGCCACTCGCTCCTGCGTCATCAGGTCGGGTTCACAAAGGCCGGTACCGGCGCTCCCCGACCATGCGAACGAACTGCGCCGCTTGCTGAGGGGTGACGGACTCGAGGTCGGAGTCGATAGGGAACAGGATTGCGCGGGACACGCTGCCGTGCGCGTCCGGTTTCCACTGATCGACGTCGCGCAGCACCTGGTCTTCATGACCTTCCGGCGTGAAATGGCGTCGGAGAAGCGCCTCCGGAACGCGATTCGCGTCGAATCGCGCGAAGTACCGGTCGACGTCCTGCGGGTCGCTGGGAGGGGTCGTTCCCACCGGCTCCCGGACCTCCGTGATCACCAGCTCGGGGTCTTCGGGCGACAGCTCGGTCTCCCACCACACCTTGTCGACGCGCGGCAGTCCGAGTCGGCCGGCGAGCTTCTCGTCGGCTGTTCCGGCCAGCACGCCGCCGCGCCGGTTCACGCTCAGTTCGACGGCTTCGCCGCGGTACACACCGAAGTGGCGCGTCCGTTCGAGGTCCGTGACCTCGCCGGGGCCGAGGATCTTCGTGTATGTCCCGACGCCGTAGCGGTCGATGAAGCCCAGAGCCCGCGACGCGGGGTCCGACGTCGTGATAACCAGGTTCCCTTCGACGTCCCGGTTGGCGGAGTACCGCTGCCCCTGAAATGTCGCATAGAGACCGTCTCGCTCGAGCGGGTCACTCATCATTCTCCGATCCTGCGGAATGCACCGTCGGTGTATACGGCGACCGGCGTCTTGACGCCATCACGGACGATCGAGATCGTCGCGCCTTCGGGGGGAAGGAACCGGTCCCGGGAAACGAACTCCGGAACCATGACGTCGGCGCGGGCCGCCGTGAATCCGTTCCCTGTGAACGGCTCCGGCCAATCCGCTGCGCCGCCGAATCGCTCCGAGTAGGGCACGTCGAACGCAGCGTCAGCGCCGGCGACGAAATCGATCACGGCGAATCCCTCGGCATCGGGACGCGTGAACGCGCTGTCCGCGTAGTCGAGGCGCAATTCATCGACGACCTCGTCCAGCAGGCGCGCCCCGCCGTCGTAGTCGGCCGCACGGGTCATGAACCCGCCTATCTGCTCATAGCGACCGTCGATGTAGTTCTCGACGTCGTCCAGCGCGATGACCTTCGACATCGGCGTCCCATCCGATACGTCGGGAACGGAATCGCGCAGCTCCCGGAGGAGATCGACCTGCCCAGGGGTCAGATCTGTGGCTGGGACCCGCCGCAGGTCGTTGATCTCCGCCGCGGTGGTGTCGTGACGATCCAGCACCTCGGTGACGAATGCCTGATCGTCGATGCCGCGCGCGGACGTCGTGTCGGGCTGCGACGGTGCAGCTTCGTCCCTAGCGGGCCAGTCGATCTCGCTCGCGCCGGCAGGGGCATCCACGTGACCGAAGATCTCGCGCTGCTCCGCCTCCAATCGTGCGCCGGTGTCGGCGTCCAGTCCTGGCAGCCGTGACTGCTCGTAGAGACCGTGCGCCTCCATCTTGGCCGCGAGGCTGGCATCAGTGTGGAACTGGACCTCGATGATCCGTCCGCTGGACGGGTCGACCCAGTTGGTGTTGATTCCCTGGTAGCCATCCGTGCCCCAAGAGTTCTTGATTCGACCGGTTGGTTCGTAGCCGCGGGCGACGAGGTCGTGCATGATGCCGTCGACCGTCGCCGTGTAAGCGGTGTCGGGGACGACATACGTGTAACGCACGCTGTCCTTGATGCCCGAAACCACTGACGCGGAAGAAGCGCCGTCCGGAAGCTCGTCGAGCGCGGTAGCGACCTTGCGGTACATCGACTCGTCGCTCTTCAGGCGGTACTCGAGGCCCTCGAGGCGGACGCCAGGATGGGAGGACAGAACATCCTGCATATCGGCGGTGATCGTGGGCTCGGCACTCCGAGACCCTGCCATGTAGTCGTCGACGGCGGCGCGATCGGTCGCCGACAGTGACAGGTCTGCTCCCTCGGAGCTGGTCCAGCCGGCGTCGCCACCGTCCGCAGAGGCGCCGTTCGCGGATGCGCCGTCGCCCTGCTCGGCCCATCCGCTGTCGCCGGTGGTCTCGTCCCGGGTGCCCTCGACGCCGTCGAGGTCATCCTGCATCTCGGAGGCGCCGTGACCGCCCGACGCATCACTGCCTGAATCCTCGCCCGACCCTCCGGAACCGCTCGTGGTGTTCGGGTCGACGGTGTCCCCGCCGCCGCGCGTCGTGGTCTCGGGGTCGCGGACAATCGTCGACTCGCCTGCGCCACCGGTCTCGGTGCGGACGGGTGCTTCGCCGACGCTGGAGTTGACGGGGCTGGCTCCCGTTTCTCCGCGGACGCCGCCGGCGTTCACGAGCTCCGGCTCCCGGACGGGCGCCGTGACCGAGGCATCCACCGCTCCGTCGCCCCCGCGCACCCCGCTGAGGGCGTTGTCGAACGAGCCGGCGGGCAGTTCGATCTTGCCGCCGGGGAACTCGAGGACGGGGATGCCGTTGTCGGCGTGGGCGGTGACGGTGTTGAGGTCCACGCCCCAGTCGTCGAGCGCCTTGACCGCCGAGGCGGCGTCCGTGGCGGTGTAGACCTCGATGTGCGGCGGGTCGAGCTTGGCGCCGAGGTCAAGACCGCCGATGAGGTTGTCGAGGGAGCCCAGGCCGAGGCCGCCGACCCGGACGGCGCCGTTGACGGCCAGCGATGCCGGGTCGACGAGGTCGACCACGCGGGCCATCTTGGACAGCACGGATGCTGCGGTCCCGGCGGTCTTCACGCCGGTGATCGCGGCGCCGGCGGGGATGAGGATCGTGCCGACGTTGAACACCGATTCGCCGAGGGCGGTGCCGGGGTCGTCGGCCCACTTGTCCCACGCGATGAGGGCCTTGCCGGTGTTCACGGCGGCTTCGTCGGCTTTGGCTTTGAAGTCGCGGACCTCCTGCGGCAGGAATCCGCCTCCGCCGAAGGACTCCATGCCCTGGTCGGCCCAGAGGAGGGGGCCGAGGATCGCCGAGTTCATCGCACCCGATGCGACGAGCAGGCCGAGGCTCCCCCACGCGGCGCCGTAGGCGTCCCCCGAGAACCAGTCGCCGGTGGCGGGGTTGTAGCCGAGCACGAGCGTGCCGAGGCCCTCGACGGTGCCCCAGACCCCGCCGACGAGGAGGCCTTCCCAGAGGAAATCCTTGAAGACGAACTTCGCGGTCGCCTCACCGCAGCCCTCCGACCGCTCCACCGGCGCACCCCAGGGCATCTCGGTGCCTTCGGGGATCTCGTCCAGGCCGTAGCCGAGGGGATCGTTCTCCGACGAGTAGGCGTGCAGCGGAGCACCGCCGAACAGGGCCCGGATCGTGTTCGCGCATGTGCGCTCGGCGTCCCAGAGAGCGACCTGCTGCGCGTTGACCTGGCCGATCAGATCGTTGTTGCGGTCGACGTACTCCTGGACCTCGTGCCACTCCTTCGTGACCGTCTGGTACTTCGGGATGTCGGACGCCGGGGCGGTGGTGCCACCGACCGAGTACGGCGAAGAGCCGGCAGCCGGCGCGGTGGCGTAGTAGCCCTGCGTGCTCAGATACGCCGGGTTCAGCTGCTGTACCGTCACGCCCCCGGCGATCTCGCCTCGGAACGCCTCTGCCTGCAGGCGCAGCGAATCCAGCTCCGCCTTGATCGGCCGCACGTCAGCGGCGAATCGCTTCAGGGCGCCGGCGACGGCCTCGAGGTTGTCGCCCGCAGTGGTCGCCTGCGCCGACACGGGCTGCATCAGGCCGAGCAGAGTGCCCGCCTCGGGCGCCTCGTACACGCCGGCCATGCCCTGCCACTTCAGGTGGACATTCGATCCGTTGTCACGGACCGATCCGCCGATCGTGTCGATCGTGGAGGCGTTGGACTCGATCGCGTCCGGGTCGATGTCCTTGCCCGGGATCTGGGTGGGGTCGATCGCGGACGGCACTCAGCTCACCCCCGGCGGGAGGTGCGTCGGATACACCGCGGCGACCGACGCGGACTGCGCGTTCGCCGCCATCTCGAGATCCCCCGCGACATACGCCTCGGTGGCTTTCACGACTCCGGATGCTGCTGCCCCGATGCGGGTGTTGATGCCCTGGAGACGCGGGCCCTCTTCGAGCGTGAAGTACGACTGGATCGCCTCGGAGATCGCGCCGGACTGCGTGGCCACGACAGCCCCCTCCATGGCGGGGCTCAACCCGTTCAATGCCTCACCGAGGGCGGTCGCGTACGTGTTGACGTCCGTGAGGACGGCCACGACCCCCGACGGCTGGATGCTCCAGTGCGTCATCGATCAGCTCGATCGGTCAGCCGATCGACTCCACAGCCGCACGCGCCTTGCGCAGCGCGTCCTGCGCGGACTCGTCGTTGCGCTCCAGCGAGGAGCGGAGGGTCTGGACGATGCCGCGCACCTCGGCGGCGGCGTTCTTCCAGCGCGTCTCCTTGGCGCGGTAGTCCTCCGACACGCCTTCCGCGGCGTAGTCCGCCATCGCGGCCTGCACATCGCGGTCGCGCTGGTCGATCAGCGCCTCGAGCTGCGAGGCGACGCGGTTGAAGTTGTCCTGTGCGTTCTGGGATGCCGCGATGTCGTAGTCGCGGCGGTCGCTCTGGTTCGCCATGTCTCTCAGTCCCTTCGGATCAGCGGCTCGAGCCGAAGCGTGCCGCGTCGAACGACGACCCCGCCTCGAGGCTCTGGGTCTGGTCGACCATCGCGGACTCACCCTCGATGAACGAGCGGTTCATCCCGCCGATGCCGCCGAGCACGCCGTCGAGAGCTGCCTTGAGCTCCGCAGAGATCGCGTCCGTGCGTCCCTTGAAACGGTCGAACGCCGAACGCCCGGCGCCCTGGAACCGGCCCTCGAGCGGCTCGGCCGCTTCGAACAGCTGCCGGACCAGGACCGAGAGGTCATCGCTCGACCCCGAGGTGGCCTTGCTCAGCACGGTGAGGGTATCCGCACCCATCGCGAACTTCATCCGTCGTCATCCCTTCATTTCGGCGCAGGAACGTCGCCGACCCGATCGACTTGCATGGACTGCCCCTCAGGCTAACCGATCACTGCGAAAGCCCATGTCCCCCTTTTCGGGGACAAGCACCGACCTTGTGCCGCCGCGAGCGAGGGTGATGCCGCTCGATCAGCTCGCGGAGCGCCAGGACGGCGCCAGCCCCTGGTGCACGATGACGGCCCCGGATGCCGCGGCCACCGCATCGAGGATCGCCACCCCGATCGCGCCCTCGGGGCGCCACGGCGTGTAGGCCTCGCTCCACCAGGAGGTGGACTCCGGCGCCTCGACGCCGGGCAGCAGGCGGCCGACCTCGTTGAGGCGGGGAAGCATCCGCGGGCGCAGGACGGAGAGGACGACGACGTCGTCCGCCAGCACCTGGAGGACGGCCCCCTCGTCGAGGGGACGCAGCTCGAAGGGGGATGCTGTCGGGGTTGCAGCGGCACGCCAGACAGTTCCCGCCGCTCGCGCGACCGCTTCTGCGTCGACGGGAACGGGGCTGAGGAGCACGCTGCTACGGGGCATCCTGTCTCCTTTTCCGGCGAAGGCCCGGCACCGCTTCGGCTCCGACGGGGTCCGAGACCGCCGGGGGGTCGGCAACGAGCACCGGAGCGATGCCGAGAAGCGCCTCGGCCCCGTCGCCGTTCGCGGAGGGCGTGGCCACAGCCGGAGCGACGGCGGGTGACGCGGGCTCGATCGGCGACTCCGGCGCCGTGGGTGGGGCATCCGTCTCCCGCGTCGCCTGGAACTGAGCGATCTGAACGAGCGCGGGACGCTCGCCGCGCCGGGCGAGACGGCCTCGGCCTGCCACCATCGGCTCGGCGTAGAGCTTCGGGAGCAGCTGGCCCTCCGACCGGTCGCCCGACATGATGAGCGCCGTGCCGCCCGTGTCGCGCACGCCCTGCAGAGCAACATCGAACATCGCGCGCGACGCACCGGCGACGGGCCGGCTCACCACGACCGTGAATCGCAGATCGCGCGCCGACGCGAGGTAGGGCACCAGAGGTCGCAGCGGCTCGGCGCCGCCGGCCGCGAGGATGTCGAAATCGTCGGCGATCACGAGGATGCGGGGACCGCCCGCGCTGCGGTCGGCAGCGCGCTTCTCGAGCTCCGCGGCGATCGAATCCGCGAGCAGACGGGCTTGGCGCCCGGACGTGGCGTGACCGCCCAGATAGTCGTCGGGGATGTCGGCGGCCAGCTCGCCGCGGGCGTCCATCAGGCCGATGACCAGCTCCTCCGGCGAGTACCGGTCGATGGCGCCCTGCACAACGCCCCGCAGCACGGTGGTCTTGCCGCAGCGGGAGTCGCCGAGCACGAGAAGGTGCGGGTCGCGGTCGGCGAGGTGCACGGTGAAGGGGGTCATCGTGTCCTGGCGCAGGCCCATGGGGATCTGATCGGGCTCGTCGAGCGCATCGGGAAGATCGAGCGGCGACAGCTCCTCGGGAAGGAGGCGGATCGGCGCAGCGCCGGGTCCTCCCCACTGCGCGGCGCTCTCGCCGGCGATGCGCTCGAGCGCATCGCCGATGTCGGCATCGTCCACCTCTTCGAGGAGCGGCAGCGCGACCTGCGCGAAGAGCTTGTCATCGGTCACGACCCGGCCGGGCTCGTCGGCCCGGAGGGTCGAGGAGAGCTTCCGCGCGATCTGCGAGTCGGCCGGGTCGTTGAGCTTGAGCTCGAGCCGTGTGCCGACCAAGCCCTGCAGGTTGAGGCGCAGCTCGTTCCAGCGCGAGAGGGTGACGACGATGTGGATGCCGAAGCTTCCGCCGCGCTCGAGGAGCTGGCCGAACGCCGGCTCGAGATCTTCGAACTCGGTGCGGAGCGCCCCGAGGCCGTCGACAAGCAGGACGACGTCCGCGCTCGGGAGCTCGGGCAGCCGCCCCGCGGCGTGCTGGCGCCGCATGTCCGGGAGGGAGTCGAGTCCATGGTCGCGGAAGACCCGCTCCCGCACGGCCAGCATCCCGGTGAGCTCCTCGAGGAGACGTGAGAGCCGCTCGCGATGGCCGCGCGTCGCCACGCCTCCCACATGCGGGAACGGCTCGATGCGCGCGAGACCGCCGCCGGTGAGGTCCATGCCGTAGACGCTGACCTCGCGCGGCGAGTGGGTGAAGGCGAGCGATGCGGCGAGCGTGCGGAGGAACGTGGAGCGCCCCGACTG
Organism: Microbacterium sp. P5_B6; assembly: GCF_056400345.1. Classification (NCBI taxonomy): domain Bacteria; kingdom Bacillati; phylum Actinomycetota; class Actinomycetes; order Micrococcales; family Microbacteriaceae; genus Microbacterium; species Microbacterium sp. P5_B6. The sequence continues at coordinate 156,554 of NZ_JBFULL010000001.1, read as the reverse complement.
GGGTGCACCCATGATCGAGACGTGCCCGCCCGACCGGGTGAGGTCGAGCAGCCACGGCGCCTGCTGCTGACGACTGGGGTCGTCGAGGAGCCCCAGGGGCGCGCGGAGCCCGCCGCTGCCCTCGGTCGTGGAGAGCACGCCGCCGAGCGTGAGCACCGGCGGCAGGGGCGGCAGCCACACCGGACGCGTGCGGACCACGCCCCGCGTGAGGCGCGATGCCGCCGCCTGCACGAGGGTCCGCCCCGTCACGGGGGCCTCGGGCTGCGAGAGGGTGACAGCCGCGTCGTCGTCGTCCACGGCCGGACGATCGTAGGGCGGCAGCTCGAGGAGGGTCGGCAGGTCCGACCGGGACGGGTCGGATTCCGCCGCGGCGGGAACGGCTCCGGAGACATATCCCGCGCGGAAGCGCGTGTAGACAGAGGTGTCGACCTTGAGATAGCCGAAACCCGGGATCGCCGGGAGGTGGAATGCGTCGGGGGTGTCCAGGACGACGGCGGACTCGGATTCCGAGAACGTGCGGAGGCCGATGCGGTAGGAGAGGTACGTGTCGAGGCCGCGCAGGCGACCACCCTCGATCCGCTGGCTGGAAAGCAGCAGATGCACGCCGATCGACCGCCCGATGCGGCCGATCGTGAGCAGCAGCTCGACGAACTCCGGCTCGGCCGTCAGCAGCTCGCCGAACTCATCGATCACGAGGAAGAGGTGCGGAAGGGCGGGAAGCTCCGGGCGCTCGCGACGGAGCCGGCGGTAGTGCCCGATGGACGCCGCGTTCTCGGCCTCCTTGAGCAGTCGCTGCCTGCGCACGACCTCGCCCTGGATGCTGGCCCGCGCCCGCTCCGTGAGCTGCGGGTCGTCGGCGAGGTTGTCGATGATGCCCGCGACGTGGGGGAGCCCGGCGAAGGGCGCGAACGCCGCCCCGCCCTTGTAGTCGACGAGGATCATGCTGAGGTCGTCCGGTGAGTGCGTGAGGGCAAGACCAAGGATCAGCGTCCGCAGCAGCTCGCTCTTGCCGGAGCCGGTCGCGCCGATGCAGATGCCGTGCGGGCCCATGCCGAGCTGTGCCGACTCCTTGAGGTCGAGCAGCACCGGCGCCCCGCTGTCGTCGACGCCGATCGGCACACGCAGGAAGTCGCCCGGCGAGCGCGGCTTCCATGCCTCGCGCAGGTCGAGCGCGTCGACATCGGCGATGCCGAGCAGTTCGGTGACGTCGGGCGCGAGCGACGTCTGCGCATCGACGGCGCTCGTGCGCGTGAGGCGAAGTCCGGCCAGCGGACGGGCGATGACCTCGAGCAGCGCGGTCGACACGGGATCGGGACGGATGCCGGTCACGGCCTCCTCGCCGGTGCCCGGTGTCTCGATTGCGGCCATGCCATCGGCGAGGGTGACCCGTGCCGCGACGGCGGAGGGCTCCTTCAGACGGTCGTCGACGACGTGCACGATGGTGATCCCGAGGTCGGCGAGATCCAGCGCCGGGTCGAGGCGGGGGAGAGCCGACGCGGCATCCGTCCCCTCGTCGATGAAGATCACCAGGCGAGCGGGCTTCGTGCGGCGCCCGGTGCGGCGCGTCGCGGCGGCCGAGGCGACGCGGTCCCGCAGTTCGTCGGCGAGGAGGGACACCAGCTCGGCGAGAGTCGGCGCGATCCGCCGGGCGGCGACCTGGCCGGCCGGCACCGCCGTGGCCGAGACATGGGGCAGCAGGTCGAACCCCCGCCACTCGTCGCGAGCCCATGTCGGGATCACGGCGGCGAGCTGCACGTCATCCGGGGAGTGAAGGCTGCCGATCTGCGCCGCGATGGCGCGACAGATCCCCACCGTATGCTCGCGAGGGCCGACGATCGAGACGTGGCCGCCGCGCTCGAGGTCGAGGACCGCCGGGAGGCCCTGGACCACGCCCGCGAGCTGCACCAGCCTCGCGGCGGCGCCCTTCATGACCGGGTCGAAGGGCTGCACGGGGTTCTGCTCGGGAGGCAGCCTCACCTCGACGGCGCGGAGGTCGCCGGTGCCGATGCGGATCCGGAGGAAGTCGGCGTCGCCGGGGCGGCGCTCCCACCGCCGGGCGGGCTCGGCGCCGACCTCGATGAGCGTCCCGGGAGCGGGATCGAGGGCGAGCGAGGCATCCCGATGCGCATCGGCGATCTCGCGCACGGCGATGCGCTGCTCCTCCAGATAGTCGAGGTAGCGCTCGCGCTGGACGCGGCGCTGCCGGGCAGCATTGCCGCGGGCGCTGAAGGCCATGCCGAGGCCGCCGACGAGCGCGACGACGAGGATGACGGCGCCCACCACCACCATGACCGGGTTGTTGCGCAGCAGCACGATCATCGTGATGGACGACAGGCTCCCGAGGATCGGGAGCAGCGACTGGATCGGGAACGGCGTGGAGCTCTCGCCGATCGGCGGCGGGGGAGCGAGGACGAGCTCGGCGGGCTCGGGGAGCGGCCGGGTGATGCGCGCCGGCCGGTGGACGACGCGGATCGTCACGAGCCCACCGCCTTGCGCGCGGACAGCAGCGTTGCGGTGAGCTGCAGGAGCGCGTGACGGGCCGGGCCGGTCGCTCGCCCGCCGCTTCGGAGTCCGCGGTCGAACGGGATGCCGACCACCGGCGAAGCATCCGCCATCATGGTGCGCGCGACCGCGCCGCCCTCGCGACGGTGGTCCACCAGGGCCAGCACCGGAGTGGGGCCCTCCGGCAGTGCCGCGATGGCGGGTACGACCGCGCGCGCGAGTTCGGCGGGGGAGCGGAGGGCGCTGCTCACGACGCATACGACGTCGCACAGCGCGGCGCAGCCAGCGAGGTCGACGAGCGGATGCCGGACGCCGAAGTCCGTGATCGACACCTCGAAGAAGCGCGTGATCGGGGCAGCCTCGGCGAGCCACGGTCCGATCGCGCCTTCGGCGGACCCGGGGCGCAACGTGAACCAGCCGTCTCCGGCGGAAAGCCCCGTGACGGCATCTGCTGTCGTCCGAGCTCCGGCGCGGGCCTCGCTCGGCGGGATCGGCGCGCCGCCGAGTCGTGCGCCGAGATCGTGCTCACCGCCGGCGACGTCGATCGCGAGCGTCGGTTCGGCGCGCCGCGCCGCGACGACGCGGAGCACCTGCTCAGCGAGGGTCGTGGCACCAGAGCCCTTCTCGAGCGACACGAACCCGATCCGGCGTGAGGTGGAACGGATGCCGCGGATGGCGGCATCCCACTCCGTCAACCGGGTGCGGGTGGCGGCAGCGCTGCCGAACAGCGCGGCCGGAAGATCCCGCGCGGCGATGGCCGTCACGATCCGCCGCCGAACATGCCGAGGAGCTCGCTGTAGACCCCCAGTGCTCCGAGCAGGAGCGGCAGGAGCGCAACGACGGCGAGTGTCTCGACGACATTGCCGACGCCCCGGAGGCGTGCCCGGACGTGCGCGGCGGGACGGGCGAGGACGGCGACGGCGATCAGAACGGCGGACGCCGCCGAGACGGCGATGCCGATCCAGGCGAGGAAGCTGGTGAGCTGCGTGAGCACGGCCGTTCCCGCGATCGCCGCGACGACGGCCCACAGCGCCCACACCGGGGCGCGCAGCGGGAATGCCCGGGACCGGAGAGCCGCCACCAGTGCGAACGTGAGGGCGAGCAGCCCACTCCACAGCTCGGACGCGAGCACAAGGGCGACGCCCGAGACGGCGAGTACGGCGGAGACGAAGATGACGCTCCACGTCAGGGCCGAGTAGGCGTCGTCGATCGCCGCGAACGCCCGCGGACGTTCCACTCGCTCGCCTTCGGCCACGCCCTGGTCGAGGCGCGTGAGACCGGCGGCGGAGAGTGCGATCCACGGGAGCGGGCCGGTTGCGAAGGCGGCGATCGTGCCCGCGACGGCCGCGGATGCCTCCGCGCCGACTCCCGCCAGGAGCAGCACGAGGAGCAGTGTGGCGAGAACGGCGCCGACCGCCCCGCCGGCGGCCGCACCCGGGCGGCGCAGGGCGACGCCGACGCCGAGGAGCACGACGGCGGACCCCGCGGCGATGACGACGGCCGCGCCGATCAGCCCTGCGCTCGCCGACTCGTAGCCCTGGGCACCGGTCGCGGTGAAGGCGGCGAGCCCGAGCGGCACGACGAGCCCGGCGGCAGCCGCCGTCATGCAGGCCGAGACGCTGGGCAGGCGAAGGAGGCCGAGCGTCGTCGCGATCCCGAGGAGCACGGCGATCATGCCGAGGAGCACCCACGAGGCGGTCACGGCTCCCCCGTACGGTGCGATGAGTCCCGCGGCCGCCGCCGCGAGCGCGATGCCGATTCCCCCGGCGATGCTCCGGGCGCGGCCGTCCCAGCGATCGGGGCGGGACTCATGCACGTCTGCCGCCGCATCCGTCACATCGATCACGACAGGAGGGGGCGGGGCCGCGTCCAGCCGGACGAGGCGGAGGAGGGCGCCGTCTCCGAGGTCGAGCTGCTGCGGAGAGCGCCCGACGTCGACCTGCTCGCCGTCGGACGCCACGAGCGTCAGCGGCCGCGCCACAGTGCCGCCCGTCTCGCCCAGCAGATCGAGAAGTCGCGGGAGGACCGCGCCCAGCGGCTCGTCGCTCGAGACGACGACCTCGGCGCGGCGGGTGCTGCCGGCGACGGTCAGCCGGGTGTAGGTGCTCACGATGCTTCCCAGGGGGTCGATTCGAACGAAGGCGCCGAGATGGACGTGCTCGTCGGTGACGGCTGGGCCGCCTGGCGATCGTCGAGCAGCTGCAGGACGAAGGAGATGCCGACGCAGGTGGCGCAGGCGACCGCGGCGAGGATGAGCGAGGCCATGAGCCGGCGGGAGTGGTCGTTCACGGTGCGGCGCTCATCGATCCGGCCGTGGAGAAGGGCGGAACCCAGGCGCATGCGCTGGATCTTCGCCTGCTCGATGAGCACGGTGTCGCGCTGATCGGGCATCAGGCACCTCCTTCTGCCGCGCCGGGGCCGGCTCCCTGCCGCAGGCGCGCCGCGACCTGAGGCGAGACCGAGAGGAGCGCACCGACGCGAGCGGGATCGAGTGTCCGGAGCACCTCGGCCAGGCGCTGCCAGCCGCCGCCCGCGGGCGAGCCGAGCGGCAGCAGCACCCCGGGAAGGCGGGGACTGCCGACGACCGCCGCGCCGAACTCGCTCGCCCAGCGGCGGGCATCGATGCCCGAGGCGCGCACCCCGGGCGGCCCCACGAGGAGCGCGAGCGGCTCTGGCTGCATCGCGGCGGTCGACCGGCGGGCGAGATCGGGTGACCCGATGGCGGCGAACGCGACGCCGAGGAGCGGCATCCCGATCCCGGCGGCCCTGGCGAGGAACTCGCGTGCGGCGAGTCCGAGGCCGTCGACCGCGTCATCTGCGGGGCCCGCGATGTCGGCCCACAGGCGCGTGGTCTCTTCGAGTCCCTCTGCGGTGCGCGCGATGTGCAGCGTGCCGAGCACCGGATGCTCGCCCGAGGTGACCGCGGCCCAGCGGCTGTCGATCGGGATGCGGCGGCGGGTGCGCTCGGTCAGCTCGTCGCGGTCCCAGGGTGCGACGAGCGGCTCGGTCGGTCCCCAGGCATCCGGAATCCGCCCGGCGAACCGCTCGGAGGCGGCTTCCAGGACCCCGCCGAGTCGTACGGGTCTGCTCACGCGGTGCCGCGTCGACACGGTCACCACGATCTGCAGCCTCGTCGCCACCGCGGCCCGAAGGAAGGCGCGATGCACCCCGTCCTGCGTGGGGTGCGCCGGAAGCTCGAGCACGGCCTCCGGCTCGGCGAGGGGCGCCCCCGTGCGGGCGTCGTAGCATCCGTCGTCGGTGGTGCGGATGACCCAGTGCCCCTGCACGGCGGAGAGCGCCTCGGCGAGGGGCTGCGTCATGCGCGAGTGCTCACCCGACACGACGATCGGCCGGTCCCCCGCGGTCGCGACGCGGTGGAGGAAGTCGCTCATTCCGACCGTGAGCGCCACCACGTCCGCGCGCGACTCGGTCGCCGCCCAGCCGGATCCGCGGCCGTCGAGGAGAGGGTGGTCGATCGTCGCCGCGCTCATGCCGCAACCCTCACGGTGACGAGCCGATCGCCGAGCTCGAGGATCGTCTCGCCGCTGAGGGGAGTGCGCTGGTGAGGAAGGAGCGGCTGCGACGCGCTCGCCGTCCGCACGAAGGTGCCGTTGGTCGAGGAGAGGTCGGTGACCCACACGAGGCGGCCATCCCACTCGAGACGTGCGTGCGACTTGGACAGGGTGCGCGAGAGGTCGGTCCAGCGGTAGATCTCGGCGGGGGCATCCGGCGGGGCGGAAGGATTGCGGCCCAGGACGAGCGCTGCGTCCAGCGTCAGGCGCTGCCCCGAATCCAGTTCCAGGACGGGGGCGAGCGTGCTCCGCGCGGGAGTCGCGACGAGGCGCTGCTGCACGGGGAACTCGAAAGGCGAGAGTGCAGGCGCGAACGGGTCGCGGCCACGGTGGACATCGAAGGTTCCGAGACGTCCGGCGACCAGCCTCGAGAGGACGGATGCCCCGGCCGCCGCGCCGGTCGACCGCTCGACCGTGCGGGTCCCGGCGGCGATGCGGCCGAGGGTCCGGCCCGACCGCCCCAGCGTCGCGAGGCTCACGACGACGAACGCGACCGCCGCGATGGCGAGGATCCAGCCGCCGGACTCGAATCCCCACACGAAAAGGAGGCTCGCGATCACGGCGAGCGCGACCGGGACGAGCACATCGAGTGCCAGCGCGGCGAGGCGCTGGCTCGCGCGTGCGGGCGCCGTGAGGACGAGCGGATCAACGTCGCCCGGTGTCGTCTGGTCCACTGTGGTCATCGCAAAGGTGCTTCCCCCCGAGGGAACCCCCCGAGTCTAGACGGACCCACGGCGCCGCCCGCGTGGAGGCCGCACCGGGGGCGCTCACAGCGCGGTGACAGCGGGCTGACAGTGCCTGCCCCGCCGCGACAGCGGAATGACAGCGCCCGACCGGCACGCTGTGGGAAGCCATTCAGAGAAAGGCATTCCCATGACTTCATCCATCTCCGCCGGCACCCTCGCCGTGCGGGCTGAGGGCCTCGTGAAGGTCTTCGGCGACAACCGTGCCGTCGACGGCGTCGACCTGCGCGTCGAGGCCGGAACCGTGTACGGGGTCCTGGGCCCCAACGGCGCCGGGAAGACCACGACCATCAGCATGCTCGCAACCCTGCTGCGCCCGGACGGCGGACGTGCCGAGATCTTCGGGCACGACGTCGAGCGCGAGGCGCAGATCGTCCGGCAGCTCGTCGGCGTGACCGGCCAGTACGCGTCGGTCGACGAGACGCTCTCGGCCACGGAGAACCTCGTGCTGTTCTCGCGCCTGCTCGGGCTGTCGCGCGCCGACTCCCGCCGGAAGGCGGCGGAGCTGCTCGAGGAGTTCGGCCTCACCGAGGCCGCCAAGCGCCCCCTCAAGAAGTTCTCCGGCGGCATGCGGCGGCGCCTCGACCTGGCGGCATCCCTCATCGCCCACCCGCCGCTGATCTTCCTCGACGAGCCGACCACGGGCCTGGACCCGCGCACCCGCGCACAGATGTGGGACACGATCCGCCGCCTCGTGGCCGACGGCTCGACCGTCCTCCTCACGACCCAGTACCTCGACGAGGCCGACCAGCTCGCCGACCGCATCGCGGTGATCGACACCGGCAAGGTCGTCGCCGAGGGAACACCCGACGAGCTCAAGAGCTCCATCGGAACATCGAGCCTGCAGCTTCGCCCGGCCGACCCCGCCGACCTCGACGATGTCCGCATCGCGGTCGAGCGCGTGCTCGGCGTGGCGGCCGCCGTGACGCCCGAAGCCGCTCGGCTCACCGCGCCCATGCAGGACCCGGATCTCGTGACCGACCTGCTGGTGACGCTCCGCGAGTCAGGTATCCGGCTCGCGGAGATGAGCGTGCAGAAGCCCACGCTGGACGAGGTCTTCCTCACCCTGACCGGCCACGGAGTCGTCGACTCCGAGAAGCCCGAAGCAGCGCTCGAAGGGAGCCGCGCATGACCACTTCATCCCTCACCGCCACCACCGCGCTCAAGAACCACGTGAGCATCGGCCAGTCCGTCCGCAACTCGCTCACGATGGCCGGCCGCGGTCTCCTCAAAGTGCGGCGCACACCCGAACAGCTCATCGACGTCACGGTCCAGCCGATCATCTTCACGGTGATGTTCGCGTCCATCTTCGGCGGCGCGATCGCCGGCAGCGTCGAGAGCTATCTGCCGTTCCTGCTGCCGGGGATCCTCGTCCAGACCGTCATCACGACCTCCGTCGTGACAGGCGTGCAGCTGCGCGAAGACATGGAGAAGGGAGTCTTCGACCGGTTCCGGTCGCTGCCGATCGCGCGGGTGGCGCCACTGGCGGGGGCACTGCTCGCCGACACGCTCCGCTACGCCATCGCGACGATCCTCACCTTCGCGACCGGATACCTCATGGGCTACCGGCCCGCGGCCGGCCTCGCCGGCGTGCTCGCTGCGGGGCTGCTCGTGATCGGTGCGGCCTGGGCGCTCAGCTGGATCTTCGCGTTCTTCGGCGTGATCGCCCGCACGGCGGCGTCGGTGCAGGGCATCTCGTTCCTGATCCTGTTCCCGCTGACCTTCCTCTCGAACGCCTACGTGCCGATCGACACCCTGCCTCCGGCACTCGCCTGGTTCGCGTCGATCAATCCGGTCACGCACCTCGTCTCGGCGACACGCGCGCTCACGCTGGGCGTGGATGCGGGGGCGGACATCGTCGCGACCCTCGTCGGCGCGGTCGTCGTGGTGGCTGTGTTCGCGCCGCTCACCGTGCGGGCGTACATGCGCAAGGCATGACGGATGCCGCAGCCTCCCCTAGGCGGAAGGCTGCGGCAGCAGGGCGGCAAGCCCGTCCAGCTCGTCCGATGCGGCGCCGAGGAGGATCTCCTCCGGCGCCGCATCGCCGTCTGGGAGCACGAGGCGGTAGAAGACATCGGTCGCATCTGCCCGCCCTCGCACCGCGGAGGAGACAGCCACGGCGCGGTGCGCGGCCGTGCGCTGATCTGCCGCGGCGAGCCAGCCCGCGAGCGACAGGATCACGTCGGCGAGGATCGGCTGGTCGCCGGTGCGGCGAGCGAGCGGAAGCGCGACCGCGATGGTGCGGGCTGCCTCATCGAGCCTGCTCAGCAGGATGAGCGCCTGAGCGCGCTTGGACGCGGCCCACGCGGTCATCTGATCCGGGAAGCCGGGCCCGATCGCGTCGTTCGGCAGCTGGTCGAGCTGCGTCAGCGCGGCGGCGCCGTCGCCGGCGGCGATCTCGACGCTCGCGGCGCTCATGTGAAGCTGGGCGAGGGTGCGGTCCGACCCCTCATTCCGGGCGATGACCTCCATCTCCGCGAGCCGTCCGCGCGCTTCTTCTATACGCCCGAGCCGAAGCAGGATGCCCAGACTCTGCGACCGCTGCTGCAGCAGGTCGCTGACCGACGTCAGCCCCGTGAAGTCCCGGGTGGACGCATCCGCGACCTCGAGTGCCTCCTCGAGGCGCCCCTCGAGCGCGAGCCACTCGCCGCGCAGCTGGCTCGCGAAGGCCGTTCCCCAGACATCCCCCAGCCGACGGAAGCCATCCATCGCCCGCTCGCTCTCGACTCCGAGTGTCTCGACATCTCCCATGTTCTGCGCGACCGCCGAGCGCATCATGCTCACGAAGGCCCACGACCAGGAGGGGGCGTCAGGCGCGGGGTCAGGGATGCGGAAGCTCTGCGCCCACAGGCCCCCGTCCACGTGCCGGTCGATCGCCTCGGCTACGGCTGACAGGAGCGGTCGCAGCACGTGCGTGAGCGCGGACGGGTGCCGCCGAGCGGCCTCTACGACCCGGTCGCTCCGCGGTCCGAAGTCGCCGAGCTCTTCGGCGAGCCGACCGTCCGGTCGACCGCTCGCCATCGCTGCGAGCAGGAGGGCCAAGCCGTTCACGACCGTGGCGGGCTCGGAGTCGAGCGCGCCGTCCGCCGACGAGAACCGGCGGATCCCCGCTTCGAGCTCCGGGAAGCGCTCGCGCATGAGCCACTGCCAGATCGAGGTCCGGACGAGCGCGACGCCCGTCTCGTGGAGCCCCGGCTGCTCGGCGGACGCGCGGAGGGCGGCCGACAGATTCTCCTCGTTCGCGTCGAACCAGTCGAGCGCGCGCCGCACGTCCGGGCCCCGGAGCGAATCGTCGCGGGTTCGCGCGAGCTCCGCCATGACGACCGCGTGACGACGACGGGCGTCGGTCTCACCGCCCCCGGTGCGCAGGCGATCCAGTCCATACGCCCGGACGGTCTCGAGCATCCGGTACGCCCCGTCGCCGCGGCGGAGCAGCGATCGGTCGACGAGCAGGTCGAAGGCGGCGGCATCCGTCTCGAACTGCTCCGCCACGGCAGCCGCGTCGACGGCGGCGACGCCATCTGGGAAGACGGATGCCGCCAGCAGCGCCTCGCGCTCCGCTCCGCTGAGCGTCTCCCAGCTCCAATCGACGAGCGCCCGCAGGGTCTGGTGCCGCGGATCCGATGTGCGGGGCCCCGCCGCGAGGAGGGCGAATCGATCATCGAGACCCGAGTCGATCTCGTCGAGGGTCAGGGTGCGGGCGCGTGCCGCCGCGAGCTCGAGGGCGAGGGGAAGGCCGTCCAGGCGCCGGACGATCCGCTCCACGACGGCGGCCTCGTGCGGTGCCGCGCCCTCTCCGCGGGCGGCCCGGACGCGCCTGGAGAAGAGATCGATCGCATCCTCGGCCGGCAGTGGGCCGAGGTCGACGAACGCCTCGCCCGCAACGCCGAGGGGCTCGCGGCTCGTCGCGAGGACTCGCGCGGCGGGTGCCGCCCGCAGGAGCGCCAGCCCGACGTCGGCCGCCTCTGCCGAGACATGCTCGCAGTTGTCGAGCACGATCAGGACCGCCCGACCCGAGAGCGCATCCAAGGCGCGCTGCCGCGGCGTCGCCGGTGCGGGCGATGTCGTGTCTGCGGTGCGGATCCCGCGGCTCGCGGCGGCCGCGACCACCGCCCACACATCTCCGGGAGCCGCCGGAGCGAGCTCGACGATGATCGTCGCATCGCCCCATGCCCGCGCGGTCTCGAGCGCGAGCGTCGTCTTCCCGGCGCCGCCCGGCCCGATGAGCGTCACGAGGCGCTCGGAGCTCAGCTGCGCGCCGATCGTCGCCAGCTCGCGGTGCCGGCCGACGAGCGGCGTCAGTGCGGCCGGGATCGCGGCAGTTGCGAGCGGTGACGCCGGCTCAGCGGTCCGCGAACCTGCTGCCTCGCGGACGATCCGCTCCGCGTGCGCCCGATCCTCGAGCAGATCGCGCACGACCCAGTCAAAATCGAGGCCCGGAGTCCAGGGGTCGCCCACCCACAGGCCGAGCGCCTCCCTCGCCTGCACGGTCGCCCGAGCCGTGTCCGGGTTGCGTCTCGCCGCAGCGACCAGGTCTTGGAACGCCGTCAGATCGACGTCTTCGCGAGCGACGGCGAGCCGGTACCCGCCCGGTTCTGACGCGATCGTCTCGGTGCCGAGGACCCTCCGCAGCCGCGACACCAGCGACTGCAGTGCCGCTCGGGGGTCGCCGGGTGCGTCATCCGGCCAGACGTCCTGCGCGAGAGGACGGTACGCGACCGTGGTGCCGGCATCGAGCGCGAGCCGGTAGAGCAGCGCCTGCTGGCCGCGGCCGGCGACGACGAGCGGCTCGCCCCCAGAGCCTTCCAGAGCGAGCCCGCCGAAGAACCTCAGCCGCACGCGTCAACCCTATGAGGGTGAGAGGCCGTTCGAGAGCCCGCTCACCGAACCCCGACTTGCGGAGAAGGGTGACCGGAGCGACCACCGCCGGCCGGCGCGACAGCATCCCGAGTCCCACCCTGCGTCGATCCACACTGCCCCGCGCCCACCGTCCGCACTTCGCGGACCTGCGCGATTGTGGGGAACCCACGGACCGCGGAGGTGCGGAGCAGCGGAGCCGGGGAGTGGGGGATCCGGGGTGCGGCCTGCGGAGGAGATGCGGGCTAGCGGAGGATGAATCCCGCGGCTCGCTCCTCCGATCGGCGACACTTCCTCCGAAAGCCCGCCTACCCCTCTCCTCCCGCGAGACCGACACGCAGTGGATCAGACTCCGCCGCCCCCGGCGATCTTCGCGGCAGCCTTCATCTCGCGCTTGTGCTCTCGCACCTTGGCGAGCGAGTCCGGCGAGACGATGTCGGCGACGCTGCGGTACGAACCGTCTTCCCCGTAGGGCGCCGACGCCTCGCGCCAGCCCTCGCCGGTGAAACCGTACTGCTTGCCCAGCAGCGCGAGGAAGATCTTGGCCTTCTGCTCGCCGAACCCCGGCAGCTTCTTCAGCCGACGGAGGACCTCCGCTCCGTCGGGGTCGTCTCGGGTCCACAGCGCGGCCGCCTCGCCGCCCCAGTCCTGCTCGAGCGCCGTGCACAGGCTCTGCACCCTCGCGGCCATGGATCCCGGGTACCGGTGGATCGACGGCGTCTGGCGGAACGCCTCCACGAGGGCGTCCGGGTCGTAAGAGGCGAGGGTGGCGGCATCCACTGATCCCACGCGCTGCTCGATCTTGAGCGGCCCGGAGAAGGCGACCTCCATCGCGACCTGCTGATCGAGCAGCATCCCGATCAGCAGTGCGAGGGGATCCTCGCTCAGCAGCCGGTCGGCGTCGGCGTCTCCCGTGATGTGAAGCGTCATGCCGCCAGTCTCGCACTCGGGTGGGGGGCTCGCCACGACGGGCTGCAGCAGCCGGATGGGAGGATGGATGAGGAGGTGCGAATGGCGGATTCGAGTGGGCGGGACGTCCTCGGCGACCTGGCGGCAGCCGCGCACGAGCGTCACGTCGTGGTGGTCGGCGCCGGCATCGCGGGGCTCGTCGCGGCGCTGGAGTGCGCGAAGTTCGGCCTGCGCGTCACGCTGGTGGAGGCATCGGATCGCCTCGGGGGCACCCTCGCGCCGATCGACGTCGCGGGGCTCCGACTCGACGCCGCGGCCGAAGGCTGGTCGACGCGCGCCGGCGCGGTGCGAGCGCTCGCCATCGAGCTCGGGCTCGAGGACTCGATCGTCCCGGCTTCAGCCACCGCGACCTGGATCTCCGGTCTTCGCTCAGGAGCCGCGCCCCTCCCGGCGGAGACGGTCGTCGGCATTCCGCAGAACCCCTGGGACGAATCCGTCCGGCGCATCATCGGCTGGGGCGGCGCGTGGCGGGCTTTCCTCGATCGTGTGCGCCCACCCCTGACGATCGGCAAGGAGCGCAGCCTCGGCACGCTCGTCCGCACGCGCATGGGCGACGCCGTGCTCGAACGACTCGTCGCGCCGGTGAGCCTGGGCATCTACGGGACGCACCCTGACGACATCGACGTCGAAGCGGTCGCCCCGGGGCTCAGCACCGCACTCACCCGCACCGGCTCGCTGAGCGGGGCAGTGGCAGACCTGCTGGTCGACCGCGCTCCAGGCCCCACTCTCGAGACGATCGACGGCGGGATGCTGCGCCTGGTGCAGGCGGCCGAGTCGCGGCTCGTCGAACTGGGCGCAGACATCCGCGTCGGCGCACCGGTCGATTCGCTCGACAGGCTCGACGACGACCGATGGGCCGTGGTACTCCGAGCCGCAGAGGCTCCGCCGGTCGATCCCGCCGATCACGTCATCATCGCGACTCCCGAGGAGGCGGCGCGCGCTCTCCTGGGGCCGCTGGCTCCCGCACTCCCGCCCACCGCGCACCCAACGGAGCCGCTGGACGTCGTGACCCTCGTGGTCCGGGCTCCCCGGCTGGACGGTGCACCGCGCGGCGGAGCCGTCTACCCGGTGGCGGGCACCTCTCGCGCCGCCGGACTGATCCACTCCACTGCACGGTGGCCGTGGCTCGCGGCGACCGCGGGACCAGGGGTTCACGTGCTGAGGGTGGTGTTCGGCGCCGGCGGCTCGCCGGCCGCGACGCCGGCGCTGGACGACGCCGCAGCGACGACACTCGCCCAGGAGGAGGCATCCGCTCTCCTGGAGGCGCCGCTCACCGACGTGCTCGGGTCTGCGCGGGTGCGGCTGCACCCGGCGGGCCCAGCGTCCGCGCTCGGGCACCAGACGGCGACCGATGCCGCGCGCGCGGCAATCGACGCGGTGGGAGGGGTTTCTGCCGTCGGGGGATGGCTCGCGGGATCCGGTCTCGCCCAGGTGGTTCCGGATGCCGTCGCAATCGCGGACGATGCCCGCCGCCAGGCGCTCTGGGGTGAGACGTCGGCCTGACCTCGCCCACGATGGGGGTGGATGTGTCAAGGGCAGATGCCGGAATCGGCATGCCGGACTAACCTGGGACGACGCACCACCCGTCGAGCGTGAGGAGACGCCCATGAAAGGCAAGGTAGGACTCGTCATCGGACTCGCCGCCGGCTACGTGCTCGGCTCGCGTGCCGGTCGCGAGCGGTACGAGCAGATCAAAGCCCAGGCCGAGAAGGTCTGGAACCTCGAGCCTGTGCAGGAGCAGGTCACGAAAGCCAAGGAATTCGCCAAGTCCAGCGCCATGGCGCTCCCGTCGACCCTGTGGGACGGCGCCGTCAAGGTGACGAAGGCAGCCTCCGTCAAGGGGACGCCCTCGGAACGCTTCGACGCAGCGGTGAAGGCCGCCAAGACCTCTGCCGACGACGTGCAGCGCTCTGCCGACGTCAGCGCACAGGCAGCCGAAGACGCGATCGACGAGGCCCTCGACGACATCGCCACCCCGGGTCCCGGCGGCGCCTGATATGACGACTCCGCGCGGTTTCCGCGACCGCGCCGACGAGAGTCTGCTCACCCTCGTCGGCGAACTCCCTGAACTCGTCCGCAACCTCGTCACCGCCGAGATCGAAGCGGCCAAGGCGTGGGTGCGACGCACCTCGAAGGATGCGGGGATCGGCTCCGGCTGGATCGTCGGCGCGCTCTTCCTGCTCTTCTGGTCGATCCCCGCGCTCGGGGCGTTCATGGTCTACGGGCTGGCATCGTGGATGCCGCTGTGGGCCGCGGCGCTCACGGTCTTCGGTATCCTCCTTGTCGCAGCCATCGTGATGGGGCTCTTGGGGTACCTGAAGTGGAAGAAAGTCGTCAAGAGCGAGAATCCCGTTCATTCGATCGTCAAGGATGTGGAGGCCGTTCGCGATGAGTTCTGAAGCCGTCGGTTCTGAAGTGGCGCGAGTCGAAGCGGTCGTGCTTCCGCGCACGGCCGTTCCCCTGGGCCTCACCGATCCCGTGGAGCGCGCCCGCGCCGAGCTCAAGGCCGCTTTGGCTGCCATCGAGGAGAAGGGGAACGTGCCCCGGCGTGTCTCCCGCGCGAGCGACCGCTTCGCGGCGCGGGCTCGCGTGTTCGCGAAGGACGAGCCGGTCACAGCCACGGCGGCGGTGATCGCGAGCGCGGCGCTGGTGGGGGCCATCGTCTGGGCGATCGTTCGGTCGTACTCCCGCTGACCAGGCACTCCGATGATGTCCGCAGGCCGAGCCGACGCCCCCGCAAAGCTGGGAGTATGCTCGGAACGAGGCAGTGCGATGGTGCGGATGCTGCCGACGGCGAGAATCCCGGCCCTCGGTGATTCCACCTCGCTGGTCGGCTGCTCGATACACGGGGCGGCTGGCTGAGCAGTACGCACGGGAGTCGACCCCATGAATGCATCACCACAGCACACCGCAGCCAAGCCGCTCGCTGGACGGCGCGTGCTCGTACCCCGCGGTGGACCCTGGGGTGACAGCGTCGCCGCATCCCTGCGCCGTCGCGGCGCGGTGCCGGTCATCGCCCCGCTGATCAACTTCGCGCCGAGCAACGACCCGGCCACTCTCGAGCAGGCGCTCGACGACCTGCAGTCGGGCCGCTTCGACTGGCTGACGCTCACCAGTGCGACGACTGTCGACGTGCTCTACTCCTATCGCGCGACGATCCCCGAGCGCACGAAGGTCGCCGCGGTCGGAGAGACGACCGCAGCCGCACTCACCGCCGTCGGCTACCGCGTCGACCTCGTGCCCGACCGGGACAACTCCGCGGCGGGGCTCGCCGAGCAGATGCTGGCCCTCGAGGCCGAGCCTCGCGACATCCTGACCCTCCGCAGCGAGATCGCGAAGCCTGTTCTGACGCGGATGCTCGCCGAGGCGGGCCACCGCGTGCGCAGCGTCGTGGCCTACCGCACCGTCGGGGTCCCCGTGACGGACCGGATCGCCGAAGATGTCCGCAACGGGCGCATCAACGCCATCCTCGTGACGAGCGGGTCGGTCGCCGACCAGGTCCACGCGCAGTTTCCCGAGATTCCGGCGGGCACGCTGATCGCGGCGATCGGTCCGCGCACCGCCAAGGACGCGCGCCGGGCCGGTCTCGCCGTCGATATCGTGGCCGACAGGCAGACGGTGGATGCCCTGCTGGATGCGGTCGAGAAGTTCCCGCTGCCCCAGCCCGCAGACCAGTTCGCCCGCTGATCTTCGGGTTCCGACAAAGGGATCGTTGCGGTCCTGTGAGCAAACGCACCCCTTCGGGCCGCTCGGCCGCTGGCAGACTAGTCGCATGGTGACGCTCCTCCTCGACTCGACCCGCCTGGAGGTCGTCCTGTCGCCGACGGAGCGGCTCCTCGCATTCCACAAGGGGAATGTCACGGTCGAGCGCACGGCCATCTCGAAGGTGCAGCTCACCGATGACGCGTGGACGTGGCTTCGCGGAGTGCAGAGCCCCGGCACCTACCTGAAGGGCGTCGCAGCGATGGGGACGTGGAAGTCCACAGGCGGTGCCGATTTCGCGGTCATCCGCCGACACCGCGCGGGAGTCGTGATCGACCTCGACGGCCATCCCGAGTTCGAACGGCTCGTGCTCACCACTCGTCATGGCCTGGCGCTCGTGCAGGCGCTGCGTCTCGATGTTCCGGACGAGGCGGCGGACGTCGCCGACATCGCCGCCGAGGCGAAGCGCGCTCGCGCACCCAAGCGGTCCGCGGTCAAGCCGGCCCCGGCTGCGGGCTGAGCCGGCTCTGGGCCAGGCCGGGCCCCGACGCGCGGTTCAGCTGACGTCGCGCCGCCAGCTCGCCAGGTAGCCGAGCAGCACGAGCACCGCGCCGTAGGCCAGGAGGACGAGTCCGCCGACCCACCATTCGAGGGCATCGTCCATCGCCCCCGGTGCCATGCCGGTGAACACGCTCGCGCCGACCAGTGCATCGCTCGCCGCTCCGGGCAGGTAGCCGACCACCCGCTGGAGGCCCTCGACGAAGGATGCCGCCGCCCGTGCCACCGGCTCGATGAACTGCGTGAAGACGAGCACGCCGACGATCGCGCCGACCTGGTTGCGCACCAGCGCGCCGATGCCGATGCCGATGAAGACCCACAGCACGTAGGCGAGCAGCATCCGTCCGAACATCGTCCAGGTGTCGACCGACGAGAGCTCAGTCGACAGGCCGTATCCGGCGAGGAACGCGGCGGAGGGAGCAACGGCGGCGATCACGCCGATCACTCCGTAGAGGAGACCCAGCAGAGCGCCCACGACGAGCTTGCCCCCCAGCACCGTGCCGCGCCGCGGCGTGGCGAGGAACGTGGGGGTGAGGGTGCTGTGGCGGAACTCGGCCGTCACCATCAGGGTGCCGATGAGCAGGGGGAAGACGTAGCCCACCGACGTCGCCGTGCTGTACAGCATCTGGGCGAGGCCGTCCTCGGGCGCTTGCGGCGCGTCTCCGCCGAGGGCTCCCGTGGCCGACATCGACAGCACGAAGGCGAGCACCGCCGCTGTGAATCCGATGTAGGCGAAGAGCACGACCGCGAGCACCCACCATGCCGACGTCGTGAACTGCTTGGTCGTCTCGGACCGGGTCGTCGCTGCGAGCGTCATCGCTGCTCGCCCCCTTCGCTCGTGTCGTCGTCCCCTCGCTCGGCATCCGCCCACTCCGGGGAGAGGTCGCCGATCGGGCCGGACGAGCCGGCATCCGCGTCCCAGCTGGTGTCGGGGTTGTCGTCGCTGTCCGCGTCCGCATCGCCCGGGGGATCGGAATCGGGATGCTGTGCACTCGGCTCGTCCGCATCTCGGGCGTCGCCGCCATCCGACGTGTCGGTGTCGCTGTCGTCGCCGGTGGCGCGGCTCTCGGCGGTCGCGGAGAGCGGCTCGGGCTGCTCATGCCAGTGCGGGGACGAGCCGCCGAGGTCGGTGGCCGCCGGCGTCTCCATCGCACTCACCAGAGGCTGTCCGCCGGTCGGGGTCGCCGGCTCACCGGCATCCAGTCCCTCGTCGAAGGATCCGAAGAACCGATCGGCCTCGACGTCGGATTCCAGCTTGACGTAGGTCTCCCAAGGCCGATCCGAGTCCTCGGGGATCGACGTCGCAGGCTCGCCCTGGAGATCCTCGGAGGTGCCCTCTTCGGCTTCGTCGGGTGCCTGCTCCGCGTCGCGCTCGGGCAGAGACCCGCCTTCGGTCTCCCGCGCGACGGCAGCGGCAACCGGCATCGCTCCCGTCCACTCGGCGGGAGCCCGCCATTCCACCGGCTCCGCCCACCCGGCGGGCGGCTTCCATTCCCGCTCTGCGGGGCGCACCGGCGCGACCGGCCCGGACTCGGAATCGGATCCCTCGTCCGCGTGGCTGTCTGCGTCCCCGTTCGAAGCGGCACCGCCGGGCGCGTCGGCATCGGCGGGATCGTCCACGCCCCCGTCGTCGCCGTCCGCGTCATCCACGTCCTCAGAGCCGGCTTCGTCAGCGGGACGGTCGGCCTCGGCCTCGGCCGTACCAGCCGTCGTGCCAGCCGCTTCGGCGGTGTCCGCCGCCGCGGCGGCCTCGGCCGGCGGGATGATGTCGATGATGCCGGTGCTCGCGACGGCGAAGGCGGCGGCACCGGGTGACGGAGTCTCGTTCGCTCCGGAGTGCGCAGCCTCGAGCTCGTCCCCGCTGTCCTCGCCCCAGGCGCCATCACCAGGGGAACCCGCATCCCCGGGAGCATGCTCGGCGACGCCGGGGACGATCTCGTCATCACCCACGACATCGTCGATGACAGCGTCGGCGTCGGAACCGTGGATCGCCTCAGCGCCGGGTGCCGAGGCATCCCTCTCGTCTGCGGCATCTGCGGCATCTGCGGCGTCGGCGACAGCGACCGCTGCGACAGCGCCTGCGGCCGCGGCGGGGACGGTGCCGTCCGTCAGGGCGCCGGCATCCGGAGCCTGCCCTGCGGGCTCAGCGGTGGTCGGGTGCACGCGCGTGCCGTTGACGAGGTCGAGGAAGATCTCTTCGAGGGCGGGCCCTCGACGCTGCAGCGCCGAGAGCGCGACGCCGGCATCGGCGGCGATCTGACCGACCTGGGCCGGCTCGAGCCCGCGCACCGTCAGACCCGAGCGCAGGACGTCGAAGTCGACGCCCGCGGCATGCAGAGCGGCAGAGAGCGCGCCCCGATCCCCGGCATCGGCCACAGTCGCGTACTCGGAAGGGTCGGCGAGGTCGGTCAGCGCGCCTTCGAACACGAGCTTCCCGGCCGAGAGGATGAGGAGGGAGTCGACCGTCTGCTGCACCTCGGCGAGCAGGTGCGACGAGACGAGCACCGTGCGTCCCTGGCGGGCGAGGTCGCGCAGGAGGCCGCGCATCCACTTGATGCCCTCAGGATCGAGCCCGTTCGCCGGCTCATCGAGCACGAGCACTCCGGGATCGCCCAGGAGGGCGTAGGCGAGGCCGAGGCGCTGGCGCATGCCCAGGGAGTACCCGCCGACCTTGCGTCCGCCGACGTCGCCGAGCCCCACCAGGCCGAGAGCGTCGTCGACGCGCGACGTCGGCAGGCCCGCGGCCTGCGCGTAGACCTTCAGGTGGTTGGCGGCGGTCCGGCCCGGATGGAAGCTCGATGCCTCGAGCACCGCTCCGACGTTCTGGAGGGGGTGCCTGAGCTGGGCGTAGGGCACACCGCCGATCGTCGCGGTGCCCTGCGTGGCGCGCACGAGACCGAGGAGGATCCGCAGGGTGGTCGTCTTCCCGGCGCCATTGGGGCCGAGGAATCCGGTGACCCGTCCTGGTTCGACGCGGGCGCTGAAGGAATCCACGGCGGTGACCGCGCCGAAGCGCTTGGTGACCGCAGCGAACTCCAGCAACTGTCCTTCGGGCATGGCGAACCCTCTCGTGGTCATGAAGCCGTTCCCCCCATCCTGGCGGATAGTCGTGCCCGACCGCGGGAACGCGGCACCTCCCTGTCCGCGTCGTTGCGGGCGGGGCGCACGATCCGGGGGGAACGGTAGCGTGGCTCCCGTGAGCGTACCGGGAGACGAGTCGGAGCAGAAGGTGCTCGTTCGGGCGAGTGGATCGCTCGGGCGGCTCACGCTCAACCGGCCACGGGCCATCAACGCGCTCGACCTCGACATGATCCGGTCGCTCAGCGCCGCCCTCGACGACTGGGAGCACGACACCGACATCGACACGGTGCTGCTCGACGGCGCGGGCGAACGTGGCCTCTGCGCGGGCGGAGACGTGCGCGGACTCTACGAACGCACGATCGATGGCGCCGCAGAGGAGTCGGCGGTGTTCTTCCGCGAGGAGTACGCCCTGAACGCCCGCATCGCGGAGTACCCCAAGCCGTTCGTCGCCTTCGCGGACGGCATCACGATGGGGGGCGGCATCGGCCTCGCGGGCCACGCATCGGTCCGGATCGTCACGGAGCGCTCGCGGCTCGCAATGCCCGAGACGCGCATCGGCTTCACGCCGGACGTCGGCGGCACGTGGCTGCTGTCCCGGGCTCCGGGCAGGCTCGGCGAGTATCTGGGCCTCACCGGTCAGGTGATGGACGCCTCGGATGCGATCTACGCGGGGTTCGCCGACCACTTCGTCCCCTCGGCGCACCTCGACGGGCTGCGCGAGGCGCTCCAGACCCGCGCGGATCCGAGTAATCCTGCGGAGCTCGTGCTGCTCTTCGATGAGACGCCGCCCGCGTCGAGGCTCGAGTCGGCCCGCGCCTGGATCGACGACGCCTTCGAAGCCGACACGGTGAGCGAGATCGTCGAGCGGCTCCGAGCGCGCCCCGAACCTGAGGCGATCGCCGCGGCGGATGTGCTGGCCGAGCTCGCGCCCACCGCGCTCGTGGTGACCCTCGAAGCGATCCGCCGTGCGCGCGAGCTTCCCGACCTCCGTTCCGTGCTCGTCCAGGAGTACGGGCTCGTCCTCTGGTTCGCCACGAGTCACCCCGACCTCGCCGAGGGCATCCGCGCCCAGCTGGTCGACAAGGACCGGTCGCCGCGCTGGCAGCCTGCCACGCTGGACGAGCTCGCTCCGGATGCCGCGGCATCCGCTCTCGCCTACTCGCCGGCGACCCCGCTCTGGGGCTGAGAGGTCCTCCCGCATGTTCGACTCGCCCCTCTCCGCCTCGGCCTACCAGGTGCTCGACGTCGAGCCCACGGTGGACGAGGAGATGCTGCGCAAGGCCTACCGGCTGAGACTGCGCCAGACCCATCCCGACACCGGCGGCGAGGCGGCCCAGTTCATCCAGGTCCAGCGCGCGTGGGAGCTCGTCGGAACCCCCGAAGCGCGAGCGGCCTACGACCGCGGTCACGGCTTCGGCGCGCACGCGGCGCCGTCGTTCAGCCCCGATGCCCCGGCGTGGCGTCCCCCGTCACGGCCGGCCGACACCCGGCCCCGCGCCCGCTCGTATGGTCAGCCGGGCGGCTGGCGGCGCGAGCGCTACCTGGTCCTCATGCGGGAATGGGTAGGGCGCGGGGTGGAGCTCGACGACCCGTACGACCCCGCGCTCGTGCGGCGGGCGCCGCGACAGCTGCGGCGGATGCTCGCGGATGCTCTGGCCGAGGAGGCGACGGCTCGGATCGTGGCGGACCTCGGCATGGGCTATACCGTGTGGCACGACGTCGCCGCAGGGCGCGAGCCCGACGAGAAGGTCGATCACCTCGTGCTCGGCCCGAGTGGCCTCTATGGGGTGCTGTCCGAGGATTTCGGCGGACCGGTGCGGATCCGCCGTGGCGAGCTCTTCGGCGAAGGGGTGGAGGGCACGCCCGTGGCGACCCTGACCTCGCGCATGCGCGCCGTCGCGCGAGCGGCCCGCATCCGCTTCAGCGGAGCGATCGTCGTGCTTCCCGACGACGACCTGGAGCATCCGATCGAGGAGATCGGCCGCGTGCGAGGCGTGCCGGTCGCTGTGATCGCGCGCAGCGCGCTGGCCACGATGCTGCGCCGTGGCCTGACCGGTGCCAGGGAGATCGGCGGCAACGAGGTCTTCGACGTGCGGACGCGCCTGCAGCACGCCGTGCGACACGTTTAGCGGCGAGTCGGTCAGTCAGCCCGTCAGGTCAGTCAGCCCGTCAGGTCAGTCGGCCAGCCCGGTCAGTCCGCCCGTCAAGTCAGTCGGCCAGGCCGAAGAGCTCGAGCGGGTGCCCGAGGCGCCACCACCCTGAGGGTGGATCGATGTCGCCGACGAGACTCGCCTCGACCGTCGACGAGCCGAGCGGACCCGTCACCGTCAGGGTGCCGACCCTGTCGCCGGCATCGCGGTCGTCTCCCAGCGAGAGATCGCTGGCGACGGTGCCCGTCGCCCCGTTCCACAGCACGACGGAGGCGTCGGCATCCGTCTTCACCTCGACGTGCTCACCCCACGCGGTGTCGATCACGCCGACCGTCGTCCCGGCCAGGACCGAGGGCCGCAGCTGCAGCTCCTGCTCGAGCTGCGCGAACAGCGCACGGGTCGCATCGACGCGGGCGTCGTCGTCGTCCTGGCCGAGCACCGCGGCGTAGAGGCGCACAGGGGTGTCGCCGACGGTGATGTTCTTGGCGGCCAGCAGGTTGAAGTCGTCGAGCGACCCGGTCTTGACGCCGATGACGCCGGCATCGGCGAGCAGGCCGTTCGTGTTCGTGACGTGGCCCGCGCCCGGCAGGTCGGTCGAGGTCTTCGCGACGATCTCGGCGATGACGGGGTTGGCGAGCGCCTTCTGCGCGAGGGTGATGAGGGATGCTGCGCTCGCCCGGTCGCGGGAGTCGAACCCCGTCGGCTCCACCACCGTGATCCCGGGCACGCCGTGCACCTCGAGCCAGGTGCGCGCCGCGCTGGCGTAGACGGCGTCACTCGGCCACAGGAGCCCCGCGAGCTTGTCGGCGTAGTTGTTGGCGGAACCGATCAGCATGCCCTCGAGCAGCTGGTACTCCGTGAGGGTGCCACCGACCGGGACGTCGAGGGCCGACTCCCCACGCGAGCGGTACCCCCAGTAGCGAGAGCGATCGGCCGACGTGAACGCGTATTCCTCCCCCTGCTCGCCGACCGCGAGCGGGAGTTCCTCGAGCACGAGGAGTGCGGTGACGACCTTCGTGATGCTCGCGATGGGGACGGCATCCTGAGCGGAGGCGAGTGTGCCGTCGAAGCCGGTCACCGCGACGGCGCCCGATCCTTCGGCCGGCCATGCGATGGCCGTGGCGGGGGCGGGCGCGGAGTCGACCTGCACGGCCTCGATCTCGGGCGCGACCGCGTGAAGCGGCCAGAGCAGCGTGGTGCCGGAATAGGCGCCGATGAGCGCGGCGATGATCGCGATCGGCACGAGCACGCCGGCCCGGAACGGCGAGCGCCGGGGGGCGCGAGCGAGCAGGTCGGCTCCTACAGCGACATAGGAGGTCGCTGCCGCCGAGAGATCGCGCGGCGCCAGGGCCGTCTGTGCGACGGTCGTCTCATCGACCCACTGCAGGGCGATGCGCGGCGTCTTCACGGGGCGGCGGGGCTCTTTGCCGGGCTTGCCCGGCTTCCCGGGCTGGGGTTCTCCCAGCGCGGCCGCGGCACCCTCGTCGAAGGGCGGCTGATCAGACTCCTGCACCGGCGCCTCACCCGTCTCTGCACGCGCCGAGCGTCGCGTCGGAGGCGTGTCAGCGAGAGTCACTCGCCTAAGATACCGCGCCGGGCTGGACTATGATCTTCCTACAACCACGGGAGTCCGGTGTGCCGGGCTGAGAGGAAGCGACCACGCTTCGACCGTCGAACCTGATCTGGATCATGCCAGCGCAGGGAGGAGAGAAATGAACGTTTCCACGTCTGCCGTCGAGACTGCTCCGGCGCCCACCCGGAACTTCCGGTGGAGGGTCGTCGACATCGTCGTCGCCAGTGTCCTCGGCGTCGCGTCGGGCCTCGTGTTCCTGCTCTGGAACATCGCGTATCGCGGTCCGAGCGCGCTGCTCGAGCCCCTCCTCCCGGGACTCCAGGGGCTCCTGGACGGCCCGTGGCTGTTCGCCGGGGTGCTGGGTGCGCTCATCATCCGCAAGCCGGGTGCGGCGATCTACACCGAGGTCATCGCGGCTGCCGTCTCGGCCATCACCCTCATCGGCAACACCTGGGGCGCGGCGCTCACCATCGAAGCCGGGCTCATCCAGGGCCTCGGCGCCGAGCTCGTCTTCCTCATCTTCGCCTACCGGCTGTGGAACCTCCCCGTGGCGATCCTCGCGGGCGCGGCCGCCGCGCTCGCGGGCGGACTGAACAACCTGGTGCTCTGGTACGCGGGCGCCGACCTCGCCTTCACCGTCACCTACCTCATCAGCACCGTCATCTCGGGTGCGCTCATCGCGGGGGCCCTCCCGTGGGTGCTCACCCGGGGGCTCGCCTCGACCGGAGCCCTCGATCGCTTCGCGTCGGGTCGCGAGTCCCGCGTGCGCGTCTAGCGTGACCTCGTCCGCAGCATCACCGGCCGCCGTCGAGGCGCGGGGCTGGGGATGGCGGCACGCCAGCAGAAGGGCATGGGCGATCCGGGATGCCTCGTTCCGCATCGAACCGGGCGAGCGGGTGCTGCTGCTCGGCGCATCAGGCTCGGGCAAGTCGACGCTGCTGCAGGGCCTCGCCGGAGTGCTCGGCGGGGACGACGACGGTGAGGCAGCCGGCGAGCTGCTCGTGGCCGGCCGGGCCGCGGCATCCGCTCGGGGGATCTCGGGACTCGTCCTGCAGGACCCTGACGCCCAGGTCGTCCTCGCACGGGTGGGCGACGACGTCGCCTTCGGCTGCGAGAACCTCGGGGTGCCGCGAGCGGAGATCTGGCCGCGAGTGCAGGAGGCGCTCGACGATGTGGGGCTCGATGTGCCGCTCGACCGGCCGACCAAGGCCCTGTCGGGCGGCCAGAAGCAGCGCCTCGCGCTCGCGGGCGCTCTCGCCATGCGGCCCGGCCTGCTGCTGCTCGACGAGCCGACGGCGAACCTCGATCCCGCGGGGATAGCCGAAGTGCGCGGAGCCGTCGACCGTCTGCTGCAGCGGCATCCCGCGACCCTGGTCGTGGTCGAGCACCGGGTGGATGTCTGGCTCCCTCTCGTCTCACGGGTGATCGTCCTCGGCGAGGGGGGAGTGGTCGCCGACGGCGCGCCCGCTGACGTGCTCGTCCGCGAGGGTGCGCGGCTGGCCGCCCAGGGGGTCTGGGTGCCCGGCATCCCGCCCGCCGTGCCGCCGGCGCCCGCCGCGGCAGCCGGCGAGACGCTTCTGGCAGCCCGCGGGCTGGCGGTCGCGCGGGTGCAGGGTCATCCCGTCGCCGAAGGCATCGATCTCGCCGTGCGCCCGGGTGAGGTGCTGGCGGTCACCGGCCCGAACGGGGCCGGCAAGTCGACACTCGGGCTGACCCTGGCAGGGCTGCTGAAACCCGCCGCAGGCGAGCTCGTTGCGACCCCCGCACTAGCAGGGGATGCCGGGGCCACGCCCATCCGATGGCGCTCGCGTCAGCTGCTCACACGCATCGGCACGGTCTTCCAGGACCCCGAGCACCAGCTCCTCGCTCGGACCGTGCGTGACGAGCTCGAGGTGGGGCCGCGCGCCCTCGGGCTCGACGCGGCGCAGACCTCGGAGCGCATCGACGAGCTGCTGGTCCGGCTGCGTCTCGACCGCCTGGCGGAGGCGAATCCCTTCACGCTCTCGGGCGGGGAGAAGCGGCGCCTCACGGTCGCGGCGGCGATCGCCACGAGGCCCCGCGTGCTCGTGCTGGATGAGCCGACCTTCGGCCAGGACGCGCGCACGTGGGCTGAGCTCGTCGCCCTTCTCGCCGGACTCCGCGACGGACTCGACGGCGACGAGCGCTCGGCGATCGTCACCATCACCCACGACCTGGATGTCGTGCAGGCCCTCCGCGCGCGTGTGCTCGAGATGGCGGCATCCGCATGACCCTTCTCGATTCGCGCGCTCGCACCGGAGTGGTTGCGCGCCTGAACCCGGTGGCGAAGCTCGGTGCGAGCACGCTCATCGCCCTGCCGCTCGTGCTGACGCTCGACTGGGTCTCGGCGCTGGTCGCACTCGTGCTGGAGTGCCTGCTCTTCCCGTTCGCGGGGATCGGATGGCGGGAGTTCTGGCTGCGGACGT
Source organism: Microbacterium sp. P5_B6 (assembly GCF_056400345.1). Lineage (NCBI taxonomy): Bacteria > Bacillati > Actinomycetota > Actinomycetes > Micrococcales > Microbacteriaceae > Microbacterium > Microbacterium sp. P5_B6. The sequence goes on along the minus strand of NZ_JBFULL010000001.1, from coordinate 130,403 downwards.
GGCCGGTGTGGGTCGCCGCACCGCTCACCGCGCTGACCATCGCGCTCTACGGGCAGACATCGGGTGAGGTCTACGTCGACTGGTTCCTCGTGCAGATCAGCGAGGGATCGATCGAGCTCGCCGTCGCGACGCTCCTGCGTGTGCTGGCGATCGCCCTGCCGTCGGTCGTGCTGTTCGTGACGGTGGACCCGACCGATCTGGCCGATGGACTCGCTCAGGTGCTGCGGCTGCCCGCCCGCTTCGTGCTCGGCGCGCTCGCCGGGCTGCGCATGGTCGGGCTCTTCATGGACGACTGGCGGGCGCTCGAGCTCGCGCGGCGCGCACGCGGGGTCGCCGACCGCGGGCGCATCCGGCGCTTCCTGGGGATGGCGTTCGCGCTGCTCGTGCTCTCGATCCGGCGCGGATCGAAGCTCGCGACGTCGATGGAGGCGCGCGGCTTCGGCGCGCCGGGCGCACGCACCTGGGCTCGCGAGTCGGCGTTCGGCTGGCGGGAATGGATGCTGATGGCCATCGCTGCCGCGATCTCGACCGTCGCGGTCGCCGCAGCGCTCGCGGCGGGCACGTGGAACTTCATCATCGGGCCGGGGTGAAGCCGGCGGCTCGCGGCCTGCTTCGCGCTCGGGGCCGGCATCGGGCTCGGGGCCGGCTTCAGGCTCGGGGCCGGCTTCAGGCTCGGGGCCGGCTTCGGGCTCGGGGCCGGCTTCAGGCTCGCGGCTAGACCTCGGGGCCGGCTTCAGGCTGGCGGCTAGACCTCGGGCTGCGGCGACAGACCGGCGTACTCGTCGCGCAGCGCCGGGAAGTAGTCATCCCAGGCCACGGCAGCAGCATCCCGGCCCTCATGGACCTCCTGGGCGCGGTCGAGGTAGTACTCCCACCCCGGGCCGATCGACCCGAGATCGTCGCCGGGTGCGAGGATCTGCCCGAACCTCAGCGTCGTGACGGCGGCGACCTCGTCGAGTTCGAACCACAGCCGCCACGCGCCGGCCTGCTCGCCGGCGATGCCGGCGAACCGGCGGGGCCGATCGCATTCGACGATCGTGTACCGCTGCGGCTCGGGGTCGTCGCTCTCGGCGGTCATGAAGAACGACACGTGGCCGGTGGTCGGATCGCCCTCCCAGTAGCCGATCCAGTCGCGCAGCCAGTGCGTGTCGGTCATCGTCTGCCACACCGACTCGGCGGGCGAGCCGAAGGTGCGCGTGATGACGAGGTTCGGCTCGCCGTCGATCGTGCGGAGGTCGCCGGTGCGGATCGGAGTCATGTCGCGTTCCAGAGCTTTCGGTAGAAGTCCATGCGCTCAGGGTCAGGCTCGATGCCATAGGCCGCGAGGAGGTCGGCCTCCCATCCCGGTCCATAGTTCCATGCCGTGCTCATCGTCGCCACGCCTGATCCGCCCAGCGATCGGCGCCGCCGAGCGCGGTCTCCCACCGGGCGGGCATCCCGGGCTAGCCTGGTGGCAGTCGTCGGCACTGAGGTGAGACGCAGTCCCGCCTATGCTGGAACTGAATGCCAGAACAGCCGGTTCGAAGGAGAACGTATGGACATCTCGGGCGCAGCAGCCCTCGTGACGGGCGGGGCCAGCGGACTGGGACTCGCGACGGCGCGAAGGCTGGCAGAAGCGGGAGCCGCGGTCACCATCGTCGACCTGCCTGCCTCAGCCGGAGCCTCCGTCGCGGAGGAGCTGGGCGGGTCCTTCGCGGCCGCTGATGTCACCGACCCCGAGCAGGTCGCCGCGGCCGTGGCGCAGGCATCCGAAGCCGGTCCCCTGCGTGTGGTCGTCAACTGCGCGGGCATCGCTCCCCCCGCGAAGGTCCTCGACCGCGAAGGCAATCCGTCGCCGCTCGCGGACTTCGAGCGGATCGTGCGGATCAACCTCGTGGGCACCTACAACGTCATCGCCCAGGCATCTGCCGCCATCGTCAGGACCGAGCCGACCGAGGGCGGCGACCGCGGGGTCATCGTGAGCACGGCGAGCGTCGCGGCGTTCGACGGCCAGATCGGGCAGCCGGCCTACTCGGCGAGCAAGGGCGGGGTGCACGCCATGACGCTGCCCATCGCGCGCGAGCTCGCGCGCTACGGCATCCGGGTGCTGACGATCGCGCCGGGCATCATGGAGACCCCCATGCTCGCCGGGCTCCCCCAGGCGGCGCAGGACTCGCTCGGCGAGCAGGTGCCGTACCCGCAGCGCCTCGGGCGACCCGACGAGTACGCGAAGCTCGTGCTCTCGATCATCGACAACGGGTATCTCAACGGCGAGACGATCCGCCTCGACGGCGCGATCCGCATGGCGCCGAAATGACCTCGCCGCGGGCCTGCAGAACTCCTTCACGCCGACACGCTCCGTTCCCGGAGACCGCGGGAATTCGGGGCGCCCGCGTGCCCGCTCACGCGGATCGACGGAGTTGCGCCGCAGGACACCAGGAAAGGACCTACGCATGACCGACTCGATCCTCATCTCGCGCGAGGGTGCACTCGCTCGCGTGACCTTCAACCGACCCGCATCCCTCAACGCGATGGACTTCGCGATGGGCGAGCGGTGGCGCGATGTCGCCCACGAGCTGACGTCCGATCCCGCGGTCGGAGCGATCATCCTGGATGCTGCGGGCCCGGCCTTCTGCGCGGGCGGCGACGTCATCGCGATGGCGACCTCGCAGGCCACCGGCGCGGATGTCACTGCGGCGGCGCACGTCATCCACGACGGCATCCGCACCTTCGTCCAGTCCGACAAGCCCATCGTCGCCGCCGTGCAGGGCGCGGTGGCGGGCGGGGGTCTCGGGCTCATGCTGACCGCGGACTACATCGTGGCGTCGGACTCGTCGAGGTTCGTCAGCAGGTACGCCAACATCGGCCTGACGCCGGACCTCGGAGTCTCGACGCTGCTGCCCGCCGCGATCGGCCAGCGCCGCGCGCTTGCGCTGCTGCTGCAGGACACCGCGATCGACGCCGCCACGGCGCTGGACTGGGGGCTCGTCACCGAGGTCGTGCCGGCGGCCGAGGTGGCGTCGCGCGCCGAGGCGGTCGCCCGGTTCTGGCTCGACAACGCCACCGGGGCGTTCGGGCAGGCCAAGCGGCTGATCCGCACCGGAGCGGACCGGCCGTTCGAGGCGAACCTCGCCGACGAGGCTGCGTCGATCGGCGCCCGCTTCGACACCGCTGAATCCCGCGCCCGGGTCGCCGCGTTCGCGGCGGCGTCGGCCAAGTCCGCGCGCTCATCCTGACGTTAGCCCGTGCTCTCACCGAGAGCCCGCGTCATCCGCGCGAGCGGCGGGTGCTTTCGGTGACAGCACGGGCTATCACCGCCAACGAAAGGCTCACACCATGACCGACCCCTTGACGCGACCGGCTTCGCTCGCCGGCAAGACGATCCTCATGTCCGGCGGCAGCCGCGGCATCGGCCTGGCGATCGCCCTGCGTGCGGCGCGCGACGGCGCCAACATCGCCCTGCTCGCGAAGACCGACACCCCGCATCCCAAGCTCGAGGGCACGGTGCACACCGCCGCGCAGCAGATCCGGGATGCCGGAGGCCGGGCCCTCCCGATCGTCGGCGATGTGCGCAACGACGATGACATCACACGGGCGGTCCTGGAGACGCAGGGCGAGTTCGGCGGCATCGACATCGTCGTCAACAACGCCAGCGTCATCGATCTGTCCGGCTCCATGGAGCTCGCCGCGAAGAAGTACGACCTCATGCAGGGCGTCAACGTGCGCGGGACCTTCCTGCTCTCGCGCGCGGCCGTCCCGATCCTGCGCGACAGTGCCAACCCGCACATCCTGTCGCTGTCGCCGCCGCTGAACCTCTCGCCGAAGTGGCTCGGCGCGCACACCGGCTACACCCTCGCGAAGTACGGCATGACGATGGCGACGCTCGGCCTTGCCGCAGAGTTCGCGAAGGACGGCATCGCGGCCAACACCCTCTGGCCGCGCACGACGATCGCGACGGCCGCGGTACTGTTCGCGCTCGGCGGCGACCGGATGATGAAGGCGAGTCGAACCGCCGACATCTATGCCGACGCGGCGTACGAGGTCCTCATCAAGCCCGCCCGCGAGTACACGGGGCAGACGCTCATCGTCGAGGACGTGCTCACGGATGCCGGCATCACCGACTTCTCCGGCTACGCGGCGGTTCCCGGCACGCCTGACGAAGAGCTGTTCCCCGACATCTTCCTCGACTGACCCGCGGTTCTCGCGGGCCTCAGTGGGAGGAGCCGGCGAGCAGCAGGATCACCCCGAGGATGATCATGAGCCCGCCGCCGATGGCGGACAGCGTCGCGATTCGGCGAGGGGAGCGGCCGAACCAGTCGCGGGCGGCTGCTGCGACGAGTGCCCACACCCCGTCGGAGACAAGGGCGATCGCGAAGAACACGAGTCCCAGTTCGATCATCTGCAGCGGCACCGACCCCGCCTCGAGATCGACGAACTGGGGGAGCACGGCCACGAAGAACGCGATGGTCTTCGGGTTGGTGATGCCGACCGCGAACCCCTCGCCCAGCTGCCGCCACGCCGACCGTGGCGGGCTTCCGTCGGTCGCCGCCGTGGCGGCCCTGTCTCGGTGGCGGATCGCCTGGATGCCGAGATAGACGAGGTAGACCGAGCCGGCGATCTTGACGATCGTGAACAGCACGACCGACTGCGCGACGATCCCGCCGACGCCGAGGGCCACGGCGAGGATCACCGGGAGGAGGCCCAGCGCATTGCCGAGCACGCTCAGCAGGCCCCCGGTGCGTCCGAGGGCGAGTGCTCGTCCGATCGTGAAGAGGACGCTCGGCCCCGGGATCACGATGAGCACGAGAGCCGCCAGCGTGAAGGCGAGCAGGTTCTCGAGGGGGACCACGGTGAAACGATAGTGGGCTGCCGGGCTCACCCTCGGTCTTGGGTGCTCGCGGGCGCGCGGAGCACCGTGACCGCGTCCTCCGACCGCCACCAGAACCCGATGCGCTCACCCGGCGTGAAGCCCGGCGGCCGCTCGTCGGCGTCGATGGCGCGGTAGGGGAGCGTCACGACGAGCGCGCTGAAGGGACGGAGCGCCGCGGGGATGCACCGCGCCCTCGCCACCCCGCCATGGAGGGCGAGCAGGCACTGCTGCTTCTCAGGCTGGTCGTCGGTGCCCCCGATCCAGATCTGCCAGCCGTAGTACTCGCCGAGGGGGACGGTCCATTCGATCTCGTCGGTCGTCGGGAAGAGCCACAGCACTTCCTCGGCGGAGGTGGTGGTGTTGATCCACGGCCCGAAGGGGATCTCCAGCAGCACCCGCGCGTCGGCATCCCGCGTGATGCTGTAGGCCGAGCCGGCCGGTTCTATCGTGACGTCGCCTCCGGCCGGCGCTGAGGGGGTGACAGGAGTGGCGACGACGACCGCCGTCGCGACCACCGCCGCCGCGGCAGCGGCCGCCCAGCCGTCGCGGCGTCGCGCGCGCGGTCGGCGAGGGGCGGAAGCATCCGGCGGGAAGGTGGCAGTCTCGCCCCGCCCGGCATCCGGCGGAAAGGTGGCAGTCTCGCCCCGCCTGGCGTCCGGCGGGAAGGTGGGGGCCTCGCCCCGCTCGGCATCCATGGACCCGACGACAAGGGGCGACGGGCGCGAGTCGGTCCCCGCGCCGACCGGCGCATCCCAGGGGAGGCGTCCCCCGCTCTCGGCGGCGAACGCTGCCGCGTGCTCGACGAGGACGAGCTGCTCGAGATCGACCAGGCGCGCCGTCGCGACCGGATCGCCCTCGATGTCGGGGTGCAACCCGAAGGCGCGTCGCCTCAGTTCGGCGAGCTCAGCGTGAATCGCAGCATCCATGGCTCCGCCCCATCAGGACGACAGACGCTTGCGCAGGAAGACCTGCTCGATGCCGTCGTCGCCCGCCACGCGCTGGGTCTCGACGTAGCCTTCGCGCTCGTAGAGGCGGAGATTCGCCTCGCTGAGCGAACCTGTGAACAGCTCGGCCTCACCGGCGCCCGCGCGACGCCCGCGCTCCTCCACGGCCCCGAGCAGTCGCGAGCCGATGCCGTCGCCCTGACGGTCGGGCGCGATCGCGAGCCGCCCCACGAGCAGCAGCGACCCGTCGAGCCGAGCCCGCACGGCACCCACCATCCGGGCGCCCGCGAGCGCGACCAGGCCGAGGTTGTCGTGCAGCTCGTGGACGAGCTCGTCGAGCGTCTGGGTGAGGGGCGGCATGTCGGGCGTGCCGTAGATGATCGCCTCTTGGACGAAGGCGGCGCGCTGCAGGGTGAGGACCTCGCCCGCGTCCTCGGTCCGGATGTCGCGCACGGCGACCTCCTCAGTGCTCACCCTTCAAAAATACTCCCGAGGGGAGGGTTTGGGGCGGGGCTAGACAGCCAGGAGCGAGACGGCGATGAGCGCGCCGGCGACGCCAGCGAGGACCATCGACTGCCGGATGTTGCGGTACTTCCGCTGCGCCACCGCAGACAGGACGAGCAGCTGCTGGTAGGTCCGGGCGGGCGGCTGCAGGCCCCGTTCGGCGAGCGCGTCGGCGACGGCCTGCGGTGAGGCCATTCCGCGCACCTGGCCCCAGTAGGTGATCGCGCCGGTGGCCTGGCCCTTGCTGAGCCGGGGCCACACGGCGAGGGCGGCGGCGACCACCGAGGCCGCTGCGGCGACGCCCCCGAGAGTCCACAGCGTGACCCCGACCGGGCCGAGTTGAGCGGGCGACCAGCTTCCGCCGAGCATCCCGCTGAGGACGATGCTGAACGCGATGCCGAGGCTGCCGATGAGCAGCGACGCCTTCTGGTCGGCGCGGTCGATCTCGACCATCACCTCGCCGAGCATGGCGGCGGCGAGGGCATGGGTCTGCTCCGCGTCTGCGGGCTGCGCGGCACCCGGTCCGAGCGGGGGCGCGTCGTCGCCGGGCACCCCGGTGCCATCGGTGACGGTCATCCGCTCACCCCGAACGTCAGCGTGAACGAGGTGCCGTCCGCGAGCTCGACCCGGTAGGTGTACTTCTTCCCCGCCTCGAGCTCTGCCGTCGGGATGGTGCCGAGCCACACGTCCGCCGCCTTCGCGTAGACGAAGGGGAAGGCCAGGAAGTACGCCTCGTTGGCTCCGGATGCCGCGGCCGCCGCCGGAAGGTCCTGCGACGAGACGAGCACGACCCCTGTGACGTAGTCCTCGGCGCCGATCGCGTCTCCGTTGTCGTCCAGCGCCCGGAAGATGACGGGGACCGCCGAGCCGCGGGAGTAGACACTCGAGCCGTCGGCCTCGACGGGGCCGAGCGCCTGACGGTCGGGGAGTGCCACCCCGGGCAGGAGCGGTGCCGTGGTGCCGGCGGATCCGCCGTCGCTGCCGGTGCGGGGCGGCCGCGCGGAGGGAGCCGATGTGGTCGGCGGGCGAGGGGCCGGCTTCGGCGCGGGCGATCCGGTCTGCGTGGGGCTGGGCGCGGGCGACGGGGTGTGGCTGGGCGTCGGGGTCGGGCTGGGGTTAGGCGTGGGGGTGGGAGTCGGGCGGGGCGTCGGAGTCGGAGTGGGAGTCGGCGTGGGAGTGGGAGTGGGAGTCGGCGTGGGCGTCGGCGTGGGCGTGGGCGTGGGCGTCGGAGTCGGAGTCGGAGTCGGCGTCGGGGTGGGCGTGGGCGTCGGAGTCGGCGTGGGGGTCGGTGTCTCCTTCGCGACGACGGTGTAGTGGGCCTGCCCCACCGCGGTGTTGCCCACGGCGTCTGTCGCCCTGCACTCGACGGACGCTTCCCCCTCGGCGGTGGTGTCGGGCGGGTCGCACGACTCGGCGACGACGCCGGACCCGGCATCCGTCGCATGTGACGCAGCAGTCGCCGTCGCGCCCACCTCGACCTGCTGCGGAGTGACCACCGGTGCGAGCACCGGTGGCGTCCCGTCGACGCGCACGAGGATCTGCGCGGTGGCGGACCGGTCGAGGGCGTCGCGCATCGTGCCGGCGATGAGCAGGCCGACGGCGGGCGTGTCGGCCGAGACGACGCGGGGTTCGGGGCAGGTCGTCACGGCCGCGCCGGACGCGCACGAGAAGGTGACGGTCACGGGCGTCCTGCTCCACGCACCCTCCCCATATGAGCCGCTCGCGTTCGTCGCGGTGATCGTCAGCACCGGCACGCCGGGGACGGGGGCGTCGACTGAGTAGTACGCGATGGCCGCGGCGGTGTTGCCGGCGACGTCGGTCGCGCGGCAGGTGACGGATGCCGCGCCCGCCGTCCCCGTCTCCGGGACGTCGCAGGATTCCGAGGCGACGCCCGAGCCGGCATCCGTCGCATGCGGCGTCGCCGTCGCGGTGCCGCCGACCTCGACCGTCTGGGGAGCCACGACGGGCGAGAGCTCGGGAGCGGTGGCATCCACGCGCACGAGCACGGAGGTCGTCGCGACGCGGCCGAGGAGGTCGGTGATCGAGCCGGTCACGACCGTGCCGGCGGCGCCGGTGTCGGCCGCCACCGTCTGCGATGCGGGGCACGAGCTGAAGAGCGGCGCCCCCGCCGTGCAGTCGAATGCCACAGTGACGGGCGAGGTGCTCCACGCGCCCGCCGTGTATGCGCCGTGGCTCGTTGTCGGGGTCGCGGTGATCGTCGGGGCGGACGGGAGGACCACCTCGCGACCCACGACCACCTCGTCGGACGCCGCGTGACCGGGAGTCGTGCCGTCGCTCGGGACGACGGTCACGCGGATGATGTCACCCGGCTGCGCCATGCCCGCCAGATCGAGCGTCGAGGCGGACTGCCCTGTGATCGCGATGCCGTTGCGCATCCACGAGTAGGCGGCAGTGACCGCCTGTCCCTCCGGATCGGTCGCGGTGGCGTGAGCGGTCAGGATGCTCGAGGGCTGCACGGGGTCGGTGTCGGATGTGAGGGTCACGTCCGCGACGGGCCCCTCATCGAGGGCCGGAGTGTCGACGGGGAAGGATGCCGTGGAGCAGGCTTCGCCACGGCAGACCCTGAGCGTCAGGGTGGAGGCGCCCGGGCTCACGATCGGCTGGTCGATCAGGGCGCGCATGGAGTTGTCCCGGCCGGTCTGGATGGTGGCCGGCGCCGATGAGATGAGGCTGCCTGCGGCGTCCGTCACCGTCGTCGACCCAACCAGCCGCTCGCCGGGGAGACCGTCCGTGATCTCGACCGCACGCTGAATGCGCTCGCCGAGCGGGATCATGACGGCGGGACCGGGATCGCCGAGCGTGGGGGCCACGGCTCCCGCGACGTCGAGGTGTCCCTGCGACGAGTCGACCGTGACGTTCCCGCCCGAGTCGATGACCTGCGCCATCCAGCGGAACGAGCCGGCGGGGGGCGCCACCTTCCAGTAGCGCTCGGCAACCGTGCCGTCCGGGTTCTTGACGACCACTTCGGCGGCATCCCTGCGTTCCCATTGATCGCTGCCCTCGGGCTGGATCAGCAGGATGACCGCGGCGATGGGTCCACCGCTGTCGGTCGCACGGATCTCGATGTCGCTCGAGCCCGCGCCGGGGAGCGTGACCGAGTCGATGACGGGCGGAGTCGTATCGGTCGAGGTGTCGGGGCCGTAGACGACCTCGGCCGTGAAGGTCGTGAACAGCTCGGTCGTACCCTGGCCCGCCTGGGTCATCTGGACGCGGGCAGGCGTGACGACGAGGAGGTCGACCGGGCCTGCGGGCGTCTGCTGATGCGTGATCGTCGCAAAGCTCGATGGGAAGGCCGACCCCGCCGCCGTCTCGGAGGCCTCGGACACTCCGATCGTGGGTGCGGACAGGGCAGGAGTGCCCGTCTGCGACTGGGTCGTGAGCGCGGTGAGGATGGCGCCGCGCGGCACGAGCCCGGGCTGGGGCTCGAGCCTTCTCACGATGCTCGGGAGGATGCCCTGTGCCGTCGGCACCGCCAGCGCGCTGCCGTCCACCGTGTAGTACTGGCCGCCGTCGGGCGTGGTCTGCTCGTCGAATCGGGGTTCGAACGACAGCCCGGCGGTCGTGATCCCCGCGCTCGTCGCAGGGGTCAGATCGGGGGCCTCGGGAAGCGGCATCTGCGTCTTCGACGGCTCGGCCAGCGAATACATCGGTAGGCCGTAGTACACGGCCTCCATCAGGGCCTTCTCGTCGTAGCCCGAATAGAGGCCGAGGCCGCCGAGGTAGGACTGCTTCGCATACGTCAGCGCCGCCCCGGACGAGACCTGCCTGCCGTCGACAGTGACTCCCAGCCACTGCGAGTAGAGGCCGAGCAGCCGCTCGCCCAGCGCTGTCGTGACGTTGTTGGCCAGACCGTAGCCTGTGTTCCCGATATAGCCGCCGGCCTGCGAGAAGACGTCCACCCAGTCGGTCACGGGACCGTAATACGCAGTGGGGAGGTTGTTTCCTGCGTGGCAGCCGATGCCGAAGATCAGTGAGCCGGCCAGCGACGAGGCATCCTCATGATCGCTCGCGATGAAGAGGTCCTGCGCCGAGAACCTGCCCGACTCGGCGCCGGGAACGCCCGGGAGCATCTCGGTCTCGTTCGCGTGGGTGTTGACCGAGACCACCTTGGGCGTGTCGGCCCCCTGTGAGAAGAGCCTGCTCTCGAGGTCGGTCGCCGTCCACGGCGTCGTGAGCTGCTGGTTCACCGCGGACCGCCAGGCGAGCGCCTCGGTGACCTGCTGCGGCAGCTCGCTCCACGCGCCGTAGCCGCCGGTGAGGGTGGAATCGGCCGTCAGCACGCCGTCCACGGCGAGGAAGCGGTCGATCGTCGAGATGATCTGGTCGGGGGTCTCGACGAGGCGGCCGAGCGCAGCCGTCGGCATATACAGGTGACCGCCGAGCGTCTCGTACGAGGTCGCGAGCCCGTAGGGGTCGTCGGTGAGGATGTGGGACGTGCGGGCGGCCGCCGACAGCGGGGTCTCGCACGGGTCGACGATGACGGATGTCGGGCAGGGCTCGGTGTCGGAGACCTTCGGCAGCCGGAGGTCGTCGGCGTGACTGACTTCGGTGAACTGCGATGTGTTCTCCGCCACGGGCGCCAGCGGGATGATGTCGTCTCCACCCACGATGACGACCGAGGCGATGTGCGACCGCTCGCCGCCGAGCTCGTCCGCCACGAAGTCGTTGATCGCCGACGACAGCCGCTCGCGGGCTGTCATCGAGCACGGGTTCCCGTCGAGCGCCGCCCGAGCTGCCCGCACAGCGGGGCTCGTGTCGATCGCCAGCACCGCCCCGTCGACGCGGTCCGTGCCGACATGGCCGTCGCCCGTCAGCGACACGAGCGATTCGCGGACGCGAGCTGCCTCGGCCGCGCCGTACGCGTCGCCGTACCGCTGCTCGTCGAAGAGGAAGATCGTGTTGGTCACCGCGCTCACGGGATCGCTCACGCCCAGGGTGCCGGGGTCATCCGTCTGGGGAGGAGTCCACGGCGTGCACTGCACCTCGGGCGCCTCGTCGATGTACTGGACGCGCAGCGAGTAGAGCGACGAACTGGGCTGGCGGTTGCCGCTCGTCACGCGCACGAGCATCGGAGAGCCGGCCGTCGCGTCCGCGGGCACCGCTTCGACCTGCGCGACGCCGTCGCCGCCCACGGACGTCTGATCGACGAGGGCCTGGTCCTCGATCGGCACTCCCGCGTCCTGACCGGACTGCGCCTGCTGGCCGGCGGGACCGTTCTGCTCCACGACCGGCGTGCCCGGTGCCGCGCCGGCGTCGGTGATGCCGAGGGGACCGTTCGCGCTCTGGGGGGAGTAGAGCGAGAGCGAGAGCTGGCCGTCGGACGCGTTCGTCGACACGACGAGCCGCTTGCCCGGCGGGGGCGGATTCACCAGGTAGTAGTCCTCGTCCTGCGCTGGTCCGTGGACGTGGTTGCCGTCGTCGTCCAGCGCTCGCCATTGCGGCGAGATCCACTCGTAGTAGACCTCGGCGTCGCTGAGCGGGAACGGATTGCTCTCCCAGACGCCATCGACGAGGTTGTGGGTGGGGTTGTCGAAGGAGCTCAGCGACGCGCCTCCCGACAGCTCATCGGATGCGGAAACCGACCCGCTCGACAGCTCTCCCGTGGCGCGGGTGTCTCCGGGCTGCGTGGTGGCCGTGTAGTAGCTCCGGATGGTGATGACCGTGCCGCCGGGAGTCTCCGGGAGGGGGACGCGCGTCTGCTCGGCGGTGACCTGGCGCGCCGGCGACGTCGCGAGCAGCGCCGAGTCCGGCCCCGATCCGGTCACGTAGGTCAGGTATGGGGACGTGCCCACCGGGGTGGAGAGAGCTGCTGTCGGGGCGGCGAACCGCGTCTGCTCGCCCGGCCCCGGGTCGAAGGCGTACTGGAACTGGGCGACCTGCTGGCAGCGCACGCTGCCTTCGCAGCCGCTCAGGTCCGTCGAGGCCTCCATGAGGTTGGGGTCGATCGATGCGGCGGAGATCTGCTCCCAGGGATAGCTCTCGCGATTGATCATCGACATCAGCAGGATGCCTACCGTCACGGAAGGCGGTGCACCCGCGGCGAGGTCGGCCACCGTCGCCGATGAAAGGAGCTGCAGACTCGAGATCGGCCCTGTGACGTCGGCCTTTCCGAACATCGCGATCCGTGCGGACGTGTCGAAGCTCGAGGCGTCCGTGCCGCCGAGCGGCGTGCCGGCCAGGAAGAGCGAACTCAGAGCGAGGTGGCTCATGGAGGTGAGTGACACGGGCAGGGACCGCAGCGGGACGGCGTCGACGCCCGAGCGCGCGATGTCGAGACCTGCGGCATCCAGATCCGAGAGAAGCCACGCCGGATCGACCTGGAATCCGAGTCCCTGGGCGTCGACGAGAGCCTGCCAGCGCTCGACGGGCGTCCCGTCGCCTGCAAGCGGAATCTGGCCGAGGGGGGCGTTGCCGAGGACGTACGAAGCGAGGGTCAGCGCGCTCAGCGCGCTGCTGTCGACGTCGACGTCTCGGAGGGTGAGGCTCTGAATGCGGCCGGCCGCTGCCCGCTCGGCCTCCGTCGCGGTCGACCCGCTTGCGAGGGTCTGCTCGGCCCATTTGAGGACCTCGGCCAGGCCGACGCTCTGGAGCAGCTCCCCTTCGAAGGGCGTGTCGGCCAGCACCTGCGGCCACCCGCCCGGGAACTCGAGCTGGTAGATGGGCAGCTGGTAGATGGGCAGCTGGTAGATCGGGAGCTGATAGATCGGCGAGTCCGAGATGAGCAGCTGGTAGATGGGCAGCTGGTAGATCGGGAGCTGGTAGATGGGCAGCTGGTAGATGGGGAGCTGATAGATCGGCGCGTTCGCGATGGTGGAGCTGTAGCCGCGTAGCGAGGTGAGCGGGATCCCGACGATCTCGATGGACGACATGTAGCCGGGGGTCACGAGCTGCCCCTGCGTGCTCGAGACCGAAAGACCCTCGTGGCGATGGGTGTCGATCGCGAACACGGTCGACCCTGCAGGCGCGGGTGCGCTGAAGGCGACCGTGCGGGCGGATGCCGACACCGATGCCCCGGATCCCTGGGCGACATCGGACCAGGCCGGGATCAGCCCGAAGCAGTCCACCGTCGGCCGGGAGTCCCACCAGCCGATCTCCTGGGTGCGGACGACCGGCGCGTCCAGCTCGGTCGCGGGGGTGCCGAAGTCGTATTCGGGAACGGTCGTCGTCCAGGTGACGCGGCTGCCGTCCGCCGAGATCTCCGGGTCGGCGATGTAGCCCACCCTGCGGTCGGTGAGGATCGTCCCGGCGGCTGCGTAGTAGAAGTTCTCGTCGAGGGTTCCCGCGATGATGGCGGGCATGCCGTCGCACTCGTCCTCGTCCACGAAGGCGAAGGTGTCGCCGGTGGCGTCGATCGTCGGCTCGTGGGCGTTGCGGCCGACGAGATTCGCGAAGGTGCCGACGCTCGTCGTGGCGGCCCGATAGACGAAGTCTCCTGTCGTGCCCGCGACCGGCGGGATCGCATCGGTGTGCGCCGTGAAGACGACGGCCGAGCCGTCGCCGCTGATCCGTGCCTGCTCCGTGCCGCCCGGCATCGCCGAGGCGCCGAGGAACCGCGTGATCCCGATGTCTCCGATGATCCCGTCGTCGTTCACGTCGAGATCGGCGAGGAACGCGTCCGGGGCGGCGTTCGTGTCGCCCGCTGAAAGGTCCGTCGCCTCGGACGTGAAGACCAGCTGGGTTCCGCTGTCGCTGATGTCGGGCTCGTACGACGAGCCGTTCGGCTCGCCGGCGCCCTGAACCCGGAAGGTTCTGCCGAGGAGGGTGTCGCGGACGTAGATGCTCGTGCGACCAGAGGTTCCGCCGGCGGCGACGAGATTCGTCGCGGCGCTCATGAAGGCGACATAGCGACCATCGGCGCTCGCGACGGGCTGCGAACTGGCCCCGTTCGCCGCGGCGGCCGCGAGGGCGTCGTCCGGGACGCTCACGAGCGTCGGCACCCCCGAGAACGGGTCTTCCGAGCCCTGCGCCGCGACCGAGACGAACACGTCCGAGACGCCGTTCGGGTCGTCCGGCACCAGATCCGCCGCGGACGACGTGAAGAAGACGCGCTGGCCGTCGGGTGTGAGGTACGGCTGGGTCGACGAGCCCCCGTCGGTCTGCGAGACGCGGAACAGCTCGGCGCCCGCCGGCAGCGGGCCGGCGGCGGAGGCGGCCGGCGCGAGCGGCGGTGAGACGGCCGCCAGCCCCGAGACGAGGAGGGCGCCGATCGCCGCGATGGCGCCGAGGCGCATCGGGGCGCGGGGTGTGCGAGCGGGTCTCATCGGGCAGGCTCCGCTTCGGGGACGAGGGGTGAGCGGTCCAGGATCGCGGACACGTCCGCGACGCCGAGGCCTGCCAGCAGACGCTCGGCCTCCGCGCGCACGGTCGGGTCGGGCTGCAGCACGTGAAGCTGCGCGAGTGAGAGCGCACGCTCGAGCGGCGTCGCCGAGGGATGCTCGACGGCGGCGAGTGCGAGGACGAGGGCCTCGGGCTCGCGGCCCTCCACAGCGGCCAGCCGAGCCCGCTGGCGCGTGTGGCGCGGCCCGCCATCGAGGGCCGAGAGCTGGGCGGCGAGGTCCGCCGCCGCTGTCTGGTCGCCCGCGTCGATCGTCGCCTCGAGCAGCCGCACGCGCGCGTCGAGCGCGGCATCCGTCTCCTCCAGCGAGGCGAAGCCGTGGGCGGCAGCGCGGAAGTCCGCCCGCGCGGCCTCGGAGTCGCCCTCCTGCTGCGCGATGCGCCCCCGGAAGCCGGTGACGAACGCGATGAGGTAGGGATTGTCGGATGCCTCGAAGACCCGCAGCGCCTCGGCCACGAGCGGCCGCGCCTCGGCGATGCGGCCCTGGTCGATGAGGACCTCGGCGGCATTCGCCGATTCGATCGCCGCTCCCACCGGGTTGCCTGCGGCTTCGTGGGCGGCGCGCGCCTGGTCGTAGAGCGCTGCGGCGGTCGTCCAGTCGCCGCGGAAGTACGAGCGGACTCCGAGGACGTTGAGCACCTTCGATTTGGACAGCTCGTCGCCTGCCTGGTCGTAGAGCTCGAGCGCGCGCGGCAGGTTCGTCATCGCGGCGTCGCCTTCGAGCTCACCGGCCGCGATGTCGTGGTAGCGGAGGGCGTCGGCGAGCGCGCGCTTGACGGTGTCGTCATCGGCCAGTCCTTCCAGGAGCGAGATCGCCTCGCTCGCGAGCCGTCGCGCGTCGGCCCACCGCGCCTGGCGGAGGCGCAGGCCGGACTCGGTCACCGCGACCGCCCCGAGCACCCGCTGCCCGTCGGGACCGGACCCGGTCAGGGCGCGGCGCGTCGAGCGCAGGGCGCGCACCGCCTCGTCGTGCCGGCCGAGGATGTTGAGGGCGAAGGCCCGCTCGCGGTCCACCCGCGCCCGTGCCACGGTGTCGGTGATCAGCTTGCGGGCGCTCGAGAAGGCCTCGAGCCCCTCCTTCGCCCAGCCGCCGGCGACCGACACCCGTCCGAGCGCCTCGAGCAGCGCGGCGAGATCCTCGGTGTCGCTCGAGCGGCGGGCCGCCTCCACGGCGAGCCGATAGCTGCGCACCGCCTCCTCCAGCGCGAAGGCGCTGTGAGCGGCTTCGGCCGCGGCGACGGCCGCCCGCCGCGCGGCCTCCCAATCGCCCGCCGCCCGGTAGTGCGTCGCGAGCATGACGGCTCGTCCCGACCCCCCGAGGGCAGGGTCGGCCTCGAGGGTGGCGGCGGCCAGGCGGTGCAGCTCGCGACGGGCCTGGAACGTCAGCTGGTCATAGGCGACGTCGCGGAACAGCTCGCTGCGGAAGGTGACGCCATCGGGTCCGAGCTCCAGGAACGACCCGAGCCCGCCCACGATGAGCGGCATTCCGACGCACTTCACATAGAGGCCCAGCGGAATCCGGATGCCGAGCACCGACGCGCGGCGGAGGGTCGTGCGCTCGCTCTCGCTCAGTGCGTCGATGCGCTCCCCGATGAGCTGCTCGATGCCGAGCGCGTCGTCGCCCGTGGCGTGGCCGGTCGCGAGCTCGATCGCGTACAGCGGATTGCCTTCGGCGCGCGCGACGAGCGGGCGGGCGTCCGCCGGCAGGAGCCGGCGGCCCGTCACCGCCTCGACGATGTCGCGGATGTGCTCGTCGTCCAGCCCGGGCAGGCGCAGCTCCTCGCCGAGAGGACCGAGGCCACCCGGCTCGGGCCGCCGCACGATGATGACCGCGTGGCGGGTGTCGCGCTCGATGAGCTCGGTGAGCACCGCCGCGGACGCCGGATCGACCCACTGGGCGTCGTCGAGGACGAGGCATCCCGGACCCGTCGTCAGTTCCAGAAGGAAGTCCGAGACGATCTCGGCGGTGCGCTCCGCGCGGAAGCTGTCGTCGAGGGCATCCGTCTCGGGCGTCGGCTCGGCTTCGGCGCCGACCGCGGGGGCGAGCAGGGGGAGCCACGGGGTGAAGCGCGGGAAATGGTCGGCGACGACCTGGGCCAGACGCTCCCCGGCCTCGGGCCCGCGCGAGGAGGGCGGAATCCGCAGCAGGGGCCGCAGGAGAGTCTGGATGGCTCGATACGGGATGCCGGCCCCATACCGATCGCCGTACGCACGCAGCAAGGGGAGCGGCGTCTCGTCCAGCACGTGCTCGAGCAGGCGGGTCTTCCCCACGCCGGCGGGGGCGACGATCGTGAGGACGCCGCCGACTTCGGCCGCGGCATCCGTCACCAGCTGCCGCAGGCGCTCCTTCTCGTCGTGCCGTCCGACGAACGGGGTCAGCTGCTCCGACAGGGTGGTCGCGCCGCCGTGCCCGGTGACGACGGCCACCGGGACCTGCTGCGTCTTGCCCTTGACCGAGATGGTGCCGCCGTCTTCGGCCTCGAACGGCCGGGCCGTGCGCTCGAGGGCCGCGCGTGAGACGAGGACCGTGCCCGGGTCGGCGCGCGAGGCCAGGCGCGCTGCGAGATTGGTCGGGTCGCCCATGACCGTGTACGTCTGCCGGTAGGTGGCGCCGACGAAGCCGGCGAAGACGCGGCCCGAGGTGACTCCGGCGCGCAGGGCGTAATCCGTCGCGCCGTGGACGATGCGCAGCGCCGCGCTGATCAGGCGTCCCTCCGGGTCTTCGCCCGTGGTGGGGGCGCCGGCGGTGAGGAAGTACCGGTAGCCGCCGATCGCGGGGTCGACGTCGAGCAGGGTCGCACCCACTGCGGCAGCCGCCTCCTCGACGAGCGTCGTGAGGCGGTCGATGCGCTGGAGGTCCTCGTCGGTGGGAGCGTCGGGCACGTCCGACACCTGGATGAACGCGATCGCGGCCCAGCGGTGGTCGGGCTCGGCGCCGAGCAGATCGGGCCGCTCAGCGAAGGCGCGAGGCAGGAAGCGCTCAGCCGCCTGGGTGCGTCCGAGGCTCAGCGCCATCAGCGAGTCGGTCGCGACGGACCCGGCCTTCAGGAGCCGCCGGGCTCCCGGCACCAACTGTTCTTTCTTGATCGCGGGGAATTCCCCGCGAGGACTCGCTTCGCTCGTCAGCGGCTTCGCCGCGCCCCCATCCTCTTTCGAGACCTGCGCGGTGGGCAGAAGTGCCGCGGTCTCTTCGCTGACGAGGATCCGGCCCGGTTCGGCCGCCGACTGCAGGGCGATGACCCGCGACGTGTCGCCTCCCGTCAGGACGACCGAGGTGCTGGCGCCGCCCGTCAGGAAGAACTCGAACACCCCCGAGTGGACGCCGACCGACATGCGGAGCCTCGCGCGCGCCGCCGGCAGGTGGATGTCGCCGATCGCCGTCAGCACCCGGTTCATGTTCCACGCGGCATGAGCGGCGTGGCGGGCGTGGACGGGGCCTGTGAAGAGCACGAAGAGCGCATCTCCGGCGAACTTCACGACGTCGCCGCCGTCGTCCGTGGAGGGAAGGAGCACGGTGAAGATGCGCGACAGCGTCGCGATGAGCTGCTCCGTGCCTTCTCGCCCCGCGGCCGCCAGCTGCTCGGAGAGGGTGGTGAACCCCGAGATGTCGACGACCACAGCGGTGCCCTCGACGCGGAGCCGGGGGTCCGCGTCGTCGGCCAGACCGTGGAGAAGGCGCGGACTCAGAGCCGACGCCGTGACGTGCGCGTTCAGGCTGAACCCTCCTTTGGGCGCTCCCGCTCGGCCTGGGCGGGGGGAACGGACCGGGTGGTCGCCGTAGATGAGAAGACTCTCACGATTAGGTCATCTCCCGCTATGGGGTCGTGTTCCTTGATTTTCCGCGGTATAGGTCGTTCGCGCCAGACTTCGTGCAGGTCGGTCACCTACCCTTGACCCATGACTTCGACGCGCCCTCCTGCCCGGCCGGCGCAGCCGGCGACTCCGCCGGTCAACACCCCCGTGCTGCAGGTCAGGCCGAAGACCGAGGGCTGGACACAGAAGAAGGATGCAGAGGGCCGGCCGCTCCTGCAGTTCGCGTCTCCGAAGCGGGGCAAGCCGCCCGTGCACATGGCCGATCTGACGCCCGAGCAGCGGGTCGAGAAGGTCAAGGAGCTCGGGATGCCGGGCTTCCGCGCCAAGCAGCTCGAGAAGCACTACTTCGAGCACTACACGCACGATCCGGCCGACATGACCGACCTTCCGGCGGAGGGCCGCGCGGACCTCGTGCACGGGATGCTGCCACCCCTGCTGACCGAGGTGCGACGGCTCGAGACCGATCGCGGCGACACCATCAAGTTCCTCTGGAAGCTGCACGACGGTGCCCTCGTGGAGTCCGTCCTCATGCGCTACACCGGGCGCATCACGCTGTGCGTCTCGTCGCAGGCGGGCTGCGGAATGAACTGCCCGTTCTGCGCCACCGGACAGGCCGGCCTCACCCGCAACATGTCGGCCGCCGAGATCATCGAGCAGGTCGTGCGGGCCAACCGCCTGATCGCCGACGGCGGCCTCGGCGACCCGCGCCGGGTCGGCCACAAGGGCGAGCGCGTGACCAACATCGTCTTCATGGGCATGGGCGAGCCGCTGGCGAACTATGCGCGCGTGATGCAGGCGGTCCGTGTGATGACCGACAAGAAGCACGGCATCGGCATGAGCGCGCGGGGCATCACGGTCTCGACCGTGGGGCTCGTCCCGGCGATCACGAAGCTCGCGAACGAAGACATCCCGGTGACCTTCGCGCTGTCGCTGCACGCGCCCGACGACAAGCTGCGCGACGAGCTGATCCCGGTCAACTCGCGCTGGAAGGTCGACGAGGCCCTCGACGCCGCCCGTGCCTACTTCGAGAAGACCGGTCGCCGCGTCTCGATCGAATACGCGCTGATCAAGGACATGAACGACCACGCCTGGCGTGCGGACCTCCTGGCCGACAAGCTCAACGCCCGCGGCCGGGGCTGGGTGCACGTGAACCCCATCCCGCTCAACCCGACTCCCGGCTCGATCTGGACCGCGTCCGATGTCGACGTGCAGAACGAGTTCGTGCGGCGGCTCAATGACGCGGGCATCCCGACGACCCTCCGCGACACCCGCGGCAAGGAGATCGACGGGGCGTGCGGCCAGCTCGTGGCGACCGAGGACGACGAGCGCGTCGCCGCCGAGACTCCCCTCGAGGACTGACCGGGGGTCTGCGGGACTCACCTGGCGCACAGGTTGCCCGCTCTAGGGTGGCCGGATGTCTTTCTCCGTGCACCGGCCGGGCCGGTTCGGCTCCGATGGCCGCATCGAATTCGAGGTCGACGGCGAGACGCCGGAGGACCTCTACCTCGATGACGTGCGCGCCGCCCAGAACGCCGAAGGGCGCGAGGGGGAGCCCGAGGCCGACGGTCCCGACGACCCGTATCCCGTGACGCGGGACCTGCTCGAGGACGCTCTGGCGATGAACCCGACGCAGCCCGTTGCGACGGCTGCCGAGCCCGCGGTCGACGACGCGCAGCCGACGATCGGCGAGTGGGGCGCGATGGACGAACCGGCGCGCGAGCTGGAGCCCGCAGAGGAGCCCGCCCCCGCGGCATCCGTCCCTCCCGTCCGGGCCAAGCGCGTGGCGCGCGTTCGTGAGCGCGACTCGGGGTGGCGCCGGCTGGCGATCCTCGGCGGTGCCGACGGCTCGGTGCTCGAGCATGTGCCCACCGAGACGCCCCGGTTCGTGCAGATGTTCTTCGTGATCGCCGGCACCGCGCTGATCTCGGCGATCTCGATGTACTTCGCACTCACCACGGGCGTGCGGATCGTCGCCTGGGGCGCGTTGCCGCTGGCGATCGTCTGGGCGCTCATCATCTTCAACCTGGACCGCTTCCTCACCTCCACGATGCGATCCACGCACAGCGTCGGGAGGCTCATCGGCCTCGCGATCCCGCGCGTGATCATGGCGGCCGTGATCGGGATCGTGGTGGCCGAGCCCCTCGTGCTGCAGGTGTTCCACAACGACATCGCCCGCGAAGTGACCGCGACGAACCTCGTGCAGGCGCAGTCGGATCAGGATGCCGTGACCGACGGGCCCGAGAAGCGGGCTCTGGATGCTGCGAGCGAGCGCGTTGCGGGGCTGGAGAGTCAGGCAGCCAGCGGCGTCGTCGCCGGTGCCGACACGACGTCCGCCTCGACGGCCTCGGCCCAGCAGACGGTGGACGACCTGACCGCGAAGCTCGCGGCCCAGCAGCAGGTGATCGACCAGGCGCGCGCCATCTACCAGTGCGAGCTCACCGGTCAGGGCGACGTCGCCGGCTGCAGCGGCGTGGCCGGGGAGGGTGCGAGCTCGACCGCCGCGAACGACCAGCTCACGCAGGCCCAGGCGTCGTACGACGACCTCGCCACCAAGCTCCGCAGCGCCGAGGCTGACCTCGCCGCAGCCCAGGCCGCCGGCACCGCCGACGCGGGCGCCTCCGAAGCCCAGAACAAGCAGCAGGCGAAGGACGAGCTCCCCGCCGCGCGCGAGCAGTACGAGGCGGCGCTCGCCGCCTACGACGCCCGGGCCTCCGAGGTCGCGAGCGGCAACGCCGGAGCCGTCGGCCTCCTCAGCCAGATCACGGGCCTCGAGCAGCTGTCGGCGCGCGAGCCGACCCTGATGTGGGCCCACTGGCTGATCGCGGTGCTCTTCTTCATGATCGAGCTGCTGCCGGTTCTGGTGAAGGTGCTCACAAGCTGGGGCGAGCCTTCGCTCTATGAGAAGGCCGACGGGCTGCGCCGTCAGGTCGCCCTCGATCGGGTGACGGCCCGCAGCTGGTTCGAGCGCGCCGAGATCGCGAAGGGCGCCGAGGCGTAGGTCTCCGGCATCCGATCTCCTTCTGAGGGAATGGATGCGGCGGCACGCCGTTGCACTCGATGCCCACCCGGCGCGCGCCTGCACCGGGCACGATTCAGGAGAGAATTCACGCATGGTCGAATATCGCTATCTCGGAAACAGCGGCTTCAAGGTCTCGGAGATCACCTACGGCAACTGGGTGACCCACGCATCGCAGGTCGGCGACGACGCCGCCGTCGCCACGGTGCACGCGGCGCTCGACGCCGGCATCACCACCTTCGACACCGCCGACGCCTACGCCAACACCGAAGCCGAGGTCATCCTCGGCAAGGCTCTCGCCGGCCGGCGCCGCGAGAGCCTCGAGATCCTCACCAAGGTCTACTGGCCCATCGGGCCCAAGGGACCCAACGATCAGGGTCTCTCGCGCAAGCACATCTTCGACGGCATCAACGGGTCGCTCTCGCGCCTCGGGGTCGACTACGTCGACCTCTACCAGGCGCACCGCTACGACTACGAGACGCCCCTCGAAGAGACGATGCAGGCTTTTGCCGACGTGGTGCGTCAGGGCAAGGCGCTCTACATCGGCGTCTCCGAGTGGACGGCCGAGCAGCTGCGCGACGGCGCCGCCCTCGCGAAGGAGCTGAAGTTCCAGCTCGTCTCCAACCAGCCCCAGTACTCGGCGCTGTGGCGGGTCATCGAGGACAAGGTCATCCCGGCGTCTGAAGAGCTCGGCATCTCGCAGATCGTCTGGTCGCCGATGGCGCAGGGCGTGCTGTCGGGCAAGTACCTTCCAGGCCAGCCTGTGCCGGAGGGCTCGCGGGCGACGGACGAGAAGAGCGGCGCGATGTTCATCCAGCGCCTGCTGCGCGACGACGTGCTCGAGGCCGTGCAGGGTCTCAAGCCCGTCGCCGCCGAGGCCGGCCTCACGATGCCTCAGCTCGCGATCGCGTGGGTGCTGCAGAACCCGAACGTCGCCTCGGCGCTGGTCGGGGCATCCCGTCCTGATCAGATCGCGGGCAACGTCAAGGCCTCGGGCGTGAAGCTCGACGCCGAGGTGCTCGCGGCGATCGACGCGGCCCTCAGCGGCGTCGTCGAGCGCGACCCGCAGAAGACCTACGAGTCCTCGCCCGCGTCGCGCCCGGCCTGACCTTCCGCTCCACCGACCCGGCGTCGGAGAATCGGCCTGACGTCGGAGGAATCCTGGTGGATCCTCCGACCGAGCGCCGGATCTCCGACGCCGTTCGGATGAAAGGGGGCCGACATGCCGGTTCACAGCGCTGGGCTGCTTCTCTATCGGGTGATGGATGCGGAGCCCGCCGTGCTCATCGCCCACATGGGCGGGCCCTACTGGGCGACGAAGGACGAGGCGGCCTGGTCGATCCCCAAGGGCGAGCACGACCCCGAGACCGAGTCGGCGCTGGATGCCGCGCTCCGCGAGTTCACGGAGGAGCTCGGAGTGGAGCCGCCGCCCGGTCCGTACGCCGAGCTCGGCACCTGGACCTACTCGTCGGGCAAGCGCATCACCGTTTTCGTCGCCGACGGCGCCGGTTTCTCGCTCGAGGGGCTGCAGTACGGCGAGTTCGAGCTCGAGTGGCCGCCGCGATCCGGCCGGATGCAGTCCTTCCCCGAGGTCGACCGAGCGGAGTGGATGCCGGTGGCCGAGGCGCGCGAGAAGCTCGTGAAGGGGCAGCGCCCCGCGCTCGAGGCGCTCGAGCGTCACCTCGCCGAGGCTGCTCGCTGAGTGTCGACAGGGGTTGTGGCGTGACCGTGGCGGGGTAAGACTGGCGCGGTCGGAAACGCACGAGAGGACCGCTCATGGCTCACGGCGACATCACCCACATCGACATCCCGGTCAGCGACTTCGGGAGGGCGGGCGCGTTCTACTCCCGCCTCTTCGGATGGCAGGTCTCCGAACGGCCGGGCTTCGAGGGGTACCCCATGTGGAGGGCGCCCAACCAGATCTCGGGGGGCGGCCTCGCGCCGCGCGATGACGGCTTCACCCAGCCCCGTTCCTACGTGGAGGTCGACTCGATCGACGACGCGGTGGCTGCGGCCGCTGAGGAGGGCGGGCAAGTCCTCATGGAGAAGACCGAGATCACCCCGACGAGCTGGTGGGCGGTCATCCGCGACCCGGATGGCAACCACATCGGGCTGTTCGAGGGCTCGACCGAGGGCTGACGCGCGCAGCAGTCGGCGCGTGCGCGTGCGCCCCATTCCCCGCGTCGGAGATTCCGCCGCATGTCGGACGATTCGCCGGGATCCCGCCGACCGGGGCCGGATTCTCCGACCTAGCGCCCGTTCTTCGGTGCGGCCGCGACGTCGAGCTTCGGGTGGGTTCCGAGCGACGACCAGGCGCTCTCGATGCCCTTCGCCGCGTGCTCCGAGGCGCGCACCGCGCGTTCGTCCGCCCACGCGTTGAGCACATGGCCCGAGTGCCCGCGCACGTGCTCGAGCACGACATCCGGAAGGCCCGCGGCGCGTCGCTCGTCCCGCGCGACGATGAGCCGCTCCAGCAGGTCCCGGTTCTTGGTCGGTGCACCCGCAGAGGTCTTCCAGCCGCGGCGCCGATGGCCGTCCATCCACTTCTCGTACGAGTCGATCGCGTACTTGGAGTCGGCCTGCACCACGAGATTCTTCACGTCCGCGTGGTCCTCGATCGCCTTCAGCAGCCCGAGGAGTTCGCCGATGTTGTTCGTGCCCACGGGAATCGAGCCCGCGGCCCAGTGGCCGTCCTCGCCCACCCACGCCCATCCGGCCGGTCCCGGATTGCCCTTGCAGGCGCCGTCGGTGGCCACGATGTAGCGGTCGTCGGAAGTCACCCGGCAACGCTACCCGCTCGGGGCTGCCCTCCGATCTCGCGCTCGGCCCGCCACTCGCCGACGAGCTCCGGCATCCGGATGGCGAGATAGCGCAGGAAGTCGGCGACCTCGCGCGCCTGCTCGACCGAGAGGGGAGCATCCGTGTTCTCGTCCGCGATCTTGTCCATGAAGCCCGCGAGGTTCGCGTACAGGGGGGCGTTCGCCGTCATCATGCCGTGCCAGGCGTCGCCCATGATGTCGTAGCGGTCGCGCCGGTCGCCCGGCCGCGAGACCCGGTGGATGAGTCGCATCGACGTGAGGTATCTCACGGCGCCCGAGACCGCCGCGGCGGAGACGCCCAGGCGCTCGGACAGCTCGGCCGCCGTGTAGCCCTCGTCGGGCGAGCCGACGAGGGCCATCATGACGCGTGCCGGCATGCGTGCCATCCCCGCGGCGGTGAGCATAGCGGCGGCCTGCTCGGCGGGCTCGATGCCCGGGTGCGCGTTCTCCGGGGGCATCGCTATGCGCCCGCCGCCAGTTCGCGGCGTCTCATGAGGGCGAGGGATGCCGTCGCTCCGACGATCGCGACGGCGAGCAGCCACCAGAGCCCGTTGAGCTGGACGCCGTCCGTGGTCACCTTCGGCGCCGCCTCGAGCGGTGAGAGGCTCGCCATCCACTCGGGGAATCCGAACAGCGGGCCGAACAGACCGAAGATCGCGCCGACGGCGATGAGCGTCCATCCTGCCGCGATGGTTGCCCGGGGTGCCAGGACGAAGACGAGTGCGGTGAGGACGAGGAAGACGGATGCCGCGGCCAGTTGGCCGAAGGCGGTGACGAGAATCGTCTCCATGAGCTCTGAGCCGTTGTCGACAGCGCCCAGCCCGAGCGTGGCCCCGAGTATCCCCGCGACCACCACGAGAATCATGGCGATGAAGGCCACAACGAGGTAGTCGACCAGCCAGCGCACGCGACCCACAGCTGCGGACAGCACGGGTTCCGCGGTGCCGTGCGCCTCCTCCTGGCGGGCGCGGATGACGATCTGCACTGCGGCGCAGGCCGCGAAGATGCCGAGCATCACGAAGAAGACCGAGACGGTCGCCTGCTCGAGGCTGCCGTTGCTGCCGCCGATCTTCTGCAGGATCTCCACGATTGCGGGGTTGTCGCCGCTCACCTGGTCCACCACCGAGGCGAGGGAGGTCGACAGCATGCCGGTGAGCAGTCCGCCGATGGTCCAGCCGAGGATCGCGCCCCAGGTCAGGCGCCAGACGAGTCCCGTCGGCGTGGAGAGCAGGGGTCCAGCCTCGGCGCGCCCGAGCCGCTCCGGAATGAAGCCCTCGCCGAGATCGCGCACCGATTGGAGCGCGATGGCGACACCGGCCAGCACGAGTCCGAACACGAGGGCGAGCACCCCGGGCCAGAGGTTGTCGTCGGCATAGGCGCGGGTGTTCTCACCCCAGCCGAAGGGCGAGAGCCAGGTGAGCCACGAGCTCTCCATCCGCTGCAGGTCGCCGCTCGGCGTGCCGAGCGCATTGCCGATGCCGCCCAGGACGAAGGTGCCGACCAGCACCCAGACCGCGAGGGCGTTGGCGCCGCGCGAGGTGCGCATGATCTGGCCGGCGATGAGTCCGATCCCGAGGAAGGCGACGCCGACAGCTCCGACGGCGAAGCCGGCGACTTTCGCACCTGCGATGTTCGCCTCGGTCAGCTCGAGTCCGGTCGCGAGGAACCCGAGCGTGGTGAGGGCGGCGAGGACGAAGTTCGCGATGAGCCCGTGGATCACCGTGGCCACCACGGGGGTGGTCCGGCTTGCGGGCGTCGCGGAGACCAGTTCCGCGCGTCCCTGCTCCTCGTCCATGCGCGTGTGGCGCACCGCGAGGAAGGTGCTCATGAAGGCCGCGAGCATGGCGAGCCACGGGAAGATCAGGAACACCATCAACTGGCCCTGCTCAGCCCCCGAAGGCAGACCGCGGAAGAGCAGGATGACCGGGTTCGCCATCACGGTCACGAGGAGCGCCTGACGTTCCTGAAGCTCCCCGTAGGACTGCGAGACCGCGCTGTACGAGGCATAGGCGAACAGCCCCGTGCCCACCGTCCAGATGAGCAGCTGCTTTCCATCGCGCCGTATCCGCTGCCGCAGCAGCGGCAGGAGGCCGCTCATCACTTCGCTGCGACCTTCTTGAGCGCGTCGGCGTCATCGAGTGCGGTCAGGTCGTCGCCGTAGTGGCGCAGGAACAGCTCCTCGAGCGAGGGCGGCTCGATCCGGAGGCCCTGCACGTCGCGCTGGGCGAGGATGGGAAGGATGCCGTTCACGGCGTCGCTGTCGACGGTGAATCGAGCTCGACCTTCCAAGACGGTGAGGTCGTGGGCCCCGGTGATGGCATCCGGCGACGCGGTGGCGTCGAAGGACACCTCGGTGCGGGTGAGATGCCGCAGCTCTGCGAGCGTCCCCGACTCGACGATCCTGCCGGCGCGGATGATGCTCACCCGGTCGCAGAGAAGCTCGACTTCGGAGAGGATGTGGCTGGAGAGCAGCACCGTCGCCCCCGCCGCCCGCAGTCGGCCGATCTCCGCGCGGAAGACGACCTCCATGAGCGGGTCGAGCCCGCTCGTCGGCTCGTCGAAGATGTAGAGGTCCGCCGGCACGGAGAGGGCCGAGATCAGCGCGACCTTCTGGCGGTTCCCCTTCGAGTACGCGCGGCCCTTCTTGCGCGGATCGAACTGGAACTCGTGCATGAGCCGTTCCTTCTCGGCCTTGTAGACGGCATCC
Source organism: Microbacterium sp. P5_B6 (assembly GCF_056400345.1). Lineage (NCBI taxonomy): Bacteria > Bacillati > Actinomycetota > Actinomycetes > Micrococcales > Microbacteriaceae > Microbacterium > Microbacterium sp. P5_B6. The sequence continues at coordinate 103,395 of NZ_JBFULL010000001.1, read as the reverse complement.
CGCCGCGCGCTGCCGCGCAGGCGTGCGAGAAGGTCGATCGCTTCCCCGCCGGAGAGATTCGGCCAGAGGCTGACATCACCGGGAACGGAGGCGATGCGGCGGTGCAATGAGACAGCGTCGTGCCAGGGATCGCCGCCGAAGACGGTCGCCTCCCCAGACGTGGCGCGGGCGAGTCCGAGCAGCACGCGGATCGTGGTGGACTTCCCGGCGCCGTTCGGGCCGAGGAAGCCGTGGATCTGCCCGGCTTCGACGTCGAGGTCGAGCCCGTCCAGTGCGCGGACCTTTCCGTAGCGCTTGACGAGCCCTCTGGTGTGAATGACGGTGGCCATGGGCGCGACGCTACGCCCATTTCACGAAGTTGTGAATATTCCTAACGGAACCCTTACGCGTGCACGACGGCAGCGCGGGGGATGAAAGGGCGGCGAGGGCATGGAGAGGCGGTGGTCAGCGCTGTCGGACATGAGAAAGGGCCGCGCATCACGTGCGCGGCCCTTCCTCGGGGGTCAGACCCGTCGACGCATCGAGGCGTAGACCGCGGCCGTGATGCCCAGCAGCAGCGCCACCGCTGCGCCGATGGGAACGATGGGCGAGACGCCGCCTCCACCCGTCACGGCGAGACCGGAAGGCGAACTCATCGTGGTGGTGGGGGTCGTTCCCGGCGTCACGCCGGCGGGCGTTCCGCCGGGCGTCACGACCGGGCAGGCGACATCGGTGAAGTCGGGCTGGACGAACAGGTAGACGCCGTCTTCGTCGGTGGCCACCCACCCGGCAGGCAGCGATGCGGGCACGTAGCCCTCGTCGAACACCGCGATGATGTCGAGCTCGGTGTCGTCCTCCTCATCGAGCCATGCGTAAGTGACGCCGGTCACGCTCGCCGGGAGCTCGGCCGAATCGTTCTCGGTGCCGCAGACGTCGGTGATGGTGGGCGTTGCGAGCATCACCTGGATGGGCGGCTGTTCGGCCCGGTAGCAGGGTGCGTTCGGGTCCGTGCTCTGGAACCCGATGGGTCCCTCCACCACGATGATGCGGGTGCGCATCGTTCCGCCACCCTCGAACTCCGTCCCGTTCAGCGCCGTCGCTGTCAGTGTGTACGTGCCGGGACCGGTGTATGCCGGGCTGATCGAGAGCGCCACATTCGGCGTCGGGTCGGTCCCGAAGGAGAACGAGCCCGGGCTGTCACAGTCCGGCGGCGTCACGGGAGCATTGAACTGCGCCGGGACGGGCACGCACGGCACGTTGGTGAAGTCGCCCTCATCGAACGCATACGTGAAGGTGCCGTCCGGGTTGGCGGTCCAGCCGCTCGGAACGTGCAGGACCACGTAGCCGTCCGCAATCGTGGCGACGATCGAACCATCGACCCCGAGGGTGTAGGTCACACCCGCACTCGACAGCGGCAGCTGGTAGCGGTCGTTTTCGGTGCCGCAGAGATCCAGGAGACCGGGCATAGCCAGCATGACCTCGAGATCCTCGCCACCATCACCGGGAGGGCACGTGAGAGACGACTCGTCCTGACCCGTGTCGAACGCGAGCACGAACGAGCGGCCCTGTGCATCAGCGAAGAATGCGCCGACCGATGCGCCGGCGGGAATGGCGTTGATCGAGACGTTGATCGGGTTGCCGCCCCCCTGCAGGCGCTCGTCGTCGCCGGGCGTGCCGACGTACTTGCAGACGAACACCTTCTTCTCGGGCTCGGGCGCCATGGTCTGGACGTCGGCGATCGTGGCGGTCTCGGTCTCGGTCACGGACTGGGCGGGCTCGACCGCGTTGGACTCGACCGCAGCGGACTCGGACTCGGGCTCAGCTGCGGGCTCCTGGATCTGCTGCCCGGGCTCCTCGGTTGCCTCCGCGGGCTCCTCGACGACCGCGGCGGGCGCGGCTTCCGCAGGCTCGGTGACCGCAGCAGGGTCGGCGACGACTGCTGTGTCGTCAGCCCCATCAGCGGCGCTGGCGCCGGCCATCCCCAGCGGAGCGATCACGAGGGCCGCAGCCACCGCGACGCTCGCCAGCGCCTTCCATGAATTGTTCATCTGAATGTTCCTTTCATGACCCGGCCCCATGCCGGGGTGTGTGAATGGGGCGGACGTTGCCCCACGCCGTCAGTGAGCGCCCCACGTCATCCGTGCGGTCTTCCCTGATATCGCCAGACGCGGCGGCCCTGTCCATCAGACGCTGGATTCCCCTTTTCGGACCCGCACCGTGTGCGCGTCCCCCATGGCTCTCCCCCCGAACGAGCGGGGTCCGCCTATCCCCAGGCGTTCCTGGCTCAAGTAGGCCACCGCCGAACAATTGGCGACATGCCCTTGCCAAAGCGGTGAACATCTGCAATCCGACGCCACCTCGAGCCTGGAAGCGCCTGGGGGAGGAGGGTCCGAGGCGCGGATCGGCGCGGCTTATGTATACCAATCGCGCCCATAGTCGAGCTGCATGGCGCCTTGGGCAAGCTTATGTATACACTTGGGAGCGAGCAGCAGATCGGGAGGTGCGCATGCGGGCGAGCGACAGGGCATACCGCACGCTCCTCGACGAGATCCAGTCCGGCCGCCTCGCGCCGGGCGCAGTCCTGGGCGAGGTCGAGCAGGCCGCGCGCCTCGGGGTGAGCCGCACGCCGCTCCGCGAGGCCCTCGGACGCCTCGCCGCGGACGGCCTCGTCGTGCAGCAGTCGCCCCGGGTCACCGTGGTGAGCGATCTCGACGCGGGCGACATCCGTGAGCTGTTCGAGGTGCGGCGCGCGCTCGAGGAGACCGCTGCGCGCCTCGCCGCGGCGCGCGGCGAGGCGGCGACCTTCGCCACCCTTGCCGACGAGTTCGCCGGCGCACCTCTTGACGGCGCCGCCGCCGCCGACGACTACTACCGGCTGATCGCGCGATTCGACGAGGCCCTCGACGGATCGGTCGCCAACGACTATCTCGCCTCGGCACTGCGCGGCATCCGGACGCACCTCGTGCGCGTGCGCCGGCTCGCGCGCGACAACCCGAGCCGGCTCGCGGCCTCCGTCGCCGAGCACCGGCTCATCGCCTCGGCCATCGCCGCGGGCGACGCCGACCTCGCCGCGCACGCCACCCACGTCCACCTGCACAACGCGCTGGCGAGCATCCTCGAGTCGCTCGCCGACCTCAGCGAGGGTGCGCCGGTCGGGTCCGGACGCACCCGCACGACCCACATCCATCAGGGAGCAGCATGACCGTCTCGCATCACGTCCGCGTCTACCGCAGCGAAGAGCCCCTTCCCCGCGAGGAGCAGCTCGCATGGAAGATCGCCGAAGTCGCGACCGACGCCGTGGAGGTCGAGGCCGATGTCGTCGACATGATCATCAACCGCGTGATCGACAATGCGGCGGTGGCTGCGGCATCCCTCACCCGTGCGCCGGTCAGCGCAGCCCGCCAGCAGGCGCTCGACCACGCGGTGTCGGTCGGAGGCTCGGGCGCCACCGTCTTCGGCTGCGCCCTCGAGCGCCGCACGAGCCCCGAGTGGGCGGCGTGGGCGAACGGCGTCGCGGTGCGTGAGCTCGACTATCACGACACATTCCTGGCGGCGGAGTATTCGCACCCGGGCGACAACATCCCGCCGATCCTCGCGGTCGCGCAGCACGTGGGCTCCGATGGCGCGGCGCTCGTGCGCGGGCTCGCGACGGGGTACGAGATCCAGATCGACCTCGTGCGCGCCATCTGCCTGCACAAGCACAAGATCGACCATGTCGCCCACCTCGGCCCGTCGGCCGCCGCCGGCATCGGAACGCTCCTGGGGCTCTCCACCGAGACGATCTACCAGGCCGTGGGGCAGGCGCTGCACACCACGACCGCCACCCGGCAGTCCCGCAAGGGCGAGATCTCGACCTGGAAGGCGCACGCGCCGGCCTTCGCCGGGAAGATGGCGGTCGAGGCCGTCGACCGCGCGATGCGCGGCGAGACGTCTCCGTCCCCGATCTACGAAGGCGAGGACGGGGTGATCGCGTGGCTGCTCGACGGTCCGGATGCCTCGTACCAGGTGCCGCTGCCGGCTCCCGGCGAGGCGAAGCGCGGCATCCTGGACTCCTACACGAAGGAGCACTCGGCCGAGTATCAGGCTCAGGCGTGGATCGATCTGGCGCGCAAGCTCCACGGCGAGCACCCGGACTCGTTTGCGCCCTCGAACGTCGAGTCGATCGTGCTGCACACGTCTCATCACACGCACTACGTCATCGGCTCGGGCGCGAACGACCCGCAGAAGTACGACCCGACGGCATCCCGCGAGACGCTGGATCACTCGATCCCCTACATCTTCGCCGTCGCGCTGCAGGACGGCGGCTGGCACCATGTCGACTCGTACACCCCTGAGCGCGCCGGACGTGCCGACACCGTCGAGCTGTGGAACAAGGTGACGACCGCGGAGGATGCCGAGTGGACGCGCCGCTACCACTCCGAAGATCCGAACGAGAAGGCCTTCGGCGGCCGCGTGGTCATCACTTTCACCGACGGCGGGCAGATCGTCGAGGAGATCGCGGTTGCCGACGCGCACCCGCTCGGGGCGCGGCCCTTCGCCCGCGAGGACTACGTCCGCAAGTTCCGCCTGCTCGCGGCGCCTGTGCTGGCCGAGGCTGAGATCGAGCGCTTCCTCGATCTCGCCCAGCGCCTGCCCGAGCTGAGTCCCGAAGAGGTGCAGCAGCTGACGATCGTCGCGCAGCTGGGCGTGCTCGCGGGTGCGCCGGCGCCGAAGGGGCTGTTCTGATGCCGGCGCGGCGCGCTGGCTCGCCTGTCCGCTCACGGACTTCGCAGAATCACGCCGAGCGCGCAGAAAATGGGCGAATTCCTGCGAGCTTCGCGCACATCTGCGAACTCTGTGAAGGGAGAGTGGCCTGATGCTCTACTCCGCCACCCCGGCCGCCGAGAAGCGGCGCCTGTTCCGCGAGCGGCTCGCGAGCGGCGAGCTGCTGCGCTTCCCGGGTGCCTTCAACCCGTTGAGCGCACGGCTCATCGAGGAGAAGGGCTTCGAGGGCGTCTACATCTCGGGTGCGGTCCTGAGCGCTGACCTCGGTCTTCCCGACATCGGCCTGACGACCCTCACCGAGGTCGCCGGCCGCGGGCAGCAGATCGCCCGCATGACCGACCTGCCGGCCATCATCGACGCCGACACAGGGTTCGGCGAGCCGATGAACGTCGCCCGCACGATCCAGACGCTCGAGGACGCGGGCCTCGCCGGCACCCACATCGAGGACCAGATCAACCCCAAGCGCTGCGGTCACCTCGACGGCAAGGCGGTGGTCGACGAGAACACCGCGATCAAGCGCATCCGGGCTGCCGCCGATGCCCGCCGCGACCCGAACTTCCTCATCATGGCGCGCACCGACATCCGGGCCGTGGAGGGGATGGATGCCGCCATCGACCGCGCGAAGGCGCTCGTGGATGCCGGAGCCGACGCGATCTTCCCCGAGGCGATGCGCTCGCTGGAGGAGTTCGCCGCCGTCCGCGCCGCGATCGACGTGCCGATCCTCGCGAACATGACCGAGTTCGGGAAGAGCGAGCTCTTCTCGACCGATCAGCTGCGGGGTGTCGGCGTGAACATCGTGATCTGGCCGGTCTCGCTGCTGCGCATGGCGATGGGAGCGGCATCCCGCGCCCTCGACACACTCACGGAGCACGGGCATCTCACTGGCAAGCTCGATGAGATGCAGCACCGCGCCGACCTCTATGAGCTCATCGACTACGAGGGCTACAACCACTTCGACCAGGACGTCTTCAACTTCCAGATCAGCCGCTGACCGCGGGCAAAGGAGCACCCATGACCGACACGATCGAGATCAAGAAGGGCCTCGCAGGGGTCACCGTCGACTACACGGCGGTGAGCAAGGTCAATCCCGATTCGAACTCGCTGCTGTATCGCGGGTATCCCGTGCACGAACTCGCCGCGACGCAGCCCTTCGAGGCCGTTGCGTACCTGCTCTGGCACGGCGAGCTGCCTTCGGATGACGAGCTCGCAGCCTTCCGCCATCGAGAGCGCTCGAGCCGGGCCCTCGACGAGAACATCACGAAGACGATCGACCTGCTCCCGCTCGAGGCGCACCCGATGGACGTCGTCCGCACGGCCGTCTCGGTGATCGGCGCGTCCGACCCCGAGGCCTACGATGCCTCGCCGGAGTCCGACCTCCGCAAGGCGGAGCGGCTCTTCGCCAAGCTTCCGGCGATCGTCGCGTACGACCAGCGGCGGCGTCGCGGGCAGCAGGCGATCGAGCCGCGCGACGACCTCGACTACTCGCACAACTTCCTCTGGATGACCTTCGGGGTCGAGCCCGAGCCGGTGGTCGCCGACGCCTTCAACGTGTCGATGATCATGTACGCCGAGCACTCGTTCAACGCGTCGACCTTCACCGCACGCGTTATCACCAGCACCATGGCAGACCTCTACTCGGCAGTCGTCGGGGCGATCGGCGCGCTCAAGGGAGCCCTGCACGGAGGGGCGAACGAGGCGGTCATGCACATCTTCGACGAGATCGGATCGGCCGAGAACGTCGGACCCTGGCTGGATGCCGCGCTCGCCGAGAAGCGCAAGATCATGGGCTTCGGGCACCGGGTCTACAAGAAAGGCGACTCGCGGGTTCCGACGATGAAGGCCGCGCTCGACACGCTCGTGGAGCACTACGACGCGCAGGACCTCGCCGACCTCTACGACGAGCTCGAGCGCGAGTTCGTGGGCCGCAAGGGGATCTACCCGAACCTCGACTATCCCTCGGGCCCCGCGTACCACCTGATGGGCTTCGACACCCTGACCTTCACCCCGCTGTTCGTCGCGGCGCGCGTCGTGGGCTGGACGGCGCACATCGCGGAGCAGGCGGCATCCAATGCCCTCATCCGCCCGCTGTCGGCCTACAACGGTCCGGACGAGCGGCACATCGAGGGCTATGTTGCCGATGCCGCGCAGGTCGAGGCGAGCGAGCGGGCCGAAGAGGCCGCCGGGTGAGCATCTGGCACACCCCGCCGTCGGTGGCCGACATCGATGCGATGGCCGGTCAGACCCTCATCGAGGCGCTCGGAATCGAGATGCTCGAGGTGCGGGACGATGCGCTGGTCGCACGGATGCCTGTGGATCACCGCACCGTGCAGCCGGCCGGTGTGCTGCACGGCGGGGCGTCCGTCGCGCTCGCCGAGACGATCGCGTCGTGGGCGGGCTTCCTCACGGTCGATCGCGAGAAGTTCCACGTGGTCGGCCAGGAGATCAACGCCAACCACATCCGGCCCGTCTTCTCGGGCTGGGTCACCGCGACGGCGACGCCGGTCGCGCTCGGGCGCCGCAGCCAGGTGTGGGAGATCCGGATCGTCGACGACGCCGGCAAGCTCGCCTGCATCTCGCGCTGCACCCTCGCGGTGATCGAGCAGCGCAGCACCTACGCGACAGCCGGGGATCGCTCGGGCTGAGCGGGCGGTAGGCGTGGCCCGGCTGCGCCGGCGCGGGCTGGGCGGGGGAGGTTCAGCTCACCACGGCTGCTGGCGGGCGAAGTCCCACCCGCGAGAGACCGGGTGACCGGCCGCGCCTCGAGGGTCTTCCGCGATGACCGTCAGCCGAGCGCGCTCTGCGACGATCTCGAAGACGTCGTCGAACCCCGCCGCAGCGCCCGTCACGTCGAGCCGCGACAGGTGCACGTCCTCGAACTCCCACCGGATCGCGACGTCGCGTCCGGCAGAGACCTTGACCACCTCGACCGTCGCGGTCGCCAGGTGCGCACCGCGGGCAACCGCGTCGAAGATGAGCGGCGTGGCGGTCGTCGTGGGAGCCGTGACGACGAGCGGATGCTGGGCCGAGCGACCTCCGCGACCGCCCGCACCCGGACGACCTGGTCCGCCGCTCGGCCCGGCGGCCTGCGACTGCTCGACGTCCCACGTCGCGCTCGCGAGCTCGATCCAGTCCTCGTGGCCGCGCACGGTGGAGGTGCCGGGGATTCCCGGGAGCTGCAGATAGATGTCGGCGGCCATGTGCGGGTCCTCCCCGGGTCTTCGGTGGGTCGTCTCGGCGTCAGCCTGGCACGGGAGGCGAACGGTCGCCAGAGGCTCGAGGCGCCGGTGCTCGCCGCCCAACGAGTCCGCAGGCAGCGGCGGCCACGCTCGCCGCCCCGGTGCACGATCGCGCTCGTACGCTGGAACCACCCCGAGAGCCGCAAGGAGATCCGATGTCCCGCACCGCCGTCATCGTCGACGCCGTCCGCACGCCGTCCGGCAAGGGCAAGCCCGGGGGAGCGCTGTCGGGACAGCATCCCGTCGACCTCGCCGCCTTCGTCATGGCGAGCCTGCTCACCCGCAGCGGGCTCGATTCGCGACAGCTCGACGACGCGATCCTCGGCTGCGTCAGCCAGATCGGCGACCAGTCGATCAACATCGCGCGCCAGGCCGTGCTCGCCGCCGGCTTCGACGAGTCAGTGCCTGCGACGACGATCGACCGGCAGTGCGGGTCGAGCCAGCAGGCCGCGCACTTCGCCGCGCAGGGGGTCATGGCCGGCGCCTACGACATCGTGATCGCGGGCGGGGTGGAGTCGATGAGCCGAGTGCCGCTCGGGTCGTCGAGGCAGGGCGGCACGACGGCGCCCGGCATCCGGAAGCGGTATCCGGAGGGGCTCGTGAACCAGGGCGTGTCGGCCGAGCTCATCGCGCAGAGATGGAACCTCAGCCGCGACGAGCTCGATGCCTTCTCGGCCGAGTCCCACCGGAGGGCGGCGGATGCCTGGGCCCAGGGCCGTTTCGACGGCCAGGTGCTCCCGACGCCCACCGATGAGGGCTCGACCATACGGGAGGACGAGACGGTTCGCGCGGGCACGACCGCCGAGGCCCTGGGCGGGCTGAGCCCCGCGTTCCACACAGACGAGCTCGCCGCACGCTTCCCCGACCTCGACTGGAGGATCACGGCCGGGAACTCATCGCCGCTGACGGACGCGGCATCCGCTGTCCTGATCATGAGCGAGGAGAAGGCGGCAGAGCTGGGCCTGCGGCCTCGTGGGCGCTTCCACTCGTTCGCCGTGGTGGGCGACGACCCGATGATGATGCTGACGGGGCCGATTCCCGCGACGAAGCGGATCCTCGAGCGCAGCGGTCTCGCGATCGACGACATCGACGCGTTCGAGGTCAACGAGGCCTTCGCGTCGGTGCCGCTGGCGTGGCTGCGCGAGACGGGCGCTGATCCGGCGAAGCTCAACCCGTGGGGCGGTGCCATCGCTCTCGGGCACGCCGTGGGAGCCTCGGGAACGCGGCTGCTCGGCACGCTGCTGGCGTACCTCGAGGCGACGGGTGGCCGCTACGGCCTGCAGACGATGTGCGAGGGCGGCGGCATGGCGAACGCGACGATCATCGAGCGGCTCTAGGGGCTCCGCCGGCGGATGTCCGCGCCTCGAGCAAGCGTCCGCCTGCGCCTCTTCAGTCGGACGCTTGCGCCCCGTTCAGGTGGACGGGTGTTCGCTGACGGGCTCGGTGCTGTCATTCACCCGCCGGACGTGTGCGACGAGTCCGTGATGCGCGCAACGCTGAAGGTGAAGTCTCGCGAGCTCCACCCTCGCCTGCCCGGCGAAGCCCCTCGTCTCCTCCCCGCGCGGACTGCCAGACAAGTTGTCCACAGCGGCTCCTTTCCCCACGTGATCTGGGACTTATCCGCCCGGGAATGTCGGTGGCCCTCGGCAGAATGGAGTCATGGAAAGCCTCGCCGACACTCTTCAGGAGGTCAGGCGAGCCCTAGACGAGGCAGTCGGTGTGGCCTTCCGCTCCGGGGACCTTCGGTACCTCGACGATGCATCGGTGATGGCGCTGATGGCCGAGGCGGCGGGCATCGTGAGGCGGGCCGAGGGGGTGCTGCTCGCGACCGTCGCTGAAGTGCAGGAGCGAGCGGATGCCGCCCCCCAGGGGGAACGCCCCACCACCCGCTACGGATGCCGATCGATGAAAGAACTGATCCAGCGCACGACGCGCGCCTCGGGGCGGACCGTTGGTGACCTCCTTCGCGGAGCGAAGGCGATCAGGCAACCCATCTCGATGGCGACCGGGCAGCTCCTCCCGGCGCAGTACCCGGCGATGCGCGAGGCGGCCGCGGACGGAGAGATCGGACTCGACGCACTGGTCGCGGTTGTCGGCTCGCTCGATTCCGCCGCATGCGGGACCGAGGCTCGGTGGGCAGCAGATGGCGAACTGGCGGCGTCGGCGAGCGGCTGCGGCGAGGGCGGTGGTCCGGTCCCTGATCCCGACGAGCTCCGGCTGCAGGCGCAGGTGTGGACGATGTATCTCGATCAAGACGGCGCCGAGCCGCGAGAGGCTCGTGCCCTCCGCAAGCGGGGATTCACGATGGGCGTGTGCCGCGATGAGCTCGTGCCGTTTCGCGGAAACGCGCTGCCCGAGGTGGCTGCGCAGATGCAGCGGCTGTTCGACAGCATCCTGAATCCCAAGGGCGACGGGCCCGACACGCCGGCGGGTCCGCACTTCGTGGAGCTGGACGAGAACGGGCTGGTGCCCGCGGTGGACGATCGATCCCGCGCGATGCGTCAGCATGACGCGCTGGCGATGATCCTCGCCGTCGCGGCTCGCGCGGGCGAACTTCCGACGATCGGCGGTGCGGCGCCCACGCTCGTGGTGTCGGTCGCCGCCGCCGATCTCGAGTCGGGCCGCGGGCACGCGCACATCGACGGGTGCGAAGAGCCGGTGCCCCTCGCGGTCGCTCGTCAGGTGGCGTGCGCGGGAGCGGTCCAGCGCGTGAGCACGGACCGGGGCGGCAGGATTCTCGCCATCGGGATCCCCGACCGGGTGTTTGCGTCGCACCAGCGCAAGGCGATCAGCCTGCGCGACGGCGGGTGCATCATTGCGGGGCTGCCACGTCACCGCCGCGTGGTGTGAAATTCACCACGTGACCGAGCACTCGGTCGGTGGGGCGACGCACACCGACAACGGCGTGCTCCTCTGCTGGTACCACCACCGCACGCTCGACTCGAGCGGCTGGAAGGTCCGAATGCGCAACGGTGTGCCCGAAGTGCGCGGACCCTCCTGGTGGGATGCGTCGATGAGCTGGCGTGCCGTCACCAAGTCACCCGTTCGCTTGAGCCAGGCGCTGAGGGCGAGGAGCCCCGGAGGCTGAGCGAGTGAGGTGGGACGCGCGGAGGCTGGTGATCGGTCCGCAACTCACCAGTTCGGCTCGTCGACACGGACTGATGCACGATGCGCAATATCTCATGGAAGGCGGAACTGCAAGCGATTGCGTGGACGACAGTTGAGGGAGTAGGCAACATGGCTGGTCCCGCCGGATGAGTGAACTCTCACAATGTAAGCGCTTGCATAATGTCGACGATCCGGGGTAGCCTCGCATCCGCAAGGAGGGCACGACGCCGCGCTCTCTCGATCTCCCAGGAGCCCCAGTGTCGAAGACGACCACTGCACGTCGCCGCGTGCTCGCCTCACTCACCGCCGCAGCGCTCGTGCTCGCCGGCAGCGTCACCGCCCTCGCGGCCCCCGCCGCTGCGGCGGACCGCACCTTCGCCCTCGTCGGCAGCCTCCAGTCCGAGCTGGGCTGCCCCGACGACTGGCAGCCAGGCTGCGCCGCGACCGCACTCGCGCCGACCGGCCAGGACGGTCTCTACGCCGCCGAGTTCGAGGTGCCCGCGGGCTCGTACGAGTACAAGGTGGCTGTCAACGGCTCGTGGGACGAGTCGTACGGTCTCGACGGGGGCGGCGACAACATCCCGCTCACCGTCGGAGGTCCCTCGACTCTCCGCTTCACCTACGACGACGCGTCGCACCGCATCGGCGTAGAGGTCCTCTCGCTGCGTGCGGGATACACGGATGCCGACGCCGACCTCGTCGACGCGCCCGTGCGTCAGCCCGGCAGCGGCGAGCAGTTCTACTTCGTCATGACCGACCGGTTCGCCAACGGCGACCCGTCCAACGACCAGGGCGGGCTCAGCGGCGACCGGCTGGCGACCGGCTACGACCCGACCAGCACCGGCTTCTACAACGGCGGCGACATCGAGGGCCTGCAGAACAACCTGGACTACATCGCCGGGCTCGGCACGTCGGCGATCTGGCTCACGCCGAGCTTCAAGAACAAGCCGGTGCAGGGCACGGGCGACAACGTGAGCGCCGGGTACCACGGCTACTGGATCACCGACTTCACGCAGATCGACCCGCACCTGGGCACCAACCAGCAGCTTCAGGACTTCATCGACGCAGCCCACGCCAAGGGCATCAAGGTGTACTTCGACATCATCACCAACCACACCGCCGACGTCATCTCGTACGCCGAAGGGAGCGGTGAGAAGTACATCGACATCCCGACCTCGCCGTATCGCGACGCCGCCGGCAACGAGTTCGACGTCACCGACTACGCGGGCACCGACACCTTCCCCGCGCTCGACCCGGCGGTATCGTTCCCGTACACCCCCGTCGTCGCCGACGCCGAGAAGGACGTCAAGGTTCCCGCGTGGCTGAACGACGTGACGCTGTACCACAACCGCGGGGACTCGACCTTCTCGGGTGAATCGACCACGTACGGCGACTTCGTGGGCCTCGACGACCTGATGACCGAGCACCCGAAGGTCGTCGACGGCTTCGTCGACGTCTACGACGACTGGATCGACCTCGGCATCGACGGCTTCCGGATCGACACGGCGAAGCACGTGAACTTCGAGTTCTGGCAGAAGTGGACCACGCAGGTCCTCGACTACGCGCACGCGAAGGGCAAGGAGGACTTCTTCATGTTCGGCGAGGTGTACGACGCCGATCCCGCGAAGCTCTCTCCCTACATCCGCAAGACCGACATGAACTCCGTGCTGGACTTCACCTTCCAGGCGGCCGCGCAGAGCTATTCGGCCGGCCAGTCGGCGAAGGGGCTGAGCGCCATGTTCGCGGGGGATGACCGCTACACGACGCCCGACTCGTCTGCCACGGCGCTGCCGACCTTCCTCGGCAACCACGACATGGGGCGCATCGGCTACTTCCTCAAGTCCAAGGACAACCTTCTCGACCGCGACCTCCTTGCACACGACCTGCTCTTCCTCACGCGCGGCCAGCCGGTCGTCTACTACGGCGACGAGCAGGGCTTCGCGGGCAACGGCGGCGACCGCGCCGCACGCCAGACGCTGTTCGCCAGCCAGGTCGGCGAGTACCAGAACCAGCCCCTCGTGACGGGCGAGACGCTCGGATCGCAGGACCGATACAGCACCTCGGCTCCCGTCTACGACCACATCGCCGAGCTCTCCCAGCTGCGCGACGCCAATTCCGCGCTCGCAACCGGCGCGCAGATCGAGCGCTACGCCGCCGACGGCGCGGGCATCTACGCGTTCTCGCGCGTCGACCGCCAGCAGAAGGTCGAATACCTCGTCGCGACGAACAACGCGACGAGCGCCCAGACCGTCTCCCTCACCACGCTGACCGGCGGTGCCACCTACTCGCCGATCTACGGCAGCGGCGCCGGAATGACGACGGATGCTGCTGCTGCCGCATCCGTCACCGTCCCCGCCCTCTCGACCGTCGTCTGGAAGGCCGATCGTCCCGTGTCGGCGCCTGCCGAGGCCGCCGACCTCTCGGTCACGGTGCCCGCCGCGGGTGCCGCCGTCACCGGCGCTGCCGCCGTCTCGGCCACAGCCGACCAGTCGTGGCGTGAGACCACGTTCTCGTGGCGCGTCGCGGGTTCCGACGACTGGCACGCGCTCGGCACCGCCGAGGACACCTCGCCCGGCGTCTTCCACGACACCGACGCACTCGCGAAGGGCACCCTGGTCGAATACCGGGCTGTCTCGACGGATGCCGCCGGTCACCGCTCGGCCGCCTCGACGTACGCGTCGGTCGGGCTGCGGGTGAACCTCGCCGATGAGCCCGTCGAGCCCGAAGACCCCGAAGAGCCCGAGCCGCAGGTGCCGACGAACTACGGGGCGGTCAGCGTTCCTGGCGCGTTCAACAGCGAGGTCGGATGCCCCGGCGACTGGCAGCCCGACTGCGACGCCGTGCAGATGACGAAGAAGGACGGCATCTGGACGCTCACCGTGCCCGCGCTCACCGCCGGGACGTACGAGTACAAGATCGCCACCGAGAAGAAGTGGGACGAGAACTACGGAGCCGGCGGCGTGCCGAACGGCGCGAACATCACGCTGAAGCACACGAGCGACGGCCCGGTCACGTTCTACTTCGACCCGCGCACGAAGAACATCCGCTCCACGGACGACGGGCCGATCATCACGCTCCCCGGCTCGCTGCAGAGCGAGCTCGGCTGCCCCGGCGACTGGCAGCCGGAGTGCCTCGCCAGCATGATGTTCGACCAGAACTCCGACGGCGTGTTCCAGTTCACGACCGATGACCTCCCCACGGGGTCGTACGAGGTCAAGGTCGCCCACAACCTGAGCTGGGACGAGAACTACGGTGCGGGCGGCGCGCCCGGCGGCGCGAACATCTCGTTCACCGCCACGGCGGGCAAGGTGACGACCTTCCGCTACACGCTCGCGACGCACGTCCTCACCGTGAAGGCGACCGACCCCCCTGTCGCCGGGGTCGGCGAGCTCCGCGCGCACTGGATCGACGCCGAGACGATCGCCTGGCCCGCCGACCTCGGCTCCACGGCCGCGGGGACGACCTGGCAGCTCTACGGATCGCCGGATGCCGCGCTCGCGCTGTCCGACGCGGGCGAGGTGACCGGAGGCGGCGATCCCGTCGCGCTGACGCCCGTCGACGGCGGACTGTCGGACGACCAGAAGGCCCGCTTCCCCGCGCTCGCCTCGTACGTCGCCCTGCATGTCGAGGGTCTCGACCGGGATGCCGTCGCCACGCTGCTGAAGGGGCAGCTCATGGTCGCTCAGCGCACGGCTGACGGCGCCGTCTCGGGCTTCACCGGAGTGCAGCTCCCCGGCGTGCTCGACGCCCTCTACGCGGATGCGGTCGACGGTCTCGACCTCGGAGTCGTGTTCGCCGGCAAGAAGCCCACCTTCCGCCTCTGGGCGCCGACGGCCCAGCAGGCGACGCTCCTGACGTGGGACCCGGAGTCCGCCTCGGGCGAGCCTGTCCGCCACGACGCCACGTGGGATGCGGCATCCGGAACCTGGACGGTCGAGGGAAAGCAGGCGCTCAAGGGCGACCAGTACCTCTGGGAGGTCGCCGTCTACGCCCCCAGCACCGGTGCGATCGAGACGAACGCCGTCACCGACCCGTATTCGGTCGCGCTCACCGAGAACTCGCAGCGGTCGGTCGCCGTCGACCTGGACGACAAGCAGTGGCGCCCCAAGACCTGGGAGAAGACGACGGCACCGATCGTCGAGCGTCCCGTGGATCGCGCGATCTACGAGCTGCACATCCGCGACTTCTCGGCCACGGACGAGTCGGTGCCCGAAGACCTGCGCGGCACGTATCTCGCGTTCGCGAAGAAGAGCGCGGGCACCGATCAGCTGAAGCAGCTCGCCGGTGCGGGCATCAACACGGTGCACCTCCTGCCGTCGTTCGACATCGCGTCGATCGAGGAGGATCCCGCGGTCCAGAAGACGCCGGCGTGCGATCTACCAGCGCTTCCGGCCGACTCGGATCAGCAGCAGGCGTGCATCGCCGCGGTCGCGGACGCTGATGCCTTCAACTGGGGCTACGACCCATACCACTACTCGGTCCCCGAGGGCTCGTACGCGACGAACCCGGATGGCGGGGCACGCGTCGGGGAGTTCCGGACGATGGTCGGTGCGCTCCACGGCATGGGTCTGCAGGTCGTGCTCGACGAGGTCTTCAACCACACGGCAGCGTCCGGCGAGGACGAGAAGTCCGTGCTCGACCAGGTCGTGCCCGGCTACTACCAGCGCCTCAACGCGGCCGGCAACGTCGAGACCTCCACGTGCTGCCAGAACGTGGCCACCGAGCACGAGGTCGCCGAGAAGCTCATGGTCGACTCGCTGGTCATGTGGGCGCGCGAGTACAAGGTCGACGGCTTCCGCTTCGACCTGATGGGCCACCACTCCAAGGCGAACATGCTCGCGATCCGCGCGGCGCTCGACGAGTTGACGCTCAAGAAGGACGGCGTCGACGGAAAGGCGATCTATCTGTACGGCGAGGGCTGGAACTTCGGCGAGGTCGCGAACAACGCGCTCTTCGAGCAGGCGACGCAGGGGCAGCTCGGCGGCACCGGCATCGGCACGTTCAACGACCGCCTCCGCGACGGCGTGCACGGGGGCAGCCCCGTGCGCGAGTCGACGTACGAGCAGGGCTTCGGCACCGGACTCGCGACCGACCCCAACGGCCACGGCGCCGACGGCACGCCCGAGCAGCAGCTCGCGCGGCTCGGCCAGCTCACCGACCTCGTGAAGATCGGCCTGACGGGCAACCTCCGGGACTTCGAGCTCACGGCCGCCGACGGCACCGTCAAGGCCGGCGACGAGATCGACTACAACGGAGCGCCGGCCGGGTACGCCGACCAGCCGGACGAGACGATCAACTACGTCGACGCGCACGACAACAACACGCTGTACGACCTGTCGGTGCTGAAGCTGCCGGAAGACACCACGATGGCCGAGCGCGTGCGCATGAACACGCTCGAGCTCGCGACCGTGACCCTCTCGCAGTCTCCGTCGTTCTGGCACGCCGGCACCGAGCTGCTGCGTTCGAAGTCCCTCGACGACAACAGCTTCAACTCGGGCGACTGGTTCAACCGCATCGACTGGACCGGTCAGGAGTCCACGTTCGGCTCGGGCCTGCCGACGGCTGCGGACAACGCCGACCGCTGGAGCATCCTGAAGCCGCTCCTGGCCAACCCGGCTCTGAAGCCTCAGGCGGCCGACATGGCGACCGCCGAGGCATCCGCTCTCGACCTGCTGCGCGTGCGCAACGAGGTCGACCTGCTGCAGCTCGGTTCTGCCGACCTCATCGAGAAGAAGGTCAGCTTCCCGAACAGCGGGACGGATGCCGCTCCCGGCGTCATCGTCATGCTGGTCGACGACCTGCTCGGCAAGGATGTCGACCCGAAGCTGAAGGGAGCGCTCGTGGTGTTCAACGCCTCTCCGGACGCCACGACGCAGACGATCGCCTCGCTGAAGGGCCGCCCGTTCGCGCTGACGCCCGCTCTGGCGAAGGGCTCCGACCCCGTCGTGAAGACGACGACGTGGAACGCCTCGACCGGCACGGTCACCGTCCCGGCCCGCTCAGTCGCGGTGCTCGTCGAGAAGCAGCCGGCCAAGCGCTGACGGAAGGCAGAAGGGGCGTCGTCCGGGGATCGGACGGCGCCCCTCCGGCATCCGGATCAGCGGTTGACGCTCACCTCGAGAAGCGTCGTCGAGCCCGAGACCTCGTTCGCGACGGCGACGAGCGGCTCTCCCGTCGGCGACTCCGCGGCGGGGATGAACGACAGTCCCTCCGGACCGAGGTCGCCGCTGTTGTCTGCGAAGTCGCGGTTGTTCAGGTAGGTGACGAAGAACGCGTCCGTCGGCACGGTGATGTCGTAGACGATGACCCCGCCCACGCGCTCGAGGCCGATGAAGGCGTACGTGCGGCCGTCGATCTCGCCGATCGTGAGGTTCTCGGGCTCCGGGCCCTTGTCGTCGCTGCGCCCCTCGCGGTTCGCCTCGGTGTGGTTCGAGTTCACGAAGGCCGGCTCCGCCGCGTTCGTGATCTGCTCGAACGCCGATCCCGAGTCGAACACCTGCTGGCCGTCCGTCGTCCAGATCGAGAATGAGCGCGCGCCGAACGCGTAGAGATCGGAGTAGCAGCCCCTCGCCGAGTCGAAGCCGAGCTCCTTCGTGACGTTCAGTCGCCCGAGGTCGGCGTTGCCGGTCTTGCCCTTCAGCGGGCTGTCGGTGCAGATCGGAAGCGATCCCGCACGCGCACCCTCGATGTACGAGCCCCACTCGCGGGCATCGCCCTCGTTCGCCGTCACCAAGTAGGAGCCGCCACCGGCGCGGTAGGAGTTGATGCCGTCAGGCATATAGACGCCGTGGAGGCCCGCGTAAGTGCGCAGCGAGAACCCGCCGTCGCGGTCGCTCGGATCGAGCGGGACCACGCCGTGGTCCTTGTAGCCGAGCGGAAGGATGCCGGTGACCCGCGCCGAGGGGATCTGCACGACCGCGATCGCGTTGGCCTCCTGCAGGGCGACGTACGCGTTGTTCCCGACGACCGAGATGTACTCCGGCTCGAGGTTGCGCGAGACGGGGTGGTCGGAGCCGTTCGGGGTCGGGCCGAAGACGCGGACGCCGTCGGGGAGTGCGCCGTTCTCATACGCGTGGAAGTCGGCGGTCGAGACGTCCTTCTGCGTCGACGCGACGACCTTGGCTGTCGACAGGCGCACGATCGAGACCGAACCCTCCGGGTCGGTCGAGAAGTCGTCGGCCGGCTCGCCCTCGTTCGCCGTGAGCGCGAAGCGTCCGTCCGGCGTGATGACGACGTTGTCGGGCTGGGCTCCGACCGTCACGGTGCCGAGCACCGTCGGGACATCGGCCCGGGCATCGAAGAAGACGAGGTGGCCGGGGTCGGTCTTGACGGGAGCCTCGAAGGCCGCGATGCCGAGGCCGTCCGCGCGCACCGCCACGGAGTTCGCCACGCCCTCGGAGGCGATCTCGTACTCCTCGCCGATCTGCCCCGGGTCGGCGAAGTCGAGCACCTGGACGGCGCCCGCCTTGGCGCTCACGACGAAGAGCCGGTCCTGGTAGTGGGCGAGGATCTCCGCGGCGGACTCGTCGAACGAGCCGGTGTCGTAGCTGCCTACCGGCGTGAGCGTCAGCGCGGCGTCGTCGGCGGAGTAGGTGACGGGCTCCGAGACGATCACGGCTGAGGCGGCGAGGGCCGGCGCGAACGCGAGCGCGCAGGTCGCCGTGGCGGCCGCGGTGAGCATGGCCGCTCGGTGAAGGGCAGAAGGCATGGGGATCCTCGAGTGCTGGTGGGTTGCGCGCGGGCGCACGCCCCTCCGTGCTATCCGGTGAGGGTGTCGGCCCGGTGAACAGGAGTGAACGCCGAGTATCTCCTGGGCCACCTAGCAGATAGTAGGAACTCCAGGTATTCTGAACACAGTGACAATGCCGTCCCACAAGGAAGATGCACGATGACGCGAGAAGCCCCTGTTGCAGAGTCAACCGCTCAGCACCTCACCGCCGATGAGCGATCGGCGATCCTCGACGTCGTGCGCGAGTACGCGGCAAGCGAGCTGGCTCCGTTCGCGATCGAGCGGGATGCCGCTCAGGAGCTTCCGCGAGAGGCGCTGGCGCGGGGAGGCGAACTCGGACTCGGCGGCCTTTACATCCGTGAAGACGTCGGAGGCTCGGCGCTGTCACGGCTGGATGCCGCCGCCATCGTCGAGGAGCTCGCGATGGCCGATCCATCGGTCGCCGCCTACATCACCATCCACAACATGGTGGCGTGGATGATCGACACCTACGGCACCGAGGCGCAGCGCCAGGAGTGGCTGCCGCGCCTTGCGGCCATGACCGACTTCGGCGCGTACTGCCTCACCGAGCCGGGTGCGGGCTCCGATGCCGCCGCCATCACCACCAGCGCGATCCGCTCGGGTGAGGACTACGTGCTCACGGGCGTCAAGCAGTTCATCTCGGGTGGGGGCGAAGCATCCGTCTATGTGGTGATGGCCCGCACGGGCGAGCCAGGCGCCCGTGGGATCACGGCGTTCCTCGTGCCCGACGGAACCCCGGGCCTGTCGTTCGGGGTCAAGGAGCAGAAGATGGGCTGGAAGGCGCAGCCCACGCGTCAGGTGATCCTCGACGAGGTGCGCGTGCCGGCGGCCAACATGCTGGGCGCCCCGGGGCAGGGCTTCAAGATCGCGATGGCGGCGCTCAACGGGGGCCGCGTGAGCATCGCCGCGTGCTCGCTCGGCGGCGCCCAGTGGGCACTCGACCGGGCCGTGCAGTACGTGCAGGAGCGCTTCACGTTCGGCGAGCCCCTCGCCGAGAAGCAGGCGGTGGTGTTCGCGCTCGCCGACATGGCGACGGAGCTGCACGCGGCGCGTGCGCTGGTGCGGGATGCCGCGCTCGCCCTGGACGAGAAGGCTCCGGATGCCGCGATGCGGTGCGCGATGGCCAAGCGGTTCGCGACGGACGCCGGGTTCAGGGTGGCCAACGAGGCCCTGCAGCTGCACGGCGGCTACGGCTATCTCGCCGACTACGGCATCGAGAAGGTGGTCCGCGACCTGCGCGTGCACCAGATCCTCGAGGGCACGAACGAGATCATGCGGGTCATCATCGGCCGCGAGCTGCTGAGCTCCTGACTCTGGTGATCGCGAAACCACCCATTCGCCGCGAGTCCACCTGTCTCGGTGACTCCGGATCGGTGGTTTCGCGCAGATGGTGTGGTTTCGGCGGACGCGGACAGTGAAAGCATGGGCAGCATGACCGATTACGAAACGATCCTGGTCGAGACGCGAGGGCGCGTCGGCTGGATCACGCTCAACCGCCCCGAGGCGCTCAACGCCCTCAACACCCAGGTGATGAAGGACATCGTCGCGGCGGCCACGGCCTTCGACGCCGATGAGGGCATCGGGGCGATCGTCGTCACGGGGTCCGAGCGCGCCTTCGCGGCGGGCGCCGACATCAAGGAGATGGAATCCCTGTCGGGCCGCGAGATGCTCATGGCCGACCACTTCGGCGGATGGCCGACGTTCGCCGCGGTGCGCACACCCGTGATCGCCGCCGTCTCGGGCTACGCGCTCGGTGGCGGCTGCGAGCTGGCCATGATGTGCGACATCATCATCGCGGCCGACTCGGCGAAATTCGGCCAGCCCGAGATCAACCTGGGCGTCATGCCGGGGATGGGCGGCTCGCAGCGCCTCATCCGCGCCGTCGGCTACTACAAGGCGGCAGAGCTGATCCTCACCGGACGGATGATGGATGCCGTCGAGGCCGAGCGCGCGGGACTTGTGTCGCGCGTCGTACCGGCCGCCGACCTGCTCGCCGAGGCGGGGAAGACCGCCGAGACGATCGCCGCGAAGTCGCTCCCCTCGGTGTACTCCGCGAAGGCCGCGCTCGACGCCGCGATGGAGACGCCTCTGGCAGAGGGTCTCAGGTTCGAGCGCCATGCCTTCGCCGCGCTGTTCGACACCGACGACCAGAAGGAGGGCATGGCCGCGTTCCGCGAGAAGCGGTCGCCCGACTTCCGCGGTCGGTGAGCGTGCCCCTCGCCGCCATCCGGACCGTGAGCCTCCATTGGACCGACGAGAACGCGGGTGTCGCCCACGTGCTCGTCGGTCGGATGGAGGCTCAGCGTATGGGGGAAGGGGGTCAGAGGGGCTCGGGGAGCGGCCGTGGGTCGGTGAAATCGCCGGCGTCCTTGCGGAAGCGGGCGATGATCCGCACCAGCTCGGCCGTGTCGTCGGGCGTGAGACCCGGCTGCTCGAACATCTCGGCGTTCAGCGCCGCGGTAGCGCGCTCCACGAGGTCACGGCCCGCGTCTGTGAGGACGAGCATCGCCGCACGGCCGTCGGCAGGATGCGGCTCCCGCACCACCAGCTCGTCCTTGGCGAGCCGGTCGACGGTGTTCGTGACGCTCGTCGGGTGCACCTGCAGGCGCGCGATCGCGCTGGCCATCGGCATCCGTCCCTGCCGCGTGAACGCCAGCAGGCGCAGCAGTTCGAAGCGCGCGAACGACAGGTCGAAGGGGCGCAGGATGCCGTCGATCCGCGCGAGCATGATCTGGTGCGTGCGGATCACCGACGTCACCGCCGACATTCCGGCGGCGGCATCCGTCCAGCCGTGCGCGACCCACTGCCGCTTCGCCTCCGCGATCGGATCGACGGGCAGCGGCGATTGCCTGGCCATGCCGAACCTCCCTCGTCGCGGCTCCCACGGTAGCGCTCCGCACGCACCTCGCAGGGGCTCGCGGCGGGTGGGTCGCCGTCGCAACCGCCGAATAGACTCGACCAGACGAAGGAGCGGAGCCGAATGAAGATCGTGGTCCTGGTCAAGGAGGTCCCGGACACCTACGGGGATCGCAAGCTGTCGCTCGAGACGGGGCTCGCCGATCGGGGAGCATCCGACCGCGTGATCGACGAGATCTGCGAGCGGGCCCTCGAGGTCGCGCTGTCGTACGCGGATGCGCACGCCGGAACCGAGGTGGTGGTGCTCTCGATGGCCTCCGAGGCGGCGACGGCGACGGTGCGCAAGGGTCTCGCGATGGGCGCCTCGTCTGCCGTGCAGGTCGTCGACCCGGGTCTGCTCGGCGCAGATCTCGGACTCACCGCCGAAGTGCTCGCGGCGGCGCTGCAGCGCACCGGATTCGACCTCGTGATCGCGGGCAATCTGTCGACCGACGGCTCGGGGGGCGTCATCCCGGCGATGGTCGCGGAGCTGCTCGGAGTGCCTTCGGCTACCTCGCTCAACTCGGTGACGATCGGCGAAGACTCGGTGTCGGGGGAACGTGCGTCGGACGGGGCGACGATGACGGTCTCCGCGCCGCTTCCGGCAGTCGTCTCCATCACCGAGGCTCTTCCGGATGCCCGCTTCCCGAACTTCAAAGGCATCATGGCGGCGAAGAAGAAGCCGTTCGAGACGCTCTCGCTCGCCGATCTCGCCATCGAGCCCGAGGATCACTCCGCGTCGCGATCGATCATCATCGGACTGAGCGAGAAGCCGGCACGTCAGGCGGGCGTCAAGATCGTCGACGAGGGCGACGCGGGCGAGAAGCTCGCCGAGTTCCTCATCCAGAACCGGCTCGCGTAAGGGTGGAAGAGATGTCGGACTTCGCTGAGGACTCGATCCTCGTCCTGCTGGACGTCACTCCGTCCGGCGCGCTCGCCAAGTCCTCGGCGGGTCTGCTGGGCGCTGCGGCGCAGGTGGGCACGCCCGTGGCGCTGATCGTGGCGCCGGATGCCTCGTCTCTCGCCGGGCAGGCCGGTGAGCTCGGTGCGGCGACCGTGCTGACAGCATCCGGTGACTCGTCGGTGCTGACCGTGCCCCGTGTCGATGCGCTGGCGGCGGCGGCCGCCCTCGTGCGACCCGACGCCATCCTCGTCTCGAACTCGATCGAAGGTCGCGAGGTCGCCGGACGCTACGCGGCCAGGTCGCGCTCGGGCCTGTGCGTGGACGCCGTCGGAGTCTCGCGGGATGCCGAGGGCGTCGTGGCGCACCACTCCGTGTACGGGGGCGCGTACAACGTCGACGCGGCCGTCACCTGGGGCGCTCCGATCATCACGATCCGTCAGGGCGCGATAGACGCCCGCGCCGAGGCGCGCACTCCCTCCGTCGAGGTGCTGTCGGTGCCGGCGTCGGAGCGCGCCGCCGCAACGGTCCAGGCCGTCGACGAAGCGGTCGTCGCTTCGTCGCGCCCCGAGCTGCGCGGAGCGGCGAAGGTCGTCTCCGGCGGTCGTGGCCTCGGTTCGGGCGAGAAGTTCGCTCTCGTCGACCAGCTCGCCGACGCCCTGGGCGCCGCGGTCGGCGCATCGCGCGCCGCGGTCGACGCAGGTTACGTGCCGCAGTCGTACCAGGTGGGGCAGACGGGCGTGTCCGTGTCGCCGCAGCTGTATGTCGCACTCGGAATATCGGGTGCGATCCAGCACAAGGCCGGAATGCAGACGGCCAAGACGATCGTCGCCATCAACAAGGACGGGGATGCCCCGATCTTCGAGATCGCGGACTTCGGCGTCGTCGGCGACATCTTCACGGTGGTGCCGCAGCTGATCGCGGCCCTCGAAGCGAAGAAGGCCTGAGGCCCGGTGGCGACCTACGGACAGTCGGTGCGTCGCGGCCTTCCGCGCGTCGCCGGGGGAGAAGCATGGCCAGCCGGCGGAGTCATCGAGGCGATCGGTGTCGCTGACGGACCATCCGGCGCTGACAGCGTGCCTGAGCTGTTCGGTGTGGCCGGCGCTGCTGCGGCGGTTGCAGGGAACGGTGTGGATCGGGCCGGATCGACCGTCGCGGGCGGCAACGGCGTCGAGCCTGCTCGGGAGGTGGCGGCGCCGGAGGCGACGGCACCCGACGATCACGACATGGAGGGAGTCCCCTCCTCCGACGGGGTTGAGGACCCGGGAACGGGAAGAGCGATGCGACGCGGGCTGCCGCGCGTGCCCGGCGGAGAGCCGTGGCCGCCGGCGGGCAGTGCCGCCGAAGCACTCGACCGTTCGACTGCATCGCGGGCCGGCTCGGGTGCGGTGCTGGTGGGCGCGGCTTCCATCGCGGCCGACGTTCCGGCAGTCGCCCCCTCGGTCACGGAGACCGTCGCAGCGCCGACGGGGAGCGATGGCACGACTGCGACCGGTGCCGCCGCGGCCGCGACTGCTTCCGTCTACGAGCCCGCCGACGCGGGGACGTCGAGCGCGGCCGACGCCGGCCTGCGCCGAGGGCTCCCGCGCGTCGCAGGCGGAGAGGCGTGGCCTCCCGCATCCGCCTCCCGAACCGCGGTCGCTGCCTCCGTGGGTCAGGCTTCAGTGCTCGCCGCCCCCGAGGTCACGGCTTCGCCGGAGGGCGGGCCTCAGATTGCTGAGCAGCCGCCGAGGGACGAGACGCCGTCTCGCGAAACTCCGCGCCGACGCGAGGGTCTCCCGCGCACGGCGGTGCTGGCCGGTGCCGCAGCAGCTCCCGCGGCAAGCGCCGGAACCGGGACCGGAACCGGAACCGGAACCGGAACCGGGACCAGCACCGGAACCGGGACCAGCACCGGAACCGCGGCCGGCGCCGGAACCGGGACCAGCGTCGGAACCGCGGCCGGGTCGGACACCACGTCGGCGACGCCCGTGCCGGCGCAGGCAGCGGCCGTCGTTCTGACACCTCAGGCGGCAGCATCCGTCGCCCCCGCCGACCGTGCCCCCCTGCCGTTCACGCGGACGGTGTGGCCGGGAGCTGCCGCGCGGACGCGACCCGCGCCCACGGCCGAGCTGCGGCGGATCGGTCCCTTCACGATGCTGCAGTGGCTCGGTGCGGCCGTCGTCGGCGGATTCGGGCTGCTGTTCGCGGCGGCCATGGCGGTCCTGTTCACCCGCTGGTTCCTGAGCCTGGAGTTCATGCAGGACTTCCTGGTGACGTACCCCGGCGAGTACGAGCTGCCCGAAGGCGCACCCGTCGGCATGCCGCCGTGGCTCGGATGGCAGCACTTCTTCAATGTCTTCCTCATCGTCCTGATCATCCGCAGCGGGCTCACCGTCCGGAACGAGAAGCGGCCGAGCGTCTTCTGGTCGCCGAAGAGCAACGGCCGCCGCAAGATGAGCCTGACCCTCTGGTTCCACCAGGCCCTCGACGTGCTGTGGATGGTGAACGGCGTGATCTTCGTCGTCCTGCTGTTCGTCACCGGCCAGTGGATGAAGATCGTCCCGACGAGCTGGGCGGTGTTCCCGAACGCGATCTCGGCCGCGCTGCAGTATGTCTCGCTCGACTGGCCGACCGAGAACGGGTGGGTGAACTACAACTCGCTGCAGCAGTTGGCCTACTTCGCGACCGTCTTCATCGCGGCGCCGCTCGCCATCATCACCGGCGTGCGCATGTCGTGGGTGTGGCCGAAGGATGCCAAGACGCTGAGCCGCATCGTCCCGGTGGAGTGGGCGCGCGCCGTGCACTTCCCGGTGATGCTCTACTTCGTGCTGTTCATCTTCGTGCACGTCGTGCTGGTGTTCGCGACGGGGGCGCTGCGCAACCTCAACCACATGTACGCGTCCCAGGATGCCGAGAACTGGGTCGGCTTCTGGATCTTCGCGGCTTCCCTCCTTGTGATCGCCGCCGGATGGATCGCGGCGCGGCCGCTCGTCCTGGCACCCATCGCCCGGCTGTTCGGCAAAGTGAGCGGCCGCTAGGCCGCTCACTTTGCCGAACACGGTCATTGAGTAGGAGCGAAGCCCCGTATCGAAATGCGGGAAGGTCAGCGGCCGCTAGGCCGCTCGCTGTGCCGAACACGGTCATTGAGTAGGAGCGAAGCCCCGTATCGAAATGCGGTCATTGAGTAGGAGCGAAGCGAGGAGTCATCGTGGCTGAATCCAGCGAGGTCGCGCGCTCAGCGAGCGACCTCATGAACATCGACGACGAGTTCAGTGCGGACGAGCTCGGGGTGCGTCAGCGCGTGCGCGAGTTCGTCGACCGCCGCGTCCGCCCGAACATCGCACGCTGGTTCGATGAGGCGGTCTTCCCCACGGAGCTCGTGCCCGAAATGGCTGAGCTGGGCCTCCTCGGGATGCATCTGCGCGGCTATGGCTGCGCCGGGAGCTCTTCGGTCGAGTACGGACTGGCCATGCAGGAGCTGGAGGCGGGGGACTCCGGCATCCGGACCTTCGTGTCAGTGCAGGGGTCACTCGCGATGTCGGCCATCTCGAAGCACGGGTCAGAGCAGCAGAAGCAGGACTGGCTGCCGCGGATGGCGAGAGGTGAGGCGATCGGATGCTTCGGCCTGACCGAGCCGACCGCCGGCTCCGACCCCTTGAGCATGGCCACCGTCGCGCGCCTCGAGGGCGGGGAGTGGGTGCTCAACGGCGCGAAGCGTTGAATCGGACTCGCCTCCATCGCCGATGTGGCTGTCATCTGGGCGCGGACCGACGAGGGAGTCCGCGGATTCCTGGTGCCGACGAGCACGCCCGGCTTCACCGCGACGCCGATCACGCAGAAGCTCTCGATGCGCGCCTCCATCCAGTGCGACGTCGCGCTGGTCGACGTGCGCCTGCCGGAAGACGCCGTCCTTCCGGGGGCGGTCGGCCTGCGTGGACCGTTCTCGTGCCTCAATGAGGCCCGCTACGGCATCGCGTGGGGAGCGGTGGGCGCGGCTCGGGACAGCTTCGACCAGGCGCTCGCCTACGCGCTCGAGCGGCGGCAGTTCGACAGGCCGCTCGCCGGGTTCCAGCTCACGCAGCGCAAGCTGGTGGACTGGGCACTCGAGATCCAGAAGGCGCAGCTGCTCGCCCTGCGGCTGGGCCGCCTGAAGGATGCCGGCACGCTCGAGCCGCACATGATCTCGGTCGCGAAGCTGAACAACACGCGGATCGCGATCGAGATCGCGCGCGAAGCTCGTGCGGTGCTCGGAGGCAACGGCATCACGCTGGACTACTCGCCCCTGCGCCACGCGAACAACCTGGAGTCGGTCCGCACCTACGAGGGCACCGATGAGGTCCACACGCTGATCCTCGGCCAGCGGATCACCGGCCTCTCGGCCTTCCGCGGCTGAGCTGTCGCGCGGGCTGCGGCATCCGGCGTGCACAACTGCGGGGATTTAGGGCGGCGCGCCGGTGGTAGTGCGGCGTGTTGGGCAGAATCCCCGCGGCTGTGTACGGGGTGAGGGGATGGGCCCGCCCGTGCGCGGTTGAGGCGGTGGGGCCGGATGCTGTGACGGGGCGGATGCGGTGACGCGGCGCGAGATCGCCCTCGCGCATGCTGTTGCGCCGGCTCCGGCATCCGGCGTGCATAACTGCGGGGATTACGCGCGGCGCGCCGGTGGTCGTGCGGCGTGTCGGGCAGTATCGCCGCGGCTGTGTACGGGGTGAGGGGCCGCCCCCGCCCGTGCGTGGTTGAGGCGGTGGGGCCGGATGCTGTCACGCGGCTGAGCTGTCGCGCGGGCTGCGGCATCCGGCGTGCACAACTGCGGGGGTTACGCGCGGCGCCGGTGGTCCGGTCGCGTGTCGGGCAGGATCCCCGCGGCTGTGCACGCGGTGAGGGGCCGCCCCCGCCCCTGCGCGGTTGAGGCGGTGGGGCCGGATGCTGTCACGGGGCGGATGCGGTCGCGCGGGCTGCGGCATCCGGCGTGCACAACTGCGGGGATTTCGCCCGACGCGCCGACGACGTGCCCGCGCGTCGCGCACATTCCCCGCCGCTGCGTACGGCCGGGTCGCGGTCAGCGGGTGCGCCGAGAGGACGGAGAACCGGACTGTGCCTTGTCGTCGGAGCTGGCGCCGGCGTCGTCCCCGTCCGCACTTTCACCGCCACCGTCGGCATCGGCATCCGCCCCCGCGGTCTCCCGGAGCCGCCGCCCCTCCTCGACGTCCTTCTCGTGCTGCTTCTCCTTCTTCTCGGTCTTCCGCGAGTCGCGGGGAGGCAGCTGGATGGTCTCTTCGGCCTCGATCCCGGCCTGCAGCTGGCGGCCGCGTTCGAGTTCGGCATCCAGTTCGGCACCGAACAGCAGCGCGAGGTTCGAGATCCACAGCCAGAGCAGGAAGACGATGATCCCGCCGATGGCACCGTACGTCTTGTTGTAGCTGGCGAAGTTGACGACGTAGAACCCGAACGCGAGGCTCGCCAGCGCCCACACGAAGAGGGCGACGAGGGCGCCGACGCTGATCCAGCGGAACTTCGGCTGCTTGACGTTGGGCGTCGCGTAGTAGAGAACCGCCACGATCACGACGGCGAGCACGATGACGATGAGCCACTTGGCGATGTCCCACACCACGACAGCCTGCGGCGGCAGTCCGAGCGCCTGTCCGATCTCACGCGCGACCGGTCCGGATGCCGTCACCAGAATCGCGCCGATGATCGCGGCGAGCAGTCCGATCACGGTGATGCCGAGCATCACGGGACGCAGCTTCCAGAACGGGCGGCCCTCATCGATCTCGTACACGCGGTTCATGGCGCGGGAGAAGGCGACGACATACCCGGACGCCGACCAGATGGCGCCCACGACGCCGATGACGAACGTCCATCCGGCTGCGGGCGACTGCGCGAGTCCCGACAGCGGCCCTCGGACCGCGTCGACCGTGTCAGCCGAGAGGAGTCCCGACAGGATGCCGAGCAGGAGGTCGGTCGTCTTCTCGGGATCGCTGAACAGCCCGAGGATCGAGACCACCGCGAGGAGCGCGGGAAACACCGCGAGCACGGCGTAGTAGGTGAGGGCGGCCGCGAGGTCGGTGGCCTCGTCCTCCGAGAACTCGCGGAGCGTCTTCTTGAAGACATAGCCCCACGACGGCTTCGTGATGTCGCTCAGCTCGTCGGGCTTGCGCGCATCGTCCGGCGCGGGGGCTGTGTCTTCACGCTCGTCGGATCGCTGGCTCGGCTTGACGTCCACGGGGCCCCCTCAGGCGCGGTTCAATGCATGGGCGAGCCACGCTATGCCCGATCGCGGGGCGTCGCGCGAGGGTTGACGTCGCTCGCCGCGTGTGGCATTGCGCTCCGGGAAACCCCTACTTGATCGAGCCCCGCGTGACCCCGGAGATCACCCAGCGCTGGGAGAAGATGTAGACGATCAGCAGCGGCGCCATCGCCATGAGGTATGACGCGAACGCCACGGTGTAGTCCGTGTTGAACTGCCCCTGGAACACGTACTGTGCGAGCGGGAGCGTTCGGGCGGACGGCGCCGTCAGGACGACGAGCGGCATGATGAAGTCGTTCCATGCCCACACGCAGGTGAGGATGCCCACCGTCGCGTTCATCGGCATGAGCAGCGGGAAGATCACCGACCGGAACACCCGCCACGTCGATGCGCCGTCGATCCTCGCCGCCTCCTCGAGTTCGATCGGGATCGATCGGATGTACGCGGTGTAGATGAAGATGTTGAGCGACAGCCCGTACACGGTGTACAGGATGATCATGCCGGCCTGGTTGTCGAGCCCGAGCAGTGCGGTCTGCTTCACGAGCGGGAGCATGATGATCGGGAATGGGATGAACAGCGCGGCGAGCAGGTAGAAGAACACGCCCTTGAAGAAGGGCCGGTGGATGTTCCGCGCCAGCGCGTAGGCCACGACCGAGCTCGTCAGCAGCGTGAACGCCACCGCGCCGACGGTGATGATCGCCGTGTTCGTCAGCGCCTGCGGGAAGTCGGTCCGCTCCCACGCTTCGGCGAAGTTCTCCCACCGGATGGGGTTGGGCCATTCGAAGCCCGTGCCTTCGGTCAGCTGCGCGGGAGTCTTCAGAGCGACCACGACCGCCAGATACATCGGGATCAGGATCGTGAGCGAGCACACCGCGATCAGCGCGGTCGCCCACCAGTTGGTCTTGCGGGTGTCGTCGTTCGCGCTGCCGCGCCTCGGACGGCGCTCCACGGCGGCGGTCGCATCTTCGAGTTGGACGGAGGTGTTGGTCATGCTGGTCATCAGAAATCGGCCTCTCTGCGCTGAAGGACCCGGAACTGCAGGAGCGACACGATCGTGATCACAATGAAGAAGATCACGGCGTTCGCGGATTGATAGGCGAATTCGCCTCCGCTGAATCCACCACGGAAGATCAGGAGCGTGACCGACTCGGTCGCCGTCCCCGGTCCGCCGTTCGTGAGGGCGACGATCGGGTCGAAGACCTGGAGGAAGCCCTTGAGGCTCAGCACGATGTTGATGGTGAAGAACGCACTGATGAGCGGGAACGTGATCGACCGGAACTGGCGCCAGGAGGTGGCCCCGTCGATGGCCGCAGCCTCGTACAACTCCACCGGGATCGTCTGGAGCCCGGAGAGATAGATGATGATCGAGAAGGCGCATGCCTGCCAGACAGCGAGGGCGACGATGGCCGTCCACGCCCATGTCTCATTCGTGAGGATGTTGTCGGCGAACAGCGGGATGCCGGAGAGGATCTTCGGCAGCGAGTTCGAGAAGAAGAACTGGAACACGTAGCCGATCACGAGGATCGCCAGCACGTAGGGGACGAAGTAGACCCCGCGCCAGAAGTTGGATGCCTTGATCTTGGCGTTCAGCCCCATCGCGATGGCGAGCGAGATGACGTTGGTGAGGATGGTCGCGATGATCGCGAACAGGAACGAGAATCCGTAGGCGTTGAGGACCCGGCTGTCCTTGAACAGGTTGAGGTAGTTCGAGATGCCGACGAAGTTCCAGTCGCCGTAGCCCGGATAGTTCGTGAAGCTGAAGAAGATGCCGATCAGCACGGGGAGGGTGTGGAAGAACGCGAAGGCGATGACCGCGGGCCACACCATCCAGTAATAGGCCGCCGGAGCTCTCCTGGCCTCCGTCCGGGTGCGGCGGGCCCGCTTCTTCACGTCGCCGCTCGTCGACGAGGCGCGCACGGCCTCGGTGAGGGTTGTCATGTCACTCTCCTGTCACAGGAATCGTGCGAGCGGCCACTTTCCGCCACTCGCTGTCGAGGGTTGCCAGCGCCGCCTCGGCGTTGCCGGTGAAGAGGAACTGCTGGTCGATCGCAGCGAGCGGGATGCTCGGGGGGATCTGGTGGTCGATGAAGCCCGTGATCTTCCCTTCGTCGAAGAACGGCTTGACCGACTGCAGCGACGGATCGTCGCTGATCTCGGTTCCCTTCACGGAGGGCACCATGTTCTGCGAGGCGGCGAACTCCTCGATGACGTCCTTCTCGAAGAGGTAGTCGATGAACCGCATCGCCTCCTTCTGGTGCGGCCCGTTCTTGCCCATCGTCACCGTGACATCGACGCCGGAGACGAGCAGCCGATCGTCCGGGTCATCGGTCGCGGGATACGGGAAGATGGCCGCCTTGATGTCAGGGTTGACCGCCTTGACGGGATTGATCGCCCAGATGCCCTGGAGGAGCATCGCGACGTCGCCGTTCGCGAACGCGGCGTTGCCCTCGTCGTAGGTCTTCCCGCGGTACCCGTCCTGCATGTAGGAGAACAGTTCGTATTGCTGGTCCATCGCCTCGGCGAAGTTCTTCTGGAACGACACCTCCGAGTCGGGACCGACGTTCTCGCCCTCCTCGCGCATCTTGTCCCAGAAATCGCCCTGCGAGGGGTACGCGCCGAGCGCGTTGAACGACGGCAGGCCCGTCCATGAGTCGGCGAGCGTCCCATAGAACGGTGTGATGCCGGCAGCTTGGAGGGCGTCGCACACGGCGATGAACTCGTCCCAGGTCTCTGGAACCTCGAGACCCTGCTGCTGGAAGATGTCCATGTTGTAGATCACGCCGTTGGCGTTGTTGACGTAGCCGAGGCTGTTGACCTCCCCCTCCTTGTTGCCGAGGTCGGCGAGGATCTCCTGCACGGCGGGGTTGATCGTCTGCAGCACCGGCTCGTCGGAGAAGTCGTAGAAGACGCCAGCCTGAGCGAGCTTGCCGAAGCCTCCGTTGGCATTGAGCGTGATGACGTCCGGCGCCTTGTCCTTCACGAGCAATGCCCGGATGAGCGTGTCGGCGTCGGCGACCTGGTTCTGCACGACGCGGATGTCCGGGTTCTCGGCCTCGAAGCCGTCGATGATGGCGTTGAAGTCCTCGAGGGCCTCTCCCTTGAACTGGAAGAAGTTGAGCGTCGTCACCCCGTTCGAGGGATTCGCGGAGCAGCCGCCCATGACGGCGGCCAATCCTGCGAGGGCCAGTGCCGCGGCGGGCCGGCCGTATCGGCGGGCTGTCTGTTTCATCGTGCGCCTCCTTGCGCGTGGGGGAGAGTGTCAGGCGAGGGCGGTCAGCTCGACGACTGTCGAGCGCTGGGGGAGCTGGACGGGGGGACGCAGCCCCACGGTGGCGAGTTCCCGCCCCGTGAGGACCGTCGGCTGGACGGCCCACTCGAGGGGGGACTGACCGGCATCGCTGTGCGGGACTCCGGCGGTCAGCACGTCGACGCGGTAGCGGCGGGCGGGATCGAGCCCCGGCATCCGGATCCGCCCCGGCGGGTAGGCGATGCTCGTGGTGACCTGCGTGATCGTGAAGAGAGCGGATGCCGCGTCCTCGGCGACGATGCCCCGCACGTCGACGCCGGGGTCGGTGCCGTCGACGTCGACTGTCCGGCCGCCGGCGATGAGCGGGCGGATGCGCTTGGCGATCGCGATCCACGAGGCCACCCGTCGTCGGACCTCGTCATCGGCGCTCGTGAGATCCCACTCGACTCCGAAGTGGCCGAACAGTGCGACGGCGGCGCTGAGGTCGAGGTCCACGGCACGGCCCGAGGAATGCACGACCGGGCTCGTCAGGTGCATGCCCATGAGCTCGGGCGGCACGACCAGCGCGGTATAGCGCTGGTTTGTGAGTCGCTCGAGAGGGTCGAGGCTGTCGCTGGTCCAGATCCGATCGGTGCGCTCCAGGATGCCGAGGTCGACGCGCGCTCCACCCGATGCGCAGCTTTCGATCTCGAGTCCGGGATGCCGGGCTTTGAGCTCGTCGAGGAGCCGGTAGACGGCGAGGGTATGAGCCCGTACCCGGGGGATGCCCTCCGGGCCGGAGCCGGCATCGACGAGGTCGCGATTGTGGTCCCACTTGAGGTACGCGATGTCATGCTCGTCGAGGATCGCGTGGAGACGCGCGGCGATATGCGCGTAGGCCTCGGGATGCGCGAGATCGAGCACCTGCTGCTGCCTGGCGGACGGCGGCAGCGCCATCCGGCCGCGCAGGATCCAGTCCGGATGCGCGCGGGCGAGCTCCGAGTCGGGGTTGACCATCTCGGGCTCGACCCAGAGGCCGAACTCCATGCCGAGGCCCCGCACGTGCGAGATGAGCGGGTGAAGGCCGTCCGGCCAGACGGTCTCGTCGACGTGCCAGTCGCCGAGCCCCTGGGTGTCGTCGCGGCGGCCGGCGAACCAGCCGTCGTCGAGGACGAACCGCTCGACCCCAACACCCACCGCCGCGTCGGCCAGGGCCGTCAGCCGCTCCAGCGAGTGGTCGAAGTAGACAGCCTCCCAGGTGTTGAGGGTCACGGGACGGGGGCGGCGCGGATGCCGCGGCCGGCGTCGCCATTCGTCATGGAAGCGGTGTGAGAGCTGGCTGAGCCCCTCGCCCCACGAGCCGATGACCCACGCCGATGACAGCGACTTGCCCGGCTCGAGGATCGCCTCGCCCGGACCGAACAGCTCGCCGCCGGCGAGGAACGCTTCTCCGTTCACGCTCCGCTCGGCGAGCGCCCGGTGGTTGCCGCTCCATGCCACGTGGATGCCGTGGACGCGTCCTGTCTCGAAGCCGAAGCCGGGCCGGCCGGCGGCCAGGAGCAGTGTCGCGTCGGCGCCCGGGCGGCCGCGACGGCTTTCGCGGAGGTGGGTGCCGAAGGTGAAGGGACGGCGCTGGGGTGTGCGTTCGCGCAGATGGTGGCCGGTGGTGTCGAGCAGCTCGGTCGCATCCCATGGCACCGGGAAGGCGAGCTGCAGGGCCTGCAGGGTGTAGGCGGTGTCGCCGGTGTTGCGCAGGCTCACGCGCTGGTGGAAGAGACCGCTCGGCCCCACCCGCAGTTCGACCTCTGCGGCGAGGCGGGCTTCGGAGTCGACGAGCGCGAGCACCGCGCGATGCTCGTTGGCCTGCAGACCGGCCACCTCGAACAGCGCGCTGAAGCCGGCGCCCGAGCGGTGCCCCTCGAGCGCAGGTGTGCCGAGCCAGCCCGACGCGGGAGTGGCGAGCATCGTGAGCCGGGGCGTGACGTCGAGGCCGCCCGAGACGCGCTGCGGCGT
This sequence comes from Microbacterium sp. P5_B6, assembly GCF_056400345.1. Taxonomy (NCBI): domain Bacteria; kingdom Bacillati; phylum Actinomycetota; class Actinomycetes; order Micrococcales; family Microbacteriaceae; genus Microbacterium; species Microbacterium sp. P5_B6. The sequence goes on along the minus strand of NZ_JBFULL010000001.1, from coordinate 69,297 downwards.
AGCCGCAATCGCCAGCGATCGCAGGGTCTCGTCGGTCGATCCGGTCAGCTCTTCGCCCCAGTGGATGATGGCCGGGCCGCCGAAGGCAGCGACGTCGATGACGACGCTGGTGCCCCCGCGGCGAAGGTGGAGGATATCCGCCGCGATGCCCGCGGCATTCTGCTCGACGTCGAGCGCTCGGTCCCTGGAGTGCATGGAGTTAGTTCTATCACGGAATTAAAGAATGAGGCAATAGGCTTCTAGGGCCAACTGGAGGGCACCAACGGCGACCATTCATGCCAGGATGGAATCAATAGGGGGTGCGCGACGATGCTGACCGACAGTGAGAAGGCTCTCGCGCGTGCGGTGCTCATCCACGGCCCGATCTCGCGCAGTGCCCTCACCACCCGGCTGGGGCTGTCGCCGGCGAGTCTCACCCGCCTCGCGAAGCCCTTTCTGGACCAGGGACTGCTGATCGAGCTCGATGACGCGGCAGACGGATCGGTGGGGCGCCCGGTCCGGCCGCTCGACGTATCCCCCGGCATCGGGACCTTCATCGGCGTCAAGCTCACGGGCGAGAGCGCCCACGTCGTGGCGACCGATGTGCGGGCGGCGCTGCTGGGCGCCGTCAGCCGGGATCTCCCCTCTCACGTGCCGGCTGAGGTGGCGGACGAGATCGCTGCGGCTGTCGGGGAGCTCGGGGTGACACAGCCGGTGGGGATCGGCGTCTCTCTCGGCGGAGCGGTCCGCGGAGGAAGCGTGGAGTTCGCGCCCTTCCTCGGGTGGGAGAACGTCGCCTTCGCGTCGCTCCTCCACCATGCGATGGGCGTTCCCGTGGCGCTCGAGAACGACGTGGTCGCCCTGGCCGAGGCCGAGCGCTGGTTCGGCTTCGGACGCGGCATCCCCGGATTCGCTGTCATCACGATCGGGGCCGGAGTCGGCTACGGGCTGGTGGTCCACGGGGAGGTCGTGCGCTCGCGAGAGGCGGGCCTCGGACTCGGAGGGCACCTGCCTCTCAACGCGAATGGTCCCGTGTGCCACATGGGGCATCGCGGATGTGCCGAGGCGATGCTGAGCTCCGGATCGATCGCCGGCCAGGTTTCGGCATCGCTGCAGCGTCCCGTCGACTACGAAGAGGCTCTCACGCTGGCGGCGGACGGCGAGCCCGCCGCCCGCACGGTCGTGGATGCCGCTGCCGATGCTCTCGGGCGCTTCGTCGCACTCGCCGCCAATCTCTCGCTGCAGCCGGCGGTCGTGCTCGCGGGGGAGGGCATCGGCCTGTTCGCCGTCGCCGAGGATCGGGTCCGCGAGGCGATCGCTGCGGACCGGGATCCGCGCGCCGAGGCCATCGAACTTTACGTCGACGACTCCGGATTCACGGCATGGGCCCGTGGTGCCGCGGCGGTCGCCATCCAGGCGTCGCTCGACCGCCTCCGGCTGGATTGACCCCTGCCGGTGACGACGAAGTGGCCGGCATCCGCGTCTCCGCGGACCACCGGCCACTTGTCAGATGTCACCTCCCCGCCTTGCGGCGGTTGCATCAGAGCGAGACACCACCCCGATCGACGTCGCCACGCCACGCGCCGGTCTCGCGACCGCGGTCCTCGATGAACTCCTTGAAGTTCTCGAGGTCCTTCTTCACCGCGTGCTTCGGCGCGCCCAGAACGGCACCCGCCTTCTCGATGAGACCCTCCGGCGACCAGTCGATCTGAGCTGTCACACGAGTGGTGTCCTCGTCGAGACGGTGGAACGTCACCACGCCCGCGTGCTCCGTTTCGCCGCCGAGGCTGCGCCACGCCACCCGCTCATCGGGATGCTGCTCCGTGATCTCGGTGTCGAACTCCCGCTCGAACCCGCCCACGTTGACCTTCCAGCGCACGTGGGTGTCGTCGAGCTGAGTGATCGACTCCACCTCCTCGAGGAAGTGCGGGAAGCTCTCGAACTGCGTCCACTGGTTGTACGCGATGCGCACGGGGACGTCGACGTCGATGGTCTCGATGATCTGCATACGTCAGCTCACTCCCGATCCCATGTCGGACTGGGCACGGGATGCTGCGCGACGCGTCTCGTCGGCGACCGTCTGTCCGCTGGACTTGGCGTCGTCGGCCACGGTGTGAGCGGCATCCTGCGCCGTTCCCTTGACAGACTCGACGGCTTCCTTGGCGGGCTCGCGAAGGTTCTCGCCGACCTCGCGGGCGGCGTCCTTGACGCCCTCCACGAGGGGCTGGGCCTTCTCTTCGACCGTCGCGGCGAGCTCGCGCTCCTTGTCCGACGGCGGGATCAGGGCCGACACGAGCAGGCCGACGCCGAAGGCGATGAGACCCGCGGCGAGCGGGTTGCCCTGCGCCTTGTTCGCAACCGTGTGTCCCGCATCGGCGACGGTGTGGCCGGCGTCCTTGATGCTGGACCCGGCGGCGTGCCCGGCACCCTTGACGGATCCCGCAGCGTCGTCGGCTGCTCCCATGACACGGTCCTTGACGGACGTGAGCGCCCCGACGAGCTTGTTCTTCTGGCGGTCGACGATCTTCGACGGGGTCACCTTGTCGGCGAGCGCGTCGACGTCCTGACCGAGCTCTCGCCTGGTCGACTCGATCTCGGCCCGGATCTCTTCAGCTGACTGGCTCATCGGTTCTCCTCATTTCTCTTCAGCGCCTCAGGGATCTCCTTCAAGGTGTCCACTGTCTGGGGCGCACCCTTGACGTTCTTCATGTTCTTGCGGCCCATCGGGACGAGAACCGCTGCGACGATGGCCCAGATGACACCCGTCACCACGCCCGACCAGCCATTGCCGATCAGCGTGCCCAGGGCCCACCAGAAGGCGATCGTGAGGAACAGGACCGCCATCATCGCGGCGTAGATCCCGGCCCCGAGCTCTGCCACGCCTTTGGCGGCCTCGGACGCGGACTCTCGCAGCTCGGCCTTCGCAAGCGCGAGCTCCTGCCGCATCAGCGTCGACATGTCGCTGGTGACCTCGCTGACGAGCTGACCGAGCGACGTGTTCGCCGCCTGACGCTCGGACGGTGTCTCCGCCTCACGCTCCGTCGATATCGCCGCCGGACGCTCAGACCGTGTCGCGTCGGTCATCCGGGTTCACCTCCCACTCGTCGCCGGACGCCGAGCCCAGACCCGACGTCTCGCCGATGGCCGTCGCGCCGCCCAGCCCGCCTGCGGCAAGGTCGGTGTCGTACGTGCCGCCCGTGGTTCCGGCGCCTGTCACTCCGGTGCCGACCCCGGTGGTGCCGTTTCCGGCCGTCGTGCCGGTGCCGTACGTACCTGTGCCGTAGGCGGTTGCGTCGTACACAGGCGTGCCGTACTCGCCGTACCCGGTTGTCAGCTGCCGACCGCTCATGTCGTCGTCAGGCGAGCCGGCGGCGACCGCACGTGTCAGACGGCCGACGACGACACCCGCGAGCGCCGCGACAGTGAGGAACACGACCGGACGACGCCGGGCGTAGCGCTTCACCTCGTCGAGGACATCGCTGGGATCGCGCGAGCCGAGCCAGGAGGCCGCTCCGTCGAGCCGGTTCGAGATGTCGCGGACGACGTCCGTCGCCATTCCGCGATTGCCGTCGGTGCGCCCCTCCGCGAGACCGCGCAGTTCGTCACCGGCCGAGCGCAGTCCGTCGGCGAGCTTCGTCTGACGGGTTGCGGCCTGGCCGCGCAGTTCCTGGCGGGCGTTGTCGTAGAGCCGTGTCGCCTGGGCGCGGGCCTCGCGGCCGACACCCTTCGCCTCTTCCTTCGCGGTTTCGACGACACCGGTGGCTTGGTCCTTCGCGGTGTGGGCGACGTTGCTCGCCTCCCGCTTGGCGGTGTCGGCCGCTCCGCTTCCCGTGCCGGTGGGCCCTGCTGATCCGGTCGCGCCGAGCGATCCGGTGGGCGTCGAGGTTGCGGCGGGGAATGCGTCCCCGCTTGTTGGCAGCGTGTCACGCGTTTCTGACATCGCCACTCCCTTCCATTCAGGCGGCCTCGGAGGCCGATGTGGGTCCAGTGAACGTGACTTTCCGTGACGCGGCGAAGGGCTTGCGCGTGGCAAAGGCGTGTGGCATACGCGAGACTTCGGACTGCCGTTCCGCGGCCGACCGGAGTACCGTGGAAAGGACGCCCCGCCTGACGGGCCGTTCTCCCGGCCCGCCGCGAGGAGATGATGCTGTGGGCAAGCTGACCTACGAATCCAGCATCCACGTGGAGTTCGACGACCGCGTCCTCGCACACCTGCAGATCGTGATCGGCTCGAAGCTGCGCCGCGGCGAGGCATTCCACTTCAGCTGGCGCGATGACGTCAGCGTGGGAGACGGCCGGACCACCATCTGGGTTCACCCGCGTTCCTCGCTGGTGTACAAGTACTACGGGAGCCGGCGGCCGACCATCAACCGGGCGTGGATCGACGCGCTCGCCCACACGGCGAACTCTCCGTCTGGCCTCTACCTCGTGCCGGAGCCGCCCCAGCCGGCCGAGCACGGTGCGCCGGACGCCCAGCATTCCGCGGAGCACCTGCACTGAGCGTGACGGTGGGGAGCCTTCCCCCCGCCGTGTCAACCCCCTCGCTCTTCTCGCCGAGGTGGCCCAGAGTCGAGCGTGGAGAGCCAGCAGAGCGGCGTCGACGGCGTCGCCGAGTGGAAGAGGCGAGGCATGGGCGACGTGAGGTCTCACACCGAACAGGCCCGCCCGGCGAAGGTCGATCCGGCCACGATGACGGGATCCGGCGCCCAGCCGATCCGGCCGGCGGATGACGGTCGCACCAGGATGACGCACTCATGGACGCTGGCCGGCAGGTGGCGTCAGAGCGGCGCCGATCGACATGAATGAGGGGCCCCCCGCTCGCACGGGAGGAGCAGCAGACGTCCTCCCGACGGGGCGCAGACGAAAGTGAAATGACGTGTCCACATCCATGGCCGAAGGGCCGCTGCACCAGCTCGAGCTCCTCCCACTGGGGGACGGAGCCTGGCGGCTGTTCGATCACAGCGTGGAAGGCGACGACCCCGCCAGCCTCGTCGCGTACGTCGAGCAGACCAGCTTGGGCGTCGAGGTCATCTGGCTCCGAGGTCACGGGGGCTCCACGCACTTCGAGGAGCTGAGCGACGTGCTCCGCGCCGCCGCGATGGATCTCTCCCTCGCGCAGGCGCCGCGCTCGACCCGGCCGATCGAGATTCCCCACTACGCGCCGCGCACGCCGCGCAAGGCGGATGCCGCTCCACAGCGAGCCGCGCATGCCATGCCGGACAGGCGGTTCGATGTCAACCCGATGGGCGGAAGTTCGGGCCGGCAATAGCGTCGCTGCCGAAAGCCGGGCCCCCGGCGGAAGGAGACCGCGATGAGCAGCGAGCCCACCGACCCTCGTGAGAAGCACACCGACCAGTTCGCCCCCGAGGCGCAGGATCAGCCCGCCCGCACCGACGAGATGCGCACGAAGCCGGACCACGGCGAGGACAGCTACCGTGGCGCCGGCCGGCTCCAGGGGCGCAAGGCGCTCATCACCGGCGGAGACTCCGGCATCGGACGTGCCGTTGCGATCGCATTCGCCCGCGAGGGCGCCGACGTCGCCATCGCGCACCTGCCCGAGGAGATCGAGGATGCCGACGACACCGTGCGGCTCATCGCCGACGCCGGCCGTCTCGGCGTGAGCTTCGCCGGCGACATCCGCGAGGAGCGCTTCGCGACTTCCATCGTCGACGACGCGGTGAGCGAGCTCGGCGGCCTCGACATCCTCGTCCTCAATGCGGCCTATCAGAAGGATCGCGAGGGCCTCGAGACGCTCGAGACCGAAGAGTTCGATCGCGTCTTCAAGACGAACCTCTATGGGCTGCTCTTCTCCGCACGCGCCGCTGTGCCCCACCTGAACCCCGGCTCGTCGATCATCGTCACGGCGTCGATCCAGGCGTTCAATCCGTCTCCTGGGCTGATCGACTATGCGATGACGAAGGCCGCCCAGGTCGCGTTCGTCAAAGCGCTCGCCCAGCAGCTCGGGGAGAAGGGCATCCGGGTCAACGCTGTCGCACCGGGACCGGTGTGGACACCCCTCATCGTGGGGACCGGGTGGGATGCCGAGAAGGTCGAGACGTTCGGCCAGGACACGCCCCTCGGGCGGGCGGCGCAGCCGGCCGAGCTGGCCGGGGCCTATGTCTACCTCGCCTCCGAAGCCGCATCGTACGTCTCGGGAGCCGTGCTCCCGGTGACAGGCGGTAAAGGCCTCTGACATGTCCCACCGGCGCTCGCCCAGCCGGTTCCCCCGCATCCCCGTCCTCGGGGGTGCGGTCCTCATCGCCATCCTCTCCGGATGTGCGCCGGTGGTGTCGCCCGATCCGCAGCTCGTCGCCCTGCAGGAGCGTGCGCTCAGTCTCACGCGCTCCGCGCAGCTCGGCGAGGAGCTGCGCGGAGACGGGCGCCTGTTCACCACGACCACGGCGGCGCTCCTCTCCGGGATGGAGGAGAAGCTCGCAGACGTCACGCGCGAGGCGGCGCTGCACCAGCCCGCGGACGCTGAGGACGCCGCCTATCGCGACGAGCTGCTCGACGCGAGTCTCGCCGCACTCGACGCAGTGCAGTCCGCTGACGCGGGTGACGCCGGGGCGGCCGATGAGCTGGATGCCGCTGCGGAGCGGCTTGCCCGGCTGGGCGACGGCTCATGAAGCGCGTCTTCGCCGTCGCACTCGGCATCCTCACCGCCATCGGCGGGTTCGTCGACATCGGCGATCTCGTGACGAACGCCGTCGTCGGCTCGCGCTTCGGTCTGGGCCTCGTGTGGGTGGTCCTGGTCGGCGTCGCCGGCATCTGCCTCTACGCCGACATGGCCGGCCGCGTCGCCGCGATCAGCGGCCGCGCCACCTTCGAGATCATCCGCGAGCGCCTGGGGCCACGGGCGGGGCTCGCCAACCTCTCGGCCTCGTTCCTCATCAACCTGCTGACCCTGACCGCCGAGATCGGCGGCATCGCGCTCGCGCTCCAGCTCGCGGCCGGCGTCGGACCGGGGATGTGGATCCCCGTCGCACTCTTCGCCGTATGGATCGTGCTGTGGCGCGTCAAGTTCTCCATCATGGAGAACGTCGCAGGCCTCCTGGGCCTCTCGCTCATCGTCTTCATCGTCGCGCTGTTCCTGCTGAAGCCCGACTGGGGCAGCCTCGGTGCGAGCGCGATCCAGCCCTGGCGCATCGGAGCCGAGAGCCCACTCTCCTACTGGTACTTCGCGGTCGCCCTCTTCGGCGCGGCGATGACGCCCTACGAAGTCTTCTTCTTCTCCTCCGGCGCGCTCGAGGAGAAGTGGACGACGAAGGACCTGGGCGTCGAGCGCGCCAATGTGTTCATCGGCTTCCCCCTCGGCGGCGTCCTGTCGATCGCCATCGCGGCCTGCGCCGCGGTCGTGCTGCTCCCGCAGGCGATCGAGGTCGAGACCCTCTCGCAGATCGTGCTCCCCGTCGCGGAGGGCGGTGGGCAACTCGCCCTCGCCTTCGTCATCGTCGGGATCCTCGCCGCGACCTTCGGCGCCGCCCTGGAGACGAGCCTGTCCAGCGGCTACACCCTGGCCCAGTTCTTCGGCTGGAGCTGGGGCAAGTTCCGCCGGCCCGTCCAGGCGGCGCGCTTCCACCTCGCCATGATCGTGTGTCTGCTCGTCGGCGGCGGCATCCTGCTGACAGGGGTGGATCCGATCGCCGTGACAGAACTATCGGTCGTCTTCTCCGCGGTGGCCCTCCCACTCACCTACTTTCCGATCCTCGTGGTGGCCAACGACCCGGACTACATGGGCGACCGCGTCAACGGGCGGATTCGCAATGCGCTCGGCGTGCTGTTCCTCGGGATCATCCTCATCGCCGCGGTCGCTGCCGTCCCGCTCCTGATCGCATCGGGGATGGGCTCATGACCCGCGCGCGCCGGCCCCAGCATCCGCTCGACTGGTACCGGGACCCTGACGGACGTGCCGTCGATGCCCGGCTCCACCTGCTGGACCGCCAGATCCTGGATCAGGACGACGCACCGGTGAGCACCGTGGATGACGTCGAGCTCACCGGGCTCGAACGCGATGCGCCGATCGACCACGACGCCGCGCCGGTCGTGGCGGCGATCCTCATCGGCGCGGCCGTGCTCCCTCGCATCGTGGGCGGGCACGTACCGCGATCGCGATGGGAGCGCGTGCCGTGGGAGATGGTGTCCACACTCGACGCGGCGCTGCACCTTCGAGTGAAGGCGGACGATCTCGACGCGTCGTGGGTCGAGCGCATGGTCCGCGACCGGATCATCGGGCGCATCCCCGGAGGCCGCCATGCTCCTGAGTGAGCTTCTCGGATGCCGGGTCCTCGCGCCCCGCACGGGTGAGATCGGACGGGTGGTCGACGTGCGATTCCGTCGCTCCGCGCGCAGGGGCGGGAAGGAGGGCGAGCTCGAGCTCGTCGCGCTCATCGTGAGCCCGCACAGCCGCCAGTCCTTCTACGGCTACGAGCGAGGGCGGGTGAAGGGCCCGGCCGTGGTCGCGGCCATCATCCGGCGCCTGCATCGCGGATCGCGGATCGTGCCCTGGGAATGCATCCAGAGCGTGTCGGAGGGCGAGGTGCGGCTGGGCGTGGAACCGCCCGTCATCCCGCTCGACATCCGTCTCCCGATCGACGATCACTCCGCCGGAGCCGGTCCGGAAGCCGGCGACCCGAGTCGCCTCGGAGGCTAGGCGAACCCGAAGACCAGCGGGAAGGCGACCACGACGATCGCCGCCCATGCCAGGTAGACGGGGATGTACGCGGTCTGCCAGCGCTCGACCCGCCCGAAGGCGGCCTTCCCGCGGACGAAGCGGAATTGGAGCCAGGCGGCACCGGAGAGGTTGACCAGCAGAATCAGGTTGAGGCCGAGTGACGCCAGCTTGTTCGGGCTCGCGCCGTACTCGCCGATCCGGCTGATCATCGCGATGAGGACGATGAGATCGACCACGAGTGCCGCTGCCACGAGGAGCAGCTGCAGACGCTCGAACCAGCCCGGGGGCCGCGTGGGATCGTGGGCGGACAGCGAGTAAAGCAGCAGCCCGAGCACCACGATCAGCACGAGGTCGAAGATGATCAGCAGGTCACGCTGGTCGAACTCGATCTCCTGGGCGCCGAAGACCGCGGCCTGGAAGATCGCGGCGATGATGAGCGCGAGCAGCAGTGCCGTGAACAGCGGGGTGAAGAGCTTCGTCAGCACCGGCGCGATGTTCTCGATGACGCTCTGCTTCGCTTCGACCAGCCATCCCGCGATCACCACGGCACCCGCGAGCCCGCACGGTATGAGCCACTCGCCGACGAACCACGAAGCATCCACTCCGATCGTGCTGAACACCCCCATCGTCAGGGCGGCGAGCACCCCGCCGCCGAGGGCGATGAGCACCAGGTAGACGAACCATTCGCCCGTGAACCGGATGAAGTCCATCCGCGCGCGGTCGGAGCGCCACTTCCCGTCGACGTATGCGATCCCGGTCGCGATCCACAGCAGCACGAGCGAGTGGATCACCGCCAGCGGAAGCGTCGCCCCTTCTGGTGTGAAGGGGTAGAGGTTCAGCACGAGCGCGGTCGCGGCGAACGGGGCGGCGACCGAGACGATCGTGGCGATCCCCGACCGGTGGCGGACCAGGAAGTAGGCGGCCAGGAAGGGCAGGATGAGGAGCGCCAGGTTGCGCGCGTAGAACTCCGGATCGCCCTGGATCGTCAGCCCGAACAGGGCCGGGATCTTGACCACGAGTGCGGCGGCGACACCCAGTCCGATCGCGAGAGCGAGGCCGTTCCGGCGGGCGGTGCCGGCCTCGTCGTCGTCGGCGACGAGCTGCTTCCAGAGCCGGTCGGAGTGCTCGCGGGCGAACTCCCGCGACAGCTCGTCGATCCTGCCCATCCGGCTGACCGCGACGAGGAACGCCTCGTCGCCGGAGAGGCCGGATGCCTCGAGCCCGTCGATCTGGTCGCGCAGGTGTCCTTCCAGCTCATCCACGTCGGCCGGGGCGATGGCGTCGCGGTGGACGAGATAGCTGCGCCACTGCTCGATCTGGTCTTCCACGCGGTCGTCCCTCCGGGTCATCTCACGCGCCCCCGAGCGCCAGCGCGGGACGAGTGTCGCCGCGCTCGTTCCACACCTGCTGCAGCGTGCGGCTCACGACGGCCCACTGTCGGCGCTGCTCTGCGAGGACGGCTTCGCCGCTGCCGCTCAGCCGGTAGTGCTTGCGCGGCCGGCCGCTCGGAGAGACGCCCCAGGTCGACTCGATGTGACCGAGGCGCTCGAGGCGGTGGAGCAGGGGATACAGCATCCCGTCGCTCCATTCGAGCTCGCCGCCCGAGAGCTCGCCGATCCGGCGCAGGATCGCGTAGCCGTACGACTCGCCGTCGGCGAGGATGCCGAGCACGAGCGGCGTCGCGGTCGCCGCGACCAGATCCTTGCCGATGCGCATCGCGCCTCCATACCTTGAGCTGCTATGTACCTAGAGGTACAAGGTACACGGCACGGTGCCCGAGGCCAACCCCGGCCGTGGATACCGCGGCGGTGGACTCGCGAACCCATGAGTTGTTGCCCAGCCCATGTGAAACAGTGCATGGGCTCGGAAGGAACTGATGGGTTCGCCAGTCCGGAACGTGGCGTCAGCCGTCCGTACGTGGCAACGTGGGCCACGTGGACCCCATCGTCGCAACGCTCGTGATCCTGGTCCTCGCGATCATCGCCTTCGTCAGCAATCGCATTCCGCTCGGCATCGTCGCGATCGGAGTCTCGGTCGGGCTGTACTTCACCGGGGTCCTCACCCTCACCGAGGCCTTCGCGGGTTTCGGAGACCCGACGGTCATCTTCATCGCGGCGCTGTTCGTCGTGAGCGAGTCGCTCGATGCCACGGGGGTCACCACCTGGGCCGGGCAGAAGGTCATCGCCCGCGCCGGTACGAAACGGCGCAGCCTGCTGCTCATCATCGGCCTGCTCGTCGCCGCCGTGTCGGCCCTGATCAGCGTCAACGGAGCGGTCGCCGCGCTCCTGCCGCTCGTCGTGGTGGTCGCCGCCCGCGCCGGCCTGCCGCCGTCGCAGATGCTGATGCCGCTCGCGTTCGCGGCCAGCGCCGGATCGATGCTCCTGCTGACCGGAACGCCCGTCAACATCATCGTCTCGGACTTCGCGGAGTCCGCGGGCGCACGCGGCTTCGGCTACTTCGAGTTCGCGCTGGTCGGCATCCCGCTCGTGATCGGCACGGTGCTCTTCCTGACGTTCTGCTCGAGGCCGCTCCTGCCGGTGCGCGTGGGGTCGCACATCCCGCTCGATCTCGTGCGCCACGCCCGCCTTCTTCGCGGCCAGTACTCGGTCGACCTCGACACCCGGACGCTCGTCGGACCCAAGAACGGCATCACCGAGATCCTCGTCGCTCCCCGCTCTCCGCTCATCGGCACGCGGATCTTCACCGGCATGGCCACGCCCCAGGGCGACCTCGTGGTGCTCGCCGCTCGCCGGGGCGACACCCAGCTCAAGGGCGATGTCACGATCCAGGTCGGCGATGCCCTGCTCATGCAGGGACGCTGGGAAGATCTGGCCAGCCACGCCGATGAACCCGGGGTCATCGCCGTGGACTCGCCGCAGCTGCTGCGGCGGTCGGTGCCCCTCGGCCGCGGCGCGAAGCGCACCCTGATCATCCTCGCGGTGATGGTCGTGCTCCTGGCGACGGGCATCGTGCCCCCCGCCATCGCCGCGCTGCTCGCCGCGTGCGCGCTGGTGCTCAGCCGCGTCCTGACCGTGTCGCAGACCTACGGGTCGATCTCGTGGACCACCGTCGTCCTCATCGCCGGGATGATCCCGCTGTCGACGGCCTTCACCAAGACGGGGGCTGCGGATCTCCTCGCCGGGGGCCTGCTGTCGATGATCGGGGACTCGGGGCCCTACGTGGCACTCGCCGCCCTCGGGGTCCTCACCCTGGTGCTGAGCCAGCTGATCAGCAATGCCGCGACGGTGCTGATCCTGGCGCCCATCGCGATATCGCTCGCCGCGGCGATGGACGTCTCGGTGCAGCCGTTCCTCATGGGGCTCGCGGTCGTGGCCGCGGCGGCGTTCCTCACGCCCGTCGCGACTCCGGCCAACCTCATGGTGATGGAGCCGGCGGGCTACCGATTCGGCGACTACTGGCGGCTGGGCCTGCCGCTGTCGGTGTTCTTCCTCGCGATGGGCGTGTTCTACGTTCCGCTGATCTGGCCGTTCTGACGAAAGCAGCCCGCAGCGTCTGCCCGAAGAGCGGAGATCTGCCGAAGAGAGGGCGAATCGGGCGGAAAGGCCCTCTCCCCGGCAGATCTCCTGCTGCGGGCGGGAGACTCGTCGTTACGCCGCCGACCAGCCGCCGTCGCTCGCGAGGGTGACGCCGTTGATGTTCACGCCGTCGTCGCTCAGGAGGAAGGTGATGGATGCCGCGAGGGCCTCGGCCTCCGCTGCCTCCGGGAGGATGGTCATCGCAAGCTGCACGCGCTCGGCGCCCAGGGGAGACGCGAAGGTCGCCTCGATGTTCGTGATGGTGGGGCCGGGAGCGACCGCGTTGACGCGGATGCCGCTCGGGCCGTACATGAAGGCGCTCGACTTGGTCAGGCCCACGACCGCGTGCTTGGACGCCGTGTACGCCGCGCCGGCGGCCGAGCCGCGAAGCGCCGCCTCGGAGGCCGTGTTGACGATCGAGCCGTAGCCCTGCGCGAGCATCGCGGGAACGACGGCGCGCATCATCTTCATGGTTCCGGTCACGTTGACGTTCATGACGCGCTCCCAGACGGCGTCGGTGAGCTCGCCGACGGGCGTCATGTCGTCCATGATCCCCGCGATGTTCGCGAGGGCGTCGATCGTGCCGCCGGCCGCCTCGACGATGCGGGCGATGCCGTCGTCGCTGGTGATGTCGGCGACGATGCAGGCGACGTCGGCGGCGGCGTGCGCTGCGACGAACTCGTCCAGGCGCTCCTGGCTGACGTCCACGGCGACGACGCGGCCGCCCTCGCGGGCGATGCGCGATGCGGTGGCGCGCCCGATGCCCGAGCCGGCACCGGTGACGATGACGGTCTTGCCGGTGAATCGGCCCTGGTCGATGCGCTCGCTCCACTCGCGCTGGGGAACGGAGGGGGCGGATGCCGGAGCCTCGGCCGATGCGTCGGCGGCGGGCGCACCGCCCTCGGGCACCTCACCCGCGGCGGCCCGACGGACGAGTTCGTCCAGCAGCTCCTGCGAGAAGGCGCCGCGGCTCATCTTCACCAGGCGCTTGATGGCGAGCCGGCTGACGGGGCGGAAGACATCGGGGCTCTGGCCGCTCTCGGCGAGCATGCTGCGCAGCAGCGCGCCTCCCACCGGGTCGGCGAGCCAGGTCGAGATGGAGGAATCCGCAGAGAGTGCGGTTCGGGTGTCAGTGGTCACGTTCGGGTCCTTTCCATTACCGGACAACCTTGTCCGGTAATAGTGTATTCCCGTGCCGACTACTTCGGAGACCGAGTCCAGGGCAAACCGCGGTCCCGCTGCCGGACCCTCCAACAGGCGCGCTCTCATCGCCGCTGCACGCGAGGTCTATGCCGAAGCGGGCCTCGGCGCGCCGTTCAGCCAGGTGGCCAAGCGGGCGGGGGTCGGCCAGGGCAGCCTCTACCGGCATTTCCCCGATCGCACGGCGCTCGCCGTCGCGGTGTTCGAAGACAACATCGTGGAGCTCGAGCGGTTCGCCGCAGAGCCCGACCGCACCATCGAGGACCTTCTCGACCTCGTCGCCGACCAGGCGATCGTCTCCACCGCCTTCATCGAGCTGCTCACCGTCGACCCTCAGGATCAGCGAGTGGTGCACCTGGGAGTCCGCTATCAGGACGTCGTCGCCCAGCTGCTCGAGCGCCGTCACGCGCTCGGGGAGGCGGCATCCATCGAGGTCGAAGACGTCCTTCTCGCCACCGAGATGCTCGCCTTCACCATCGCGCGCACACCGCCGAGCCGGAGAGCGGATGCCGCAGCCCGCGCCCGCGGCATCCTTCGCAGCGCATTCCGCTCGGCCGGTTCGATCCGCTGACGTCTCGTGGTGGTCGCTCAGCGCAGGTTGATATCGTTGGCCCCGGAAAGAGGGATGCGCATGGGCAGATTCATCTATGGGGCGACGAGTGAGTCCGTCGAGATCGACGATCGGGCGCTTGCGCATCTGCGCATCGTCGTCATGAACAAGCTGCGCCGATCCGAGGCGTTCATGTTCGACGTCGAGGTCGGTGACGGCAGCGGTCGGCGGAGCTTCTGGATCCACCCCTCGGTGCCGCTTCAGTTCCACTTCTTCGGGGGCCGCAGCCCGCGGATCAACCGCCTGTGGGTCGAAGAGCTGATGCAGACCGCGAGCGGACCCAACGGCCTCTCGATCATTCCGGAGCCTTCAGAAGAAGACGCGGCCGAAGCGAGCTAGGGGCTCAGTCGTCGTGCAGCTCGACCACCTGCGGGGCGTTGTCGCCCACGCCGACCGGCTCGACGTCGAAGAGCTCGGCGACGAGCGTGATGCCGCCCGACGAGTTCGCTGAGCTCGCCAGATCTTCGATCCAGCGGCGGTTCAGGTCGGGCGTCTCGGGCTCATCGAAGACGAAGCGCAGCGGGATCGACGGATTGACCCAGATCGTGCTGCGACCGCGAGGCTGATCGTCGGGGTGCTGCCATGACACGGTGAAGCTCTCGCCGCGGCGCAGCTTGGTGGCGATCACGACCTTGAGGTGCGCGAGTGCGCGGTCGTCGATGTGGATCGGCGTCGCCGAGCCGCCGTAGTAGATCGTCCCCATGAATTCACCCTAAGCCAGTTGAGATCGTGTGGTCATCATAGATTCCGCGGCCCTCTGCCGCCATTCGACAGCCCATCACAGCAGCGTGCCGGCTTCCGTCAGGACACCGCGCAGGATCTGCTCGATCTCGTCGAACTCCGCCGGCCCGGTCGTGAGAGGCGGTGCGAGCTGGATCACGGGGTCGCCGCGGTCGTCCGCACGGCAGTACAGGCCGGCGTCGTAGAGAGCCTTCGAGAGGAAGCCGCGCAGCAGCCGCTCGGACTCAGCGGCGTCGAACGTCTCGCGCGTCGCCTTGTCGCGCACGAGCTCGATCCCGAAGAAGTATCCGTCTCCGCGCACGTCCCCGACGATCGGCAGGTCGAGAAGGCGCTCGAGCGTGGCACGGAACACCGGAGAGTTCGCACGCACGCGCTCGTTGAGCTTCTCCTCCTCGAAGATGTCGAGGTTCTCCAGGGCCACGGCGGCCGAGACCGGATGCCCTGCGAACGTGTAGCCATGGGGGAAACTCACCTGCCCGTGGGCGAAGGGCTCGTGGATGCGGTCGCTCACGATGGTCGCGCCCAGCGGGGAATACCCGCTCGTCATCGCCTTCGCGCACGTGATCATGTCGGGTACGTACCCGTACGCGTCGCACGCGAACCATTCCCCGATGCGCCCGAACGCGCAGATGACCTCATCGCTCACGAGCAGCACGTCGTGCCTGTCGCAGATCTCCCGCACGCGCTGGAAGTACCCGGGTGGGGGAGGGAAGCATCCGCCCGAGTTCTGCACGGGCTCGAGGAAGACCGCGGCGACCGTCTCGGGGCCTTCGAAGAGGATCATCTCCTCGATGCGGTCGGCAGCCCATCGGCCGAAGCGCTCGAGATCCTCGGCGGGAGAGCCGCTCGCGACGAAGCCCATGTCGGGCGCACGGTAGAAGTTGGTGTTGGGAACCCGGAAACCGCCCGGCGTGACGGGCTCGAACATCTCCTTCATGCCGGGCAGCCCCGTGATCGCGAGGGCACCCTGCGTGGTGCCGTGGTACGCGATGGCGCGCGAGATCACCTTGTGCTTGGTGGGCCGGCCCACGAGCTTCCAGTACTGCTTCGCCAGCTTGAACGCCGTCTCGACGGCCTCGCCGCCGCCCGTCGAGAAGAAGACCCGGTTGAGGTCGCCCGGCGCGTAGGAGGCCAGTCGCTCGGCGAGTTCGATCGCCTTCGGGTGCGCGTACGACCAGATCGGGAAGAACGCGAGCTGCTCGGCCTGCCGCGCGGCTGCTTCGGCGAGGCGCCGGCGGCCGTGCCCCGCGTTGACCACGAAGAGGCCCGAGAGCCCGTCGATGTACCGCTTGCCGGCGGCATCCCAGATGTGGTGGCCTTCGCCGCGCACGATGATCGGGATGCCGTCACCCTCGGTCATCGCGGACTGACGGGCGAAATGCATCCAGAGATGCTCGCTCGCCATCTGCTGGAGCTCCGCCTCGGTGCGGGCACGGCGTTCGGTCATGGCCGGCATATCGTGCCTTCCGTCGGGCGTCTTCCCGACCATACCGCGCCTCCCCCGCGCCCGGTCAGGCCCGCACGGTGGCGACTTCCACGGAGACGGTACGGGCGTCGGCGGCCGTCACTTCGTGCACACGCCCCGTGAGTCGCAGGGTGGCCGACGTCTCGCGCTCGTCGCAGGAGGCGCCGACCCAGAGCTCGATGTCTCCCGGCTCGACGATCCGCACTCCCCGGCGGTCGGTGAACGACAGCCGCGCCGAGGGTACCCGGAACTGCACGACCGTGCGCTCGCCGGCCTCCAGGGCGACGCGCGCGTAGCCGAGGAGCTGTGCCACGGGACGGGCGACGCTGGCGTAGACATCCCGGGCGTACAGCTGGACGACATCCACCCCAGCGCGTGGGCCGGTGTTGAGGACGTCCAGGGTGACGACGAACTCCTCCGCGGTCTCCGACTCGGGCTGGACGGTCAGCCCGAGGTGCTGGAACGTCGTATAAGTCAGGCCATGCCCGAACGGAAGCGCGGGGGTGCTGTCGGCGCTCGTGATCTCGGTGGGGCCGCCCAGGATCGGGTGGAGGTACGTATAGGGCTGCGCCCCTGCGGAACGGGGGAGCGAGACGGGCAGGCGCCCCGAGGGCGACGTGCGCCCGGACAGGATCTCGGAGATCGCCGCGCCGCCCTCCTCTCCGGGGAAGAAGGACTGGAGGACGGCGGCAGGAGCAGCGGACCCTTCGATCGCCCACCCGATCGCGTAGGGACGACCTGACAGCACCACCATGATCGTCGGAACGCCCGTCGCCACGACCTCTTCGACGAGCCGGCGCTGCAGGCCCGGCAGCTCCAGGTCGTCGACGTCGTTGCCCTCGCCGACGGTGCCACGCCCGAACAGCCCTGCGCGATCACCGACCACGACGACGGCGACGTCGGCGGCGCGTGCGGCGTCGACCGCAGCCTGCAAGCCGCTGGTGTCGTCGCCGGTGACCTCGCAGCCGGACGCGACGTCGATCGCGGCATCCGGCAGCTCGCCCTGAAGCGCCTCGACGAAGCTCGGGATCTCGAGACCGAGAGCGACCTCCGGGTGGTGTGCCAGCACATGGTTGACGAACGAGTAGCAGCCCATCAGCGCCTCGGCGGAGTCGGCGTTCGGGCCGACCACCGCGATGCGGCGCTGGAGAGCGGGTTGCAGCGGCAGAGTCCCGTCGTTCGACAGCAGGACGACCGACTCGCCGGCCAGCCGGCGAGCGAGGTCGCGGTGGGCCGGGGTGTCCAGGTCGATCTCGGCGGGGGCCTCATCGAAGGTCTCGTCGAGCAGCCCGAGCTCCTCCTTCTCGCCGAGGACGCGCAGCACGGCTCGATCGATCAGGGCTTCGTCGACCCGGCCGTCGCGCACGGCTGCCGCGAGCGGAGCGGTGAAGGCGTCGCCCGTGGGGAGCTCGACGTCGATCCCGGCCATCAGCGCGAGAGCGGCGGCTTCGCCGAGGTCGGCCGCCACGCCGTGCATCGAGTGCAGGAACGCCACGGAGAAGTAGTCGGCGACCACGACCCCGTCGAAGCCCCAGCGCTCGCGCAGGATGCCGGTCAGGAGCTCCTCCGAGGTCGCCACCGGCACGCCGTCGATCGCGGCATACGAGTTCATGACCGAGCGGGCGCCGCCGTCGCGGACGGCCATCTCGAACGGAGGGAGCAGCACGTCGGCGAGCTCCCGCGGGCCCAGCTGCACGGGAGCGTGATTGCGCCCGGCCTGCGACCCGGAGTAGCCGACGAAGTGCTTGAGGGTGGCGTGGATGCCGGCATCCTGGAGCCCTCGCACATAGGCGGTGCCGATCGTGCCCACGACGTACGGATCCTCCGAGATGCACTCGTCGACCCGGCCCCAGCGGGGGTCTCGGATGACGTCGAGCACGGGAGCAAGTCCCTGATGGATGCCGAGCTGCCGCATGGAGTCGCCGATGAGCCGGCCCATCTCCTCCACGAGCGCGGGGTCGAAGGACGCCCCCCACGCCAGCGGAGTCGGGAAGGTCGCCGCCTTCCACGCGGCGAGGCCGGTGAGGCACTCCTCGTGCACGATCGCGGGGATGCCGAGGCGCGTCTGCTCTCGCAGCCGCCGCTGCTCGGCCCAGAGCCACGCCGCGCGCTCGAGGGGATCGACGGGCCGGGTGCCGTACACCCGGGTGAGGTGTCCGATGCCGTGCGCGGTCGCATCCTCATACCGCGTCGAGGTCACCATCTCGCCAGCCATCGGCGCGACGAGCTCGTCGCCCTGGTCGACCCAGTAGCCGACGAGCTGACCGAGCTTCTCGTCAAGGGTCATCTGCGCGTGCAGAGACTGCACCCGCTCCGATACCAGCGGGAGTCCGAGGTCGCTCATCCCTTGACCGCTCCTGTCAGGCCGCCGACGATCCGCCGTTCGAAGAGGCTGAAGAACGCCAGGGCGGGGATCATCGAGAGCGAGGTGAATGCCAGCACCTTGGCGGTGTCCACCGAGTACTGCGACGAGAACGCCTGCACGCCCAGGGGCAGGGTGAACTGCGCCTCGTCGTTCAGGATGAACAGCGGCAGCAGGTAGCCGTTCCAGCTTCCGATGAAGGCGAGGATGGCCACCGTGATGACACCGGGCACCGCGAGCGGGAGCACCATCCGCCAGAAGAACGACAGGCGACCGCATCCGTCGATGTAGGCGGCCTCCTGGATCTCGTCCGGGATCGCTTTGAGGAACGGGACGAGGATGATGATCGTGGTCGGCAGCGCGAACGCGATCTGCGGCAGGAAGACCCCCGGCAGCGTGTTCATGAGCCCGAGGTTGCGCACCACGAGGTACAGCGGCGTGATCGCCACGGTGATCGGGAACATCAGGCCCGCGGCGAACAGCGCGTACAGCGCCCCGCGCCCGGCGAAGCTGTACCTGGCGATCACATAGCTGGCCATGAGTCCGAGCACCACCGCGCCGACGGTGGTCGCGACCGCGACCATCGTCGAGTTCAGTACTTCGAGCCAGAACACCCCGCTCGTCAGGACGTCGACGTAGTTCTGCGGGTTCCAGCTGACCGGCAGGCCCGACGGATCGACGGTGATCTCGGAGTTCGTGCGGAAGCCGCCGATGATGATGTACAGCACGGGGCCCAGCATCAGCGCGATGACGACCAGGGCGATGAAGTAGACCGTCGGGCTGCCCCAGGGGAGCTTGTTCACATCGCGCCGGCGTCCCGCCGACGTCTCGCGAGTGGTGATGGTGCGGGTGCTCATCGAGTCGATGGAGCTCACTTCACGCCCCTCTCTGTGATGGCCCCCGCCGTGTCACGGCGCAGGATCGTGCGCTGGTAGATCAGCGCGACCACCAGCGAGATGACGAAGATGACGACGGCGACGGCGCTGCCGTATCCGAAATTGCCCGAGTTGCGCCCGGTGGCGACCATGTAGATCGCCATCGTGTTGGTGCCGGCGACGGATGAGACGTACTGACCCCAGATGATGTACACGAGATCGAAGAGCTGGAGCGCGCCGATGATGGACAGGAACGCCCAGATGCGCAGCGTGGGGCCCAGCAGCGGGAGGGTGATGGTCCGCTGGATCTGCCAATAGGACGCGCCGTCGATCGCGGCCGCCTCGTTCAGCTCCTGGGGAATCCCCTGGAGTCCTGCGAGGAAGAGGATGACGGCGAAGCCGATGTACTTCCAGGTGAGGATCGCCATGAGCGTCCAGATCGCGATGCGGGGGTCGGAGAGCCAGTCCTGGGCGAGCCAGCCGAGGCCGACCCTCTCGAGGAAGCCGTTCACGGCTCCGTTCGTGGCCAGCATGAGGCTGAACCCGGTGCCGACGATGACCTCGGCGATCACGTACGGAACGAAGATGAGGATGCGGATCACGGACTGACCGCGCATCTTCCGGTTGAGCAGCAGCGCCAGCAGGATCGCGATCGGGCCCTGGAGCACGAGTGAGGCGACCACGATGAAGGCGTTGTGCCCCAGCGCCTGCTGGAAGATCGGGTCGGTGAAGATCGTGACGTAGTTCTGCAGGCCGATGAAGTCGGTCGCCGGGCCGAAGCCGGACCAGCGGAAGAACCCGTAGTACCCGGCCATGATGACGGGGACGATCACGAAGCCGACGAAGAAGATCACGGCCGGCCCCACCAGGATCATGACCTCGAGGCGGCCGGCCCATCCCAGGCCTCGCGGGCGCCGGCGGCCTGGCGGCACCGACGGGGGCGGCGTGGTGCCGCCCCCGTTGTGCTCTGCAAGGCCGCGAGCGTCAGAAGACATCTCGCGGGTGGACACGATCAGCCCTGCTTGCCTGCCGCGTTGACCGCGTCGACGAGCTTCTGCGGGTCGCTGTTGCCGGCGAGCATGTCGACGACCGCCACGTTCAGGGCGTTGCCGACGTTCTGGCCGAGCACCGTGTCGAGCCACTGCGAGACGAACGGAGCGTTGTTGAACGCCTCGAGGATCTGCTGGAGGTACGGCTCGGTGACGGCCTCCTGCGCCACGGTGTTGACCGGCGGCGAGTTGAAGGCCTTGTAGTACGCGGTCTGCTGATCGGCGCTGGCGACGAAGTTCAGGAAGTCCGCGCACTCGTCCGGGGCATCGACCGAGCATGAGTAGCCGTCGACGCCGCCCATCATCGAGCCCGGCTCGCCGTCACCACCCGAGACCTCGGGGAAGGGGAACCATGCGAGGTCGGGAAGCGGCTTCTCGTCGGGCGTCAGCGATGCGATCACGCCCGGGTCCCACGCGCCCATGAGCTCCATGGCGGCCTGGCGATTGGCGATGAGCCCGGCCGAGCTGCCCGCGCCCTGCTGGGGCTCGGTGGTGAGGAACCCCTCGTTGAACGGGTCGATCGCCGCGAAGTCCTCCAGGTCCTCGCCGGCGCGAAGCCAGCACTCGTCGCTGAAGTCCTTCGTGTCGCCCGTCTCCTCGATGACCTTCGGGCTGCACTCGCGGATGGCGAAGAAGTAGTACCAGTGCGCGGCAGGCCACGCGGCCTTCGCGCCCAGGGCGATCGGCGCGATGCCGGTCTCCTTGAGGCTCGCCACCGCGTCCTTGAGGTCGTCGACGGTCTCGGGAGTCGCCGTGATGCCGGCCTTGTCGAAGGCGTCCTGGCTGTAGAAGAACCCACCGGGCAGGACGGAGAGCGGCATCGCCCACACCTTGTCCTGATACGTCTCCGCGGCGAACGAGCCCTCGGGGATCTCGCCCTTGACATCGTCCGAGACGAGGCCGGTCAGGTCCTTCAGCTGGCCGGCGTTGACCATCGCGGTCATCTTGCCGCCGCCGCGCTGCAGGAAGATGTCGGGCGCGTCGCCCGCGTTCAGAGCCGTCTGCAGCTTGCCGTCCATGTCCTCGTTCTGGACCGACTGCATCTTGATCGTGACGTCCGGGTTCTCATCCTCGAACGCGGCGATGGCATCCTTCCAGAACTGCTGACCGGGGCCCGTCGTGGAGTTCTGCCACAGCGTCATCTCGACCTTGCCGTCGCTGCTCTCGTTCGAGCCGCCTGCACTGCAGCCGGCGAGCGCCAGAGCGCCGACGATGAGTGCGGCGGACCCGGCGAGGATCCTGTTGCGCGTCATGTGATTCCCGTTCTCTTCTTTGAGGAGCACCTCTGCTCCGGGGTGCGGTGGGGCGCGATCCGTCTGCGCCCGCTCGGCGTGCTGTCCGAGCGGGAAAAGTCTCCGATGCCAACAAATATCTGTCAAACGTTTTCGAAAACGTTTTTCAACCCGTTATGATTTCGAGATCATGGAGCGACGTCCGACGATCATGGATGTGGCGGCTGCGGCCGGCGTCTCGGTGGCGACCGTGTCGAAAGCCGTCAACGGACGCTACGGCGTCGCTCCCGAGACGGTGGACCGCGTGCTCGCCGTCGTCGAGGACCTCGGCTACGAGTCGAGCCTCATCGCGAGCAGCATGAGGTCGCGCACCACGGGCGTGATCGGCGTGCTCGTCGCGGATTTCGAGCCGTTCAGCGCAGAGATCCTCAAGGGGGTCGGTCTCGCGCTGAGCGACTCGCACTTCGATCTGCTCGCCTACTCGGGCTCGCACGGCACCGCCGAGGGCTGGGAGCGCCGATCCCTCTCACGGCTCAGCGGCACGCTCATCGACGGTGCCATCATCGTCACTCCCACCGTGGTGACCGTGGGCACCGAGGTTCCGATCGTCGCGATCGACCCGCACACCGGCCCGGCCGATCTGCCGACGGTCGAGTGCGACAGCTTCGGCGGGGCGCTGCAGGCGACGCGCCACCTCATCGAGCTGGGCCACCGCCGCATCGGCTTCATCGCGGGCAGGACCGACCTGCGCTCATCGATCGCGCGCGACGCCGGGTACCGGAGGGCGCTGGCGAATGCCGGCATCCCCCTCGATCCCGCCCTGGTCGGTGCGGGCAGCTACCGTCAGGACGCCGTGCGGGTCGCCGCCCTCGAGATGCTGAGACGCAAGGAGCGCCCCACTGCCATCTTCGCGGCGAACGACATCTCGGCGCTCGAGATCGTGAAGGTCGCCGCCGAGCTCGGACTCGATGTCCCTCAGGATCTGTCGATCATCGGGTTCGACGACGTGCCGGAGGCATCGGCCGCGAGCCCCGGGCTTTCGACGGTCCGTCAGCCGATGCAGACCCTCGGGGCGGAGGCTGCCCGGATGCTGCTCGCGCTCATGCGCGGCGAGACGTTGAAGGCCACGCATCTGAAGCTGGCGACCCGCCTCGTTCCCCGGGGAACGACGGCGGCACCAGCCTGAAAGGACGTGGGCGGCGTCAGCGCAGCGTGATGCCCGCGGGGTCTCTCAGGAGTTCGGCGAACGCCGCCTCGGCCGCCCCGAAGAGCAGGCGATCCTCCCCGAGGGCCGCCGGGCAGATCTGAAGGTCTTCGCCGTTCGCGGGCATGGTCTGGCTCACCACGGTGCGCGTGAAGCCCTCGAGATCGTGAGAGGCCAGCATCCCGAGGAATCCGCCCAGGACGACGACGGCAGGATTCAGCACGTTCACCGCATTCGCGAGCGCCGTGGCCAGGATGCGGCGCTGTCGCGCGATCTCCTCGTCCACATCGGGCGTGCGGGTGGTGCGCAGCAGCTGCTCCAGCGTGGGCTCGTCGACGTTGCTGCGGCCGAGCGCTGCGAGCAGGCGTGCGCGACTCACCTCGTCCTCGAGCACGCCGTCGCCCGCCCGGCGATCGGCGGGAGAGGCGATGCCGGGCCGGTTCTGGCCGAACTCTCCCGAGTACCCCGAGGCGCCGCCGATCGGCATCCCCTGCACGATCAGTCCGCCGCCGATGCCGCTCGCCCCGCCGTTGAGGTAGACGATGTCATCGATCCCGCGGGCAGCGCCGAACAGGTGCTCGGCCAGCGCCCCCATGGCGGCGTCGTTGCCGACAGCGGTGGCCAGCCCGGTCGCCGATTCGATCAGCTCGCGCAGGGCGACGTCGCTCCACGCCAGGTGGGGCGCATCCCGCACCAGCCCGTCCGACGAGCGCACGAGACCGGGAACCGCGACGCCGACGCCCACGATGACGGCGTCCGCGAACTCCTCTGCGCGCCACGCGTCGACACGCTCGCCGATCAGGGCGGCTGTCTGCTCGGGGCCGATGAGGCCCGACATCTCGATGCGCTCCCTGCGGCGGACGGTGCGGTCCAGCCCGATGGCACCCATCGTGAGCGCGTCGACTTCGGGGTTGACCGCGATCGCGATGACCCGCGGGTCTGCGCCCACGAGCGGTGAGGGCCTTCCCACGCGGCGGCTGGGGTCGGGTGCGTGCTCCTCCACCAGACCGAGGCTGACGAGGTCGCCCACGAGATCGGCGATCGTCGAGCGATTCAGTCCCGTGGCAACCGTGAGGGTCGCGCGCGAGACGGGTCCGTCGAGATGCGCGAGGCGCAGTAGCCGTGCGAGGTTCGCTTGCCGGCTGCCGACCGTCTCATTCATGCGACAGCCGCGACAGTGGCGCGTGTGGGTGGCCAGGTGGCGGGACAGGACACGCGAGCAGTATACGTTGCGTGCGACAACAATCCGTGGCGCGGATCGCTGGACTCGGCATCCAGAATGAGATAGGTTGTCGTCCGCAACATTTAATTCATCGTCGAATGAGGAGCGTCATGCCCACCCCCACCACCTCCGACAAGTTCTCGTTCGGTCTCTGGACCATCGGGTACAACGGCACCGATCCTTTCGGCGGCCCCACGCGCCACCCGCTCGACGTCGTGCACGCCGTCGAGAAGCTCGCCGAGCTCGGCGCCTACGGGCTGACGTTCCACGACGACGACCTGTTCGCCTTCGGATCGACGGATGCTGAGCGCCAGACGCAGATCGACCGCCTCAAGGGCGTGCTCGCCGACACCGGCCTCATCATCCCGATGGTGACCACCAACCTCTTCTCGGCGCCGGTCTTCAAGGACGGCGGCTTCACGTCCAACGACCGCCAGGTGCGCCGCTTCGCGCTGCGGAAGGTCTTCCGCCAGCTCGACCTCGGTGCCGAGCTGGGCGCCAAGACGTTCGTCATGTGGGGTGGGCGTGAGGGCGCGGAGTACGACTCGGCGAAGGACATCCGCGCCGCGCTCGAGCGCTACCGCGAGGCCGTGAACCTGCTCGGCGACTACGTCACCGACAAGGGCTACGACATCCGCTTCGCGATCGAGCCGAAGCCGAACGAGCCCCGCGGCGACATCCTGCTGCCGACCCTCGGGCACGCGCTCGCGTTCATCGACTCGCTCGAGCGCCCTGAGCTCGTCGGCCTCAACCCCGAGGTCGGGCACGAGCAGATGGCAGGCCTCAACTTCGCCGCGGGAATCGCCCAAGCGCTGTATCACGGCAAGCTCTTCCACATCGACCTCAACGGCCAGCGCGGCATCAAGTACGACCAGGACCTGGTGTTCGGCCACGGCGACCTGCACAACGCCTTCGCGCTCGTGGACCTGCTCGAGAACGGCGGCCCCGGCGGCGTCCCGGCCTACGAGGGCCCGCGTCACTTCGACTACAAGCCGAGCCGCACGGAGGACGAGAAGGGCGTGTGGGAGTCCGCCGCCGCGAACATGCAGACCTACCTGCTGCTCAAGGAGCGCGCCGCGGCCTTCCGCGCCGACCCCGAGGTGCAGGAGGCGCTCGAAGCCGCGCGCGTGCCCGAGCTGTCGGTCCCGACGCTCAGCGAGGGCGAGACGTACGACGACTTCCTCGCCGACCGCTCGGCGTACGAGGACTTCGACGCCGGCCAGTACCTGGGGGGCAAGGGCTTCGGCTTCGTCCGCCTGCAGCAGCTGGCCACCGAGCACCTGCTCGGCGCTCGCTGACCCGACCCCGTCGGGTTCGCCCGGCATCCCTGCATACCGTGTCCCACTTTCTGTCGCCTGAGCCTGCTCGGTGCGGTGGAAAGTGGGACATGGTTGCTGCACCGTTGGGTTCGCCCGGCATCCCTCCGTACCGTGTCCCACTTTCTGTCGCCTGAGCCTGCTCGGTGCGGTGGAAAGTGGGACATGGTCGCCCCGACTCGGGAGAAGAACGCATGGTCCTCGTCATGGGAGTCGACTCGTCGACCCAGTCCTGCAAGGTCGTGATCACGGATGCCGCCACCGGCGCCGTCGTGCGCCAGGGGCGCGCGTCGCACCCGGACGGCACGGAGGTCGATCCCGCTCATTGGTGGATCGCACTGCAGTCCGCCCTCGGGGACTCGGCGCGGGGGCTCGCGAACGGCGCGGGCGCGCTCGACGACGTGGCGGCCTGGGCGATCGGCGGGCAGCAGCACGGGCTGGTCGCACTCGACGAGGAGGGCCGGGTCATCCGTCCCGCTCTGCTCTGGAACGACACCCGCTCGGCGGGTGCCGCGAGCGACCTCATCGCCGAGTTCGGTGCCCAGTCCCTGGCCGAGCGCACCGGCCTCGTCCCGGTCGCCTCCTTCACGATCACCAAGCTCCGCTGGCTGCGCGACCACGAGCCCGAGAATGCGGCGCGGGTCGCCGCGGTGGCGCTCCCGCACGACTGGCTGACGTGGCGCCTGCGCGGCTTCGGCCCGGCGGCGGAGTCGCCGCGGGGCCCGGTGCTCGAAGAACTCGTCACGGATCGATCGGATGCCTCGGGAACGGGCTACTGGAACCCCGAGACGGGTGGCTACGACCGCGACCTGCTCGTCGCCGCGCTCGGTCATGACGCCCTGCTTCCCCGTGTGCTCGGACCCCTCGAGTGGGTCGAGGATTCCGATGGCCGCCGTGTCGGCCCCGGCGCCGGCGACAACGCCGGCGCCGCCCTGGGGCTGGGCGCGGGCCCCGGCGACGTCGTGGTGTCGATCGGAACGAGCGGCACGGTCTTCGCGGTGAGCGAGACGCGCACGATCGACCCCACCGGCACCGTCGCGGGCTTCGCCGACGCGGACGGGCACTTCCTGCCGCTCGTCGCGACGCTGAACGCCGCACGCGTGCTCGATGCGATCGGTCGGCTGCTGGGCGTCGACCACACCGAGCTCTCGCGGCTCGCCCTCGCGGCCCAGCCGGGTGCGGGGGGACTCTCGCTGGTGCCCTACTTCGAGGGGGAGCGCACCCCCAACCTTCCCGACGCGACGGCGTCTCTCCTCGGCATGACCCTCGCCTCGACGACTCGCGAGAACCTCGCGCGGGCAGCGGTGGAGGGGATGCTGTCAGGGCTCGGCGCCGGCCTCGAAGCCGTCCGGGGGCTCGGGGTCTCGCTCGAGCGGGCGCTCCTCGTGGGAGGCGGCGCGCAGTCCGAGGCGGTGCGGCTCATCGCACCGCAGGTGCTCGGCGTGCCCGTCGAGGTGCCTGAGCCGGGGGAGTACGTGGCGCTGGGCGCCGCCCGGCAGGCCGCGCGGGTCGCGTTGGCCTGAGTCGTCTGCACAACTCCGGAGATCCGGCGACAATCCGGGCCTCCGAGTCGGTTTCCGGGCGCTTCGCGCGGAATCGACGGAGTTGTGCAGGCGCTGCCCGGGAGTTCGGCTCTGGTGCTGCGTGCCGGTCGAGGCGCCAGAGCCAGGGAAGTACGTCGCGGTCGGCGTCGCGCGGCAGGCGAGGCGCGTGCCACTGGGCTGAGGCGTCTGCACAACTCCGGTGATCCTGCGCGCAAACGGGGCCTCCGGGCCGTTTTCCCGACGCTTCGCGCGGAATCGACGGAGTTGTGCAGGCGCTGCCCGCCGACGTGCCGCCCGGGCCGCGCCGACGTGCTGCAGGCGCTCCCACTGACGTACCGCCGTAGCGTCCGATCTGCCGCCGAAGAGGCGCTTCACAGCAGGCGTATAGGAGGCCTGCGTAGGTTGTCGTCATGGCGATCACCGCGGACGACGGGTCTCTCACAGTCTCTGCCTCGCAGCTGCGTGAGCTCCGCGATGAGACCGAGCGGTTTCTTCTCCAGTACGGCTTCGGGATGCGCGAGATCGAGACCAAGCTCAGCATTCTCCGCGAGGAATTCGAGCACACCCACTCGTACAATCCCATCGAGCACGTCTCCAGCCGCGTGAAGTCGCCCGACAGCCTGGTGGAGAAGGTCGTCCGCAAGGGCATCGAGCCCGACTTCGAGACCATCCGGGCCGAGATCACCGACATCGCCGGCGTGCGGGTGACCTGCAGCTTCGTCTCGGACGTCTATCGCCTCTTCGACCTGCTCGTGCAGCACGACGACATCACCGTCCGCCGCGTGAAGGACTACATCGCCGAGCCCAAGCCGAACGGCTACCAGAGCCTGCACGCGATCCTCGAAGTGCCGGTCTTCCTCTCGACCGGCCGCGTGCTGGTGCCCGTCGAGGTGCAGTTCCGCACGATCGCGATGGACTTCTGGGCGAGTCTCGAGCACAAGATCTACTACAAGTACGACACCGAGGTTCCCGCCCGCCTGCTCGCCGAGCTCAAGGACGCCGCCCACTCCGCCGCTGCCCTCGACCAGCGCATGCAGCGGCTGCACCGCGAGCTGCACGGACCGCGCCCGGCTCGTATGGTCTCGATCTGACTCCTCACCCGACCCGCGGCGGGGCAGAATGAACGGGATGCCGAAGGCTCCCGCACAGGATGACCTCGACGCGATCGCCGTCGAGCTGTACGCCCTGCCCCCCGCAAAGTTCACTGCGGCGCGCAATGCGCGGGCGGGAGCGTCCGAGCGCGCCCTGGGGGCGCTCATCAAGCGCCTGCCCAAGCCCGGGGTCGCGGCGTGGGCCGTCAGCCTGCTCGCGCGCGAGGGGCAGCTGGGCGACGCCCTCGAGCTTGCCGCCGCGCTGCGCGAAGCACAGGACGACCTCGACGCGGCCGAACTCAACCGCCTGGGCGCACAGCGCCGTTCGCTGGTGGCGGCGCTCTCCAAGCAGGCGGTGGCCCTGTCGGGGGAGCGCGGTGTGACGGTGAGTCCCGCGACGCGTGACGACATCGAGAAGACGATCAACGCTGCGGTGATGGATGCCGGAGCCGCCGCCGCTGTCATGACGGGCCGCCTGGTCCGACCCCTGGAGGCGACCGGCTTCGACGCCGTCGATCTCACCGACGCGGTGGGCGGCAGTGCGCCGGACGGCACTCCGGCACTCCCGGCGCCCTCTCGGGACGACCTCGCCGAGCGTCGTGCGCGCAAGGAGGCGGAGAAGGCCGTCCGAGAAGCCGAGCAGGCGGAGTCCGAGGCCCAGCGCACGCTCGCACGGGTCGAGGCGAAACTGGGCAAGGCTCGCGAGCGCGCCGACCACCTCCACGAGCGGCTCGACGAGCTGCGGGCCGAAGCGGCGCGCCTCGAAGCCGACGCGGAGAGGGCGGATGCCGAGGTCGACCGGGTGGACGAGGAGCGAGCGGAAGCGGCATCCGTGGTCCGCACGGCGCAGCAGAAGGCAGAAGGAGCCCGCGCCCAGCGCGACGAACGCTCCCCGCGGTGACACGCGGTCCCACGGCATCGCTAGCCTGATCCCGTGAGCCCGCAGAACGTCACCCTCGTCCTGATCTTCGTCCTCGCGGTGGTGGCGCCCATTCTGGCCCGGGCGCTCGGCCGCTGGGTGCGTGTGCCCATCGTGGTGTTCGAGCTCGTGCTCGGCATCATCATCGGCCCATCCGTGCTCGGATGGGCGCACGAGACGCCCTTCGTCGACGTCCTGTCGAACTTCGGGCTGGCGATGCTGTTCTTCGTCGCGGGATCCGAGATCGAGTTCGGGGCCTTTCAGGGCCGCACCGGTCGCCGGGCCGTCGGGGGATGGTTCATCAGTCTCGCGGCAGGCGTGCTCGCGGGCTGGCTCATCGCGCCCGGCGAGGCCGCCGTCGTCATCGGCGTCGCACTCTGCTCGACCGCGCTCGGCACCCTCGTGCCGATCCTCCGCGACGACGGCCAGCTGCACACCCCGTTCGGCCGATCCATCTCGGCGATCGGCGCGGTGGGAGAGTTCGGGCCCCTCATCGCGATCTCGCTCTTCCTCGGCGGGCGCGAGCCGGGTGTGGCGACGGTCGTCCTCCTGCTGTTCATCGCCGTGGTGGGGGCGACGATCTGGTGGGCGTTCCGGGTGCCGCAGGGGGCGCTGCACCGGGCCGTCAACCTGTCGCTGCACACGTCGGGCCAGTTCGCCATCCGGGTCGTGTTCTTCTCTCTTGCCGTACTCGTCGCGGTGAGCATGGTGCTCGACCTCGACATGCTCCTGGGCGCGTTCGCGGCGGGAGTCGTCTGGAAGCTGATCATGCGCGACGCCAAGGAGGCGGATCGTGAGGCGGTGGAGAGCAAGGTGGAGGCGATCGCCTTCGGCTTCCTCGTGCCGGTCTTCTTCATCTACACGGGCGTGACATTCGACCTCGCGGCGCTGCTCGCGGACCCCATCCTGCTGCTCGTGCTCCCGCTGCTGCTCGTCGTGCTGCTGGTCATCCGCGGGCTCCCGGCAATGCTCGCCGCGCCACAGGACGCCAGCCGCCGAGATCGCGTCGCGGTGATGTTCTTCGGGGCGACTGCGCTCCCGATCATCGTCGCCGTGACCGCGATCGGCGTCGACGAGGAGATCATCACGAGCGGGACGGCCTCGGTGCTGGTGGGGGCCGGGATGCTGTCGGTGCTGCTGTTCCCGCTCATCGGATCGCTCGTGCGCCAGGAGCCCGTCACGGCCACGGCGCCGCTCGAGGACGACCTGGCATGAGCCTGACCACGATCCTCGACGGCGCACGCGTGCGTCTCGAGGGTCTCCCGCGCGAAGCGCTGGGCGAGGTGGTCGTTCCCCGGCGCATCCTCGGCATCTCGCGGGCGACACGTATCGAGCCCCGCGGCACGGCTTGGCACCTCGGCGTGCTCCTGCTGACCGACGACGCCGTGCTGTCGACGGGCCAGATCATCCGGGCGCGGGCAGAAGCGCCACGAGGCTTCACCGCCGAGTCGCAGCGCGAGCGTGCAGTGCTCGCGGGAGCGGCGCGGCGCGGTGGATTCGATGAAGGCCAGACCGTGCACGTCGGCTGGCACACCATCGATCTCGACGCCGTCGCGGGCGGCGCGGCATCCGGTCCGCTCGGTCTGCAGGCCGGCGTGCCCAGTGTCCGCTGGAGCGCAGCGGGCGGATGGGTTCAGCTCGAGGGCTATCTCGACGAGCGCATCGCGCTGCTCGCGCAGCCGCCGCTCGGCGCCGGCTGAACCCGGCGATGACCAGACTGCGGGGCATGGACCTGGGCCCGACCGTGCTCAGCGCTTGTCAAGCCCGCGCGGGGGCCGACGGGCTTTCGTAGTGTCATTCCCATGACAGTCGCCTCCTCGCCGTCGCGCGTGACCGCAGCATCCCGCCCCGCGGATCTCGTGCGCCAGATCGCCGTCATCTCGGCGATGTGCTTCATGATCATCGCCGCCGCCGTGGGGACGGGTGCCTTCGGCGGAACGTCCGTGCAGAACCTGCAGGATGGAGCCCTCGATGCGGACGGCTCGTTCCTCGCCCCTGCGCGTCCGGCGTTCGGCATCTGGAGTGCGATCTACCTGCTGCTGATCGCCTACACCGTCTGGCAGGCCCTCCCGCGACAGCGCGCGACCGACCGTCAGCGAGCGATCGGGTGGTGGGTCGCGCTGACGATGGTCCTGAACGGGTTGTGGCTCGTCACCGCGCAGTTCAGCACCCTCCCGCTCACGGTCCTCATGATCTTCGCCCTGGCCGCAGCCCTCGCCGTGACGTTCCAGCGCACGGTGGCCGTGCCCGCCGAGAGCGTTGTCGATGCCATCCTGATCGACGGCACGACGGGCCTGCACCTGGGTTGGGTCACGCTCGCGAGCGTCGCCAACACCGCGGCGTGGCTCACGGCATCCGGATTCGACGTCGAGGCTCCCGATGTCTGGGGCGTCGTCGTCCTGGTCGTGGTGGCGGTCATCGGCGTGACCTTCGCGGTGCTGAGCGGCGGCAGGTTCGCCCCGGGGCTCGCCATCGCCTGGGGGCTGTCGTGGCTGGCGGTCGGACGCCTCAGCGGCGAGCCGGCGAGCACCGCGATCGGCGTCGCGGCGATCGTGGTGGCCGTGGTCGTCATCGCCGCGCCGATCATCCTGACCCTGCGCCGCACCGACCGCGGAGGCCGGTGGTTCCGGCCCTAGCCCGCCGGCCGCGAGCCGGGTCACGCGGCCGGGCGCCGGCGGCGAGCCGGGTCACGCGGCCCCGAACCGGGCGCCGGCCGAGTTCACTCGGCCCGGCATCCGGCGCGATCAGCCGTCTTCGCGGAACGTCCGCGCGAAGGCGCGCAGCAGCCGCACCGGTTCGGTGACGGATGCCGCGAGCACCTGCGCGGCGATGTGCTCATAGTCGCGGGCCGCGAAGTAACCGTCGTCTCGGTAGACCGCCATCCGCTCGGTGAACGCCTTCGGGGTCGGCTCGGGGTGGAACTGGGTCGCATAGAGCCGGTCGCCCACCCGGTACGCCTGAACGGGGCATGCCTCGTTCGTCGCGAGGAGCACCCCGGTGGGCGGAGGAGTGGCGGCGCCCTCCTTGTGGGCGGTCAGGGCCGCGAAGCGCGTCGCGAGCCCGCCCAGGATGGGGTCGGCGCTGCCTTCCGCGGTGAGCTCGACGGTCGTGGGTCCGGTGTCTTCGGGATAGGCGCGACTGACCGTGCCGCCGAGCAGTCGCGTCACCACGCCGATGCCGTAACAGGTGAACAGCGCAGCCGTCTGCTCATCCGCGGCCTTCCCCGCGATGGTGGCGAGGTCGGTCTCGAGGCGGCGCTGCGCGTCGGTCTTGCTCGATTCCGGATCGGTCGTGTTGAACGGGCTGCCGCCGATCAGGAACCCGCTGTACCGGTCGAACGCGTCGGCCGGAAGGGGATCACGGACCAGATCGTGCTGGGCGAGCTGCGCTTCGTCCAGGTGGGTCGCTCGCTGGAACGACTCGTACTCCGCCGAAGCCGCCTGCTGCTGAGGCCGCACGCACACATACAGCAGCGGACGCGTCATGCCGCGATTCTAGGGCGGTGGGCTTGCCCGGCGCCTCTCGGACGTCACGCGAGGTCGCCTACGATCAGCCGCGGGATGAGTTGGCGGTGCGCCCCCGGACGATGCCCACGAACGCCTCGACCAGCGGCGTCGTGCGGTCGCTGCGCCATGCCAGTGCCACCGGCGAGAGCGGGCCGTCACGCAGGGGAACGGATGCCGCATCCCGCCGCTGATGCAGTCGTGCGAGCGACATCGGCACGATGACCGCGCCCACGCCCGCGGCAACGGTCGCGATGGCGTCGGCGGTCGTCTCGGGCGCAGCGAAACGCGGCCGGATCGCGTCTGGCACCTCGAGCGCGAGCACGTCGTCGACGGGCACGACGACGACTTCTCCCGCGAGATCGGCCAGGGCGAGCTCGTCGACGGCCGTCAGGTGCGATTCCCTGGCGACCACGACAACGGCGCGCTCCTCGTAGAGCGGGATGACGTGCAGCCCCTCGCTCTCCAGCGGCAGACGCACGATGGCGGCGTCGATCCGGTCGCCGTCCAGTTCGCGACGCTCGTCGGCCACGGCGATGGGGCGGAGCTCGAGGCCGACGTCCGGCATCCGCTCCCGCCATGCGTCGATCCATTTGCCCGGGGTCGCACCGGGAACGACGCCGAGGACGAACACCGACGGGAGGTCGACGGCTTCCGCCGGGGCATCGAAGACGACCGGCGGCTTCTTCGGGCCCTGCGGCGAACGCTTCGATACGGGCTTCGCGGAGCCGGCGCCGGGGCGTCGGGGAGCGGCATCCTTCCGTCCTCGATGGGACGCGCCCCGAGAACCGCCGCCCTTCGCCATGTCGTCAGCGTAGCGGGGCGATATCGTTCGCTTCATGCTCGCCATCCTCGCGACGGTCTTCGCCGCGCTCGCCGCCGTCCTGCACGTCTACATCTTCCTCATGGAGAGCGTCCGATGGACGCAGCCCGCGGTGTGGAGGCGATTCGGGGTGCCGGACCAGGCGACGGCCGAAGCGGTCAAGCCGATGGCCTACAACCAGGGCTTCTACAACCTGTTCCTCGCGGCCGGCGCGATCATCGGGCTGGCGCTGTTCTGGGCAGGCGGGCCGGGCACGGTGGCGGAGGTCGCGGGTCGCACCCTCGTGCTGTTCACACTGGGGTCGATGGTCGCCGCGGCGCTCGTGCTGATCTCGACCGGCTCGAAGTATCTGCGGGCGGCGCTGCTGCAGGGGACACTGCCCCTCATCGGCTTCGTGCTGTTCCTGTTCGCCTGAGGTGACCTGCCGGCCCCGTCCCGTGCCGGTGGCCGCGCGCATGGACGGCCGCCTGACGACGCCTCGATTGCTCCCTTGAGGACGGGGTCGCGCGGTCGGTGAAGGGTCAGGCTGCCAGGCGGAGTCCTCGACGATCGGTGGCGACCTGCTCGCCATCGGCGATCGTCTCGTCGTCGCCGATCAGCGAGCCCACGGCGACGCGGGCTTCACGCCCGACCTGCGTGCGCACGCCGATCTTCGCGCCCGCTCCGATCGCGGCTCCGAAGCCGATGTGGGCGTGGGGAGCGATCTCCGCTTCGGGACCGATGACGGCATCACTCTCGACCCAGACTCCGCGCCCGACGTGTGCGCCCGCGGCGATCTGCACGCCCGGCTCGACGTAGGCTCCCGACTCCACGATGGCGGTGGGGTGAACCCTCGCTCCGTGCGCGACGAGGCCTCGGCCGTTGACGTGCTTGCGGTAGCGAAGCGTTTCGCCGCGGTCGTTCTCGATGTCGATGTAGTTCTTGCCCACTGTCCCCTCCTGCAGCGCCTTGCGCTGACTACGGCACCTCAGGCGCCAAGTAATGGAATAACCCCATCCGACGGGAATTCATTCCCGCGCATGCGAGATAGTGTGCGCGCGCGAAAATCGGGTCGCTAAGGGGGTTGCCAAGCCGGGGGAGAAGGATGAAGGCGGGGTCACACCTGAGGGGTCGTCGGCCCGTCGGGGGTCTTGCTCCGGGGGCGTCGCGCGATCAGGTAGATGATCGCCGCGACGAGGCCCGCGAGCGCCAGTCCCACGACCCAGGGCACCCACCCGGCGGGTTCGGTGGCTTGATCGGTCGCATCCGACGTCGGGCTCGGCGAAGGAGTCTCGGTGAGCGTCGGCGTGGGCGTCGGCGTCGGCGTCGCCGCGGGTGTGGGCGTGGGTGTGGCGGATTCGGTGGGGGTGGGCTCGACGGTCGGCAGAGGCTCGGCGGTGATCGTCGGCTCGGGCGCGACCGTGGGCTGCGGCACGACAGGGGCAGTGGGCTCGGTCGTCGGCACCGGCGGGGCGGTGGGAGAGGGCTCGGCAGTCGGCTCGGGACTGCGCGTGGGCAGGAGCGCGGTGCGCGTGGGCTGGGGGAGGGTGCGCGTGGGCTCGGGCATCGTGAAGGTGGGCGACGGCAGGCTGATCGTCGGCGAGGGCAGAGTGCCGGTCGGCGACGGGATCTCGATGTCGCCCAGGAAGCAGCCTGCGAGCAGCAGGGCGGATGCGGCGATGGTGACGGCGACCGCGCTCAGGCGTCGTACGGACGTGTGCGGAGCGAGCATGACGCTCTCCTTCAGGCGAGGCGGCTGTTGGAGAGAACGCTATCGGTCCCGCGGCCGACCCCTCCGGATGCTCGCCTCCCGCGTGTGAGTGCCCTCCTTGCGTCGGCCCTGATCAGCGCTGGCAGCTGGGGCACCAGAACACGATGCGTCGGCGCGTCGGGTCGGCCCCGAGCTCGCCGCCGAGGACGATCGTGCCGCAGCGTCGGCAGGGCCTGCCCTTGCGCCCGTACACCCAGGTCGTGCGGCCAGGACGCGCGTCGCCGGTGAAGGTGCGGTCGCGGCGCTCGCGATTCGCGCGGATCATGCGCGCTCCGAGATCGACGAGGGCAGCGGCATCGGTCTCATCCGCGGGTGTCGTGGGGAGGATGCCGCGCACGAAGAGGATCTCGTTGGCGTACTCGTTGCCGAACCCCGCGACGTTCCGCTGGTCCTGCAGTGCCACGTGGACGGGGCGGTGATCGACCCCCACTCGGCGTGCGGCCTCGGCCGCATCCCAGTCGTCCGCCAGCGGATCGGGGCCGAGGTAGTCGACCAGGCGTCCCTCGTCGCGCGTCGGCACCACATCGATGTCCGCGAGGTCGAAGCCCACGGTCTCGCACTCGCTCGTGCTCACGATGGCCCGCGCCTTGAACGAGGGCTGCCGCCACTTCTCGCCCGGCCGATAGACGTGCCACTCGCCCTCCATCTTCAGGTGCGAGTGCAGCGTCCACTCGCCGATTCGATGCAGCAGGTGCTTGCCTCGGGAGGCGACTCCGTGGATGGTCTCACCGCGCAGGTCGGCGGCCGCCACCTGGGGTACGCGCAGCTCGAACCGCGTGACCTCGCGCCCGGCCAGCGCGGCGTCGAGCCGCCGCGCGGTGCGGAAGACGGTGTCGCCCTCAGGCATCCCTGATGCTCCGTGGACACCCGATTGCTCTCCATGGGACGGATTCCGGATGCCGCCACCCGGGCTCGGTGAATCGCTCAGGCACGCGCGGCCTCGCGGGCCGCGTCGCCGGCCGTGAGCTTGCGCAGCGTGAGGCCGCGAGGAGATTCGACGAAGCCGGCCTCTCGCAGCGCCTGCCCGGCACCCGAGGTGTAGACGAACTCTCCGTTGACCTGCTCGATCGTCAGCGTGTCGAGCCGCCGTGCCCGCGCGGTGGCGGCGAGGTCGCGGGTGGCGGTGCTCAGCACCGTGGCGTCGTCCGTGAAGGCGAGGGCCGTCTTGCCCCCGCGCTCGAGGTAGAGCGCCAGGCTCCCGTCGACGAGGACGACGAGCGCCCCCGCCTTGCGCCCGGGACGGTGCCCGACTCCCTCGAGCGCGGGCCACGCGAGGGCGGCTCCGTACGGATTCGCGGGATCGGTGGCGGCGAGCGTCACCACCGTGCGCGGCGCGGATCCTCCGTCGGAGTCCGCCGCCGATCGCCCGAACTCGCGCAGGCGGTCGACCGTCGCCGACGCCGCGAACTGCGCCGCACCGAGCTTCTCTACGACGTACCCCCGGCGGCAGTGCCCGGCCTCTTCGAACCCGGCCAGCACGCGGTACACCTGCGCGAACCCGCCGGGCACGCCCTCGGACTGCACCGACCCCCGCGTCACGACTCCGTACCGGTCGAGCAGCAGGCTGGCAGTCGCGGTGGCTCGCAGGGACGGGTCGGGCTCGGGCTCGGGCAGCAGCGACCAGCGCCCCCCGATCGACGGCGGTCGCGGGGGGACGGATGCCGCGACAGCGCGCACTGCGGCTCCGCGGTAGAGCCGCGCTCGGGGGGCGCGTCGGGTGACGCGGTGCGCCTGGGATCCGCCCGTCAGCAGAGTGCGGACCGGGGCGAAGGTGTCGTTGGTGACGCGACCGCTCCAGGTGAGGTTCCAGAGCGCCTCGACGATCGACTGCTCGTTCTCGGCGCCGGTCAGCTGCCGCAGCTGGGCGGCGAAGTAGGCGCCGCCGGTCGCGAGCGCCGCGACCAGCTGTGCTTCGAGCGAGCCGGGGGCGATCTCGTCCTCGGCGGGCAGGAGGGCGAGGGATGCCGTGTCGGCGGGATGGAGGGCGATCCAGCCGTCGCGGCCGGGGAGCGAGCCGTGGCCCGACCAGAGGACCTCGCCGGTCGCGGTGAGCTCGTCGAGCATCCCGGGCGTGTAATCGGCGACGCGCGAGGGCAGCACGAGCGACTCCCAGGCGCTCGCCGGGATCGGCACGCCCGCGAGCTGCTCGATGACCGCCGCCACGCCGTCGATGCCCTCGAGCGGTCGCGTGATGTGCTGCCATACCGGAAGGAAGCGGGCGTAGGCATCCTGCGAGACGGGCTCGACGCTTCCGCGGATGGCGGCGAGCGAGCGCATGCGCAGCCGGCGCAGCACTTCGCTGTCGCACCACTCCGTGTCGTCGCCCCCGCCGCCGGCCGCAGTGGGCAGGAAGAACCCCGACGCGATGCGCCCCTGCGATTCGAGGCGCTGGAGCGTCTGGCGCACGACCGCGACGCCGATGCCGAAGCGCTCCGCCACCGGTGCCGCCGGGAAGGGGCCGTGCGTGCGCGCGTGCCGGGCGATGAGGTCGCCCATCGGGTCGGCGAGCGGATCGAGGAAGGCGGTCTGGATGCCGACGGGCAGCGCCGCGCCGAGCGCATCGCGCAGCCGGCCGGCGTCTTCGATCGCAGCCACGCGGACGACACCCCCGATGGTGACCGGGATCGCGCGCCGGGCGGCGATGAGGGCATCGAGGTGTGCCTGAGCCTCGGCCCGGGTCGCGGACCGTGTGGTCTGCTCGTCCGGCACGATCGCCGCGGGTGTCGCGAACCCCGTGGTCTGCTCGTTCGGTACGGCCTCGGGCCGTCCCGCGGACGCGCTGGTCTGCTCGTCGTGGAGGGCCTCGGGCTGCAGTCGCGCCGACACTTCCTCTGCATCGAGGGGTCCCAGCATCCGGAGCAGATCCGCGACGCCCTCGATCCCGCGCGCGCGCCGCTCGGGGTCGAGGCGCTGCGCCTCGCGCTCGAACTGCAGGATGATGCCGGGGTCGAGCAGCTCGCGCATCTCGACCTTGCCGAGAAGCTCGGACAGCAGGGCCGGGTCGACCGACAGGGCGGCGGCCCGGCGTTCGGCGAGCGGCGAATCGCCTTCGTACATGAAGGCGCCGACGTAGCCGAACAGGAGGTCGCGGGCATAGGGCGACGGCTGCGCCGGCTCGGTCTCGACGAGCCGGATGCGGCGCTCGCCGATGCCGCGGGCGATCCGCAGGAGCGCCGGAACGTCGTAGACGTCCTGCAGGACCTCGCGGAGTGTTTCGAGGATGATCGGGAAGGTCGGATACCGCCGCGCGACCTCGAGCAGCTGAGCCGAGCGCTGTCGCTGCTGCCAGAGGGGGCTGCGCCGGTTGGGATTGAGCCGCGGCAGCAGGAGCGCCCGTGCCGCGCACTCGCGGAACCGCGACGCGAACAGCGCCGAGCCGCCGACCTCTTCGGTGACGAGCTGATCCAGCTCGTCGGGGTCGAAGACGAACAGCTCCGCCCCGGGCGGCTCTGCCGTCGCGTCCGGAATCCGCGCGATGATGCCGTCGTCGCTGGCGACCGCCGACCCGTCGACCCCGAGCCGCTCACGGATCCGGGCGTTCACGGCGAGGGCCCACGGCGCATGGACGGGCATCCCGTACGGGGAATGCAGGATGAGCCGCCAGTCGCCGACCTCGTCGCGTCCGCGCTCGACGGTCAGCGTGCGGTCGGTCGGCAGTGTCCCGGTCGCCTCGCGCTGCTCGGCGAGGTAGGCGAGGAGATTGCCGCGGGCGTTCGCATCGAGACCCGCCTCGCGGAGGCGCGCGTCGGCGGTTTCAGGCTTCGCGGTCGAGACCTCGCGGGCGAAGGCCCCGAGAGCTTCGCCGAGCTCAGCGGGCCGGCCGAGGCCGTCGCCGTGCCAGAACGGCACCTTGCCGGGCTGTCCGAAGGCCGGCACCACATTGACCCGATCGTGGGTGATGTCGACGATCCGCCAGCTCGTGGTGCCGAGCGTGAAGACGTCGTTGACGCGCGACTCGTAGACCATCTCCTCGTCGAGCTCGCCGACCCGGGCGTTCTGCGATTCGCCGGCCACGAAGACCCCGAACAGTCCGCGGTCGGGGATCGTGCCGCCGCTCGTCACGGCGATCCGCTGGGCCCCGGGCCGCCCGGTGAGCACGCCGAGGTCGCGATCCCACACCACCCGCGGGCGGAGCTCGGCGAACTCGTCGGACGGGAACCGCCCGGCGAGCAGATCGAGGGTGGCCTCATAGGCCGAGCGGGGGAGCGAGCGGAACGGCGCGCTGCGCTTGACCGTCTCGTACCAGCCTTCGACGTCGACGGGTCCGGTGGCGCAGGCCGCGACGGTCTGCTGCGCGAGGATGTCGAGCGGGTTCTGCGGCACCGAGATCGCCTCGATCCGGCCGGCCAGCATCCGCTCGGTCACGATCGCCGTGTGGAGCACGTCGCCGCGGTGCTTGGGGAAGAGGGCCGCCCGGCTCACTTCGCCGACCTGGTGACCGGCCCGGCCGATCCGCTGGAGCCCCGAGGCGGCGGAGGGCGGCGCCTCGACCTGGATCACCAGGTCGACGGCGCCCATGTCGATGCCGAGCTCGAGGCTCGAGGTGGCGACGACGCACCGGAGCACGCCCGACTTCAGCTCTTCTTCGACCTGCGCGCGCTGCTCCTTCGACACCGAGCCGTGGTGCGCCTTTGCGAGCACCGGACCTGCGCCCGCGGTCGCACCGGCCTGTGCCATCATTCCGGCCGGGACCGTCGCCCCCGGGAGCTCGAGACCCAGCCGCTCCGAGTAGATCTCGTTCAGGCGAGCGGTCAGGCGCTCGCCCAGGCGTCTGGAGTTCACGAACACGATGGTGGAGCGGTGCCGCACGATGCGGTCGACGATCGCCTCTTCGACGTGGGGCCAGAGCGACCCCGTCATCTCTGTGGACTCGGGCATGGGGCGGGGGGCCGCGAACCAGTCCTCGTCGTCGGTCGGGGACGGTGAGGAGGGCTCGTCTGCTGCGCCGGTGGTGTCGGCGCCCGGTGGCGGCGGCGGGTTGAGCATGTCGTCCACCGGGACCACCACGCGGAGGTCGAAGGCCTTCGAGGATTTCGGCGCGACGATCTCGACAGGCGCGGCGCCGCCGAGGAAGCGGGCGACCTCGTCGATCGGCCGCACCGTGGCCGAGAGGCCGATGCGCTGCGCCGGGGCCGAGCCGGGCCTCAGCGACTCGCGCAGCGAGTCGAGCCGCTCGAGGCTCACGGCGAGGTGGGCGCCGCGCTTGGTCGCCGCGACCGCGTGCACCTCGTCGATGATGATCGTGTGCACGCCGGCGAGCGTCTGCCCGGCCTGACTCGTGAGCATGAGGTACAGCGACTCGGGCGTCGTGATCAGGATGTCGGGGGGCGCCGTGACGAGCTTGCGCCGGTCGCTCGAGGTCGTGTCGCCGGACCGCACGCCGACGGACACCTCCGGCAGCGCGATGCCGAGGCGCCGGGCGGACTGGCCGATTCCGACGAGCGGGGAGCGGAGATTGCGCTCGACGTCGACGCCGAGCGCCTTGAGGGGCGAGATGTAGAGGACGCGCGTGCGCTGACTCTGATCGGGCTTCGGTCGCTTCCTCGAGCCCGGCGTCGCCTGCACAGGCGTCGCATCGAACGGCTCGTGGAAGATCCGGTCGATCGCCCAGAGGAACGCGGACAGCGTCTTGCCGGAGCCTGTCGGCGCGACCACGAGCGCGTGCTTGCCGGCCGAGATGGCGTCCCAGGCGCCGATCTGCGCGGCCGTGGGCGCAGCGAACGCGCCGCGGAACCAGTCCTGCGTCGCAGGACCGAACCGCTCGAGCACGCGCGTGGCGGTGCCCGACGAACGATCGCCCATCCTCATATCTTCACCCGCACCGCCGACATCGGGGCCGGGCGGCGCCTCACGGACACTCGAGCGGGATGAGAACCCAGAGGATCAGATAGAGCCCGATGGACAGTCCGAAGAACAGGATGGAGCCGACCATGAGCACGCGGATGATCGTCGCGCTCATCTCGAAGCGGTTGGCGATCGCGGCGCAGACGCCGCCGATGACGCGACCGGTGCGGGGACGAACAAGGGCGGCCATGCGCCCATCATGGCGCGATCGCCTCTGCGCCGGAAGACCTCCGCGAATGCGCAGGTCTTCCGGCTCGGCGGCGGAGGCCGGCACCGCGGCCTCCGGGGGCATCAGAGCTCGCGGATGCCATCCGGCGAGAGCTCGAGGGTGAGGTCGATGCCCAGACGCTCGAGGAACGCATCGTCGTGGCTCACCACGAGCACCGCGCCCCGGTATACGGCGAGCGCGTCGACGAGCTGGTCGACCGTGTCGATGTCGAGGTTGTTCGTCGGCTCATCCAGGACGAGCAGCTGCGGCGGCGGGTCGGCGAGCAGCAGCCGCGCGAGGGCGACCCGGAACCGCTCGCCGCCGGACAGCGTGGAGACCGCCCGGGTGACCGCATCGCCCCGGATGAGGAAGCGCGCGAGCCGGTTGCGCAGCTCCCCGATCGTGACCCCCGGTGCGGCCCCGCGCACGTTGTCGAGCACCGAAGCGGACTCATCGAGCCCGTCGACCCGCTGCGGGAGGTAGCCGATCCGGTCGGTGTGGGCCTCCGCCCGGAAACTGTTCAGGCTGAATCCGCCGTTCCCGCGCGTCTCGTCGCCGAAAGCGTCCGCTGATCCTGAGTTCTTTCCACCCGGCGCCTCGCCGGCGGCCGCCTCCCCCACCAGCACCGGTGGGGCCGCCGCTTCTCCACCCTGCTGCTGCACCTCGGCGCGGAAGCTGCTCAGGCTAAATCCGCCGTTCGTGGCTGTTCCGCGGCCGAAAGCGCCCGCTGATCCTGAGTTCTTTCCACCCGGCGCCTCCCCGGCGGCCGCCTCGGCCCTCACGAGCCGCTCGAGCAGCGTCGTCTTTCCCACCCCGTTCAGGCCGACGAGAGCCACCCGCTCCGGTCCCTGGATGATCCAGGACCGCTGGGTGTCGCCGATCGTCGCGATCCGCCGCCCCACCGGGACGCCGGGGTCGGGGAGGTCGATGCGCACCGTGTCGTCGTCCCGCACCCGGCGCTCCGCGACGTCGAGCGCCGCCCGCGCGGCAGCCTCACGGTCGGCCTTCTCGGTGCGGAGCTTTCCCGCAGACACCTGCGCCGCTCGCTGGAGGTTGCCGGCCACGATGGGCGGAACGCGCTTCTCGGCCTGGGCCTTCCGGCCCATCGCGGCTCGATTGGCGAGCTTCGACTCCGCGTCGATCCGCTCGCGCTTCTCCCGCCTGACGAGCTGTTCGGCCGAACGCTCGGCCCGCCGCGCCGCGCCCTGCTCAGCATCCAGCCATGCTCGCCACGAGGAATACGGGCCGCCGAAGACCGACAGCTCGTTGGCATAGAGCTCGGCGGTGTCATCCATGCGATCGAGGAGCGCGATGTCGTGGCTCACGACGATGAGCGCTCCCCGCCACCCGCGCACCATGTCGTGAAGGCGCCGCCGCGCGTCGCGATCGAGGTTGTTGGTGGGCTCGTCGAGAAGCGTGACGGCAGCTCCGCGCAGCCTGATCCCGGCGATCGCGGTCAGCATCGCCTCGCCGCCCGACAGCTCGCCCACGCGCCGGTCGAGCATCTCCGGCGCGAGTCCGGCCTCGGCGAGGGCAGTGTGGGCGCGCGCTTCGATGTCCCAGTCGGAGCCGACCGTGTCGAAATGCGCGGCGTCCACGTCGCCCGACTCGATCGCGCGGACGGCACCGAGCACCGCCCCCACTCCGAGCAGCTCGGCCACCGGCCTCTCGACGTCGAGCGTCAGCTGCTGGGGCAGGTAGGCGACATCGGTCGTCGCGATGAGTCCGCGATCGGGCTGGAGCTCGCCGGCGATGAGCCGGAGCAACGTCGACTTGCCGGAGCCGTTGCGTCCGACGAGCCCGGTGCGGGCGGTGCCGAACGCGCCCGAGACGCCGGTCAGCGCCACCGAGCCGTCGGGCCACGTGAAGGTGATGTCGTCCAGGACGACGGAGGGGAGTGAAGTACGTGCGTGCATGAGCGTCCTCGGTGTGCGGGTGCGCTGACAGCGCGGGGCCGCAAGGCGCGCAGGCAGGAGCCCAGGCCGGAAGGCGGCGGATCGACGTGTCAGCGCGGGTCTTGGCGCAGACGCATCGGTCACCGGAGAGCGGCTGAGGCCGCAGGTCGAGGGTCGACGGATCAGCGCGTGGTCACAGCGCGTTCGCGTCGATCTTCAACGTCATTCCTCAC
Organism: Microbacterium sp. P5_B6; assembly: GCF_056400345.1. Taxonomy (NCBI): domain Bacteria; kingdom Bacillati; phylum Actinomycetota; class Actinomycetes; order Micrococcales; family Microbacteriaceae; genus Microbacterium; species Microbacterium sp. P5_B6. The sequence goes on along the minus strand of NZ_JBFULL010000001.1, from coordinate 26,025 downwards.
ACTCGGGACAAAGACCTGGTCAGTCTAGCCACGGGATCGGTGAAGGGGAAGGATGCCGTCCCCCGCCTCGCGCTAGACCTCGAGCGCCTCGAGCTGCTTGTCCAGGAAGACGCGCACGTCATCGAGCTCAGGCTCGGACACGCTGTGGGTCAGCCCGGGATAGACGCGTCCGCTCAGTTCGACGTGCCGGGGCAGCCACTCCACCGTGTGCGCCACGAGGAACTCGGGGATGACCTCGTCGTTCGTCCCGCGTCCCCAGAAGAGGGGCGGACGACGCTCGGCCAGCTCGGCATCGCGTGGAAGATCGCCGGGCGTGGCGTAGCCCGAGAGGTTGACGGCGAACGCGAACCGCTGAGGCTCGAGCCGCATCGCCTGGAGCGCGACCGCCGCGCCCTGCGAGAACCCCAGCAGACCCACCACGGACGGCGCGGGCGCCACGGCATCGAGCCAGTGCAGGAGGCGGGACGCGGCATCCGTCGTCTTCACCGCGTCGCGGCTCTCGAGTCCCTCGATCGGGTACCAGGAGTAGCCGGGGGACGGCCAGGGCAGGGTGAGGGGAGCGCGGACGGCGGCCACGGCGAAGGCGTCGGGCAGGTACGGCGCGAGGCCGAAGAGATCGCGCTCGTCGGCGCCGTAGCCGTGCAGCAGCACGAGGAGCGGACGGCCCGCAGGCTCGGTCGACCACAGCACGAGGTCGGGGTCGAGGTGCGGAGTCTCGGTCGACGGGTCGGTCATGATCCCATCGTGCCAGGCCGCACCGACACGGCGGGGGCTCCGAGGCGAGTTGGGGTATACAGGAGGGATGCCGGTCCGCACGCCTGATCCCGACCCCAATGAGAACGACGATCAGGGCACGCCCCGCGATCCCCTCGGCGGCATCGGGGCCTCCTTCGGTTCGGGCGGGCACCGGATGGGTGACGGATCGTTCGGCTCGCCGAGTCCCGCCAGCTCGGCGAATCCCGGGTGGCTCACCGACATCGAGCTGGCCGAGGCGCGCCGCCGTCTCCCGATCCTCTACGTCGAGGCCCTTCCGGTGCGCACCGACGGCGTGGGAGCGGTGACGCAGGTCGGCATCCTGCTGCGCGCGACCCCCGTCGGCGAGATCACTCGATCGATCGTCTCGGGGCGGGTGCGGTACGGCGAGACAGTGCGGGATGCCCTCTTCCGTCACCTGGAGAACGACCTCGGGCCGATGGCGTTCCCTCTGCTGCCGCCGCAGCCCGTGCCCTTCACGGTGGCCGAGTACTTCCCGATGCCGGGACTCACGCCCTTTCACGACGACCGGCAGCACGCCGTCTCGCTCGCGTTCGTCGTTCCGGTGACGGGCACGTGCGAGCCGCGTCAGGATGCGCTCGAGGTCACGTGGATGGCGCCTGAGGAGGCGGCATCCGATTCGCTCGCCGCCGAGATGGAAGGCGGACGCGGCACCCTCGTGCGCCTCGCCCTCGCCAGCGTCGGCGCCCTGCGCTGAGGACCGATGCCCCGGCCACCACAGCGGGTCGGGTTCGCGGTCGCCCTCCCGCCCCCGTGGCGGCTCACCTGAGCCCTGCTACTTCTTCGGGTGATCCCCGTGGTGGCCCTGCCCGGCACCTTGGCCCTGGCCTTGGCCTTGGCCTTGGCCCTGCCCCTGGCCCTGGCCCTGGCCTTGGCCTTGACCCTGCCCCGTGTCCTTCGGCTGCTTCACCCGCTTCAACTGGCCGCGGATCTCTCCACCCGGGTACTGGGTGGTGTGGACGTTGACGTAGTAGTCGCGGGGGTGTGCGGCCAGGTCTGCCAGCACATCCTCGGGCGGCGTGGCGCAGCCCTCCGACTCGAATGAGGTCGACGATTCGACGGTCAGCGGGATGACCACCGGACCATTCGCGTTCCTCGCGCCGACGTGCACGTGGGCCATGACGGCCTCGCTCGTGAGGCCCGACACATCGAGCGTCCAGCAGAACTCGTCGCCGGTGATGCGATAAGTGAAGAAGCCGTGCGCCTCGCTCTCGACGTCGCCGACCTCCTGGCCGGGAGTGAGCGGGATGCGAGGCGCGGCCTGGGCCGAGGTCGTGCCGCCGATGACGAGGGCGAGCGCCGCGGCCAGGGCGATCGCCGTGCGGGAGCTCGCTCGCATGGAGGATCCTCACTTCGGGTGTGCGGACTGCCGGTTGATCGCACGGTACGCGCCGGCCGGGCCGGCCGCAAGAGAGGCTCTTCCGCTGTCGGGGTCCGGAGGCTAGGCCGACGTCTCCCGGGCGATCGCGGCGATGAATGCGTCGATGTCGGTCTCGGAGGTGTCGAAGCTGCACATCCACCGCACTTCGCTCTTCGCAGCATCCCAGTCGTAGAAGCGGAACGATTCGCGCAGGCGGTCGGCGACCCCCTCGGGGAGGGTGGCGAACACCCCGTTCGCCTGCGTCGGCTGGGTGAAGGCGACGCCGCGGATCGAGCCGTCGGCGATGCCGGCCTCGACTCCGGCGCGAAGGCGCTGGGCCATCGCGTTGGAGTGGCGGGCGTTGCGCAGCCACAGGTCGCCCTCGAGCAGCGCGATGAGCTGCGCCGAGACGAAGCGCATCTTCGACGACAGCTGCATGTCGAGCTTGCGCAGGTAGGTGAGCCCCGCCGAGGCGTCGGGGTCGAGGACGACGATCGCCTCGCCCACCATGGCGCCGTTCTTGGTGCCGCCGAAGCTGAGGACGTCGACGCCGGCATCCCGCGTGAAGGCGCGCAGGGGCAGGTCGAGGGTTGCCGCGGCGTTGGCGATGCGAGCCCCGTCGAGGTGCAGCCGCATGCCGAGCGGGTGGATGTGGTCGGCGATCGCGCGGATCTCGTCGGGCGTGTACAGCGTCCCGAGTTCGGTGGACTGCGTGATCGAGACCACGAGCGGCTGTGCGCGGTGCTCGTCGCCCCAGCCCCAGGCCTCCCGGTCGATGAGCTCGGGCGTCAGCTTGCCGTCATCGGTCGGCACGTTGAGGATCTTGATGCCGGCGACCCGCTCGGGGGCGCCGCCCTCGTCGACGTTGATGTGCGCGCTCGTCGCGGCCACGACGGCGCCCCAGCGCGGGAGCATCGACTGGAGGCCCACGACGTTGGCGCCGGTGCCGTTGAAGACCGGGAATGCCTGCACGGCGTCGCCGAAGTGCTGCGCCATGACCTCCTGCAGTCGCGCCGTGTAGACGTCGTCGCCGTAGGCGACCTGGTGTCCCTGGTTCGCGGCGGTGATCGCCGCGAGGATCTCGGGATGGATGCCGGAGTAGTTGTCGGACGCGAAGCCCCGGACGTTGGGGTCGTGGATCGTGGTCACGGGGATCCAGCCTAGTTCGGTGCCGCACTGCGGTCCGGGCTGCAGAACTCCGTCGGTTCGGTTCTCAGAGGGATCACGAACCGATTTCCGGCCAGTGCGGCGCGCAGATCGAAGGAGTTGTGCAGACCAGCCTCACGCAAGCGTGACGACCGTGTCGTTGACGGCCGCCGCATCCTGCGCCCACAAGTCGGCGAACGCGTCGGCGAGGGTCTGCTCGAGGCCGTCGAGAGCCGTCACCCGGAAGACGACCGCTGCCGCAGCCAACGGTTCGCCGGCATCCCGGGCCGACTTCGCGAAGCCTTGGGCCACCGCGCGCGTCCACGCTTCGCAGGCCGCCTTGATCGCCGCGTAGTTGGCGCCGCCGGCGAGCGGGCGCGCGAGCGCAGTGGACGAGACGATGGCGAGGCGCCCGGCATCCGATGTCCGGAGGTCCGCGTCGAACGCGCGGGTGACGTGGCGCAGGGCCGTGAGGGAGCGCTCCAGGAAGCGGTAGTCCTCCTCGCTCTGGCCCGCCAGACCGCCGCCGCCTCGCCAGCCGCCGACGAGGTGCAGGATGCCGTCGACCGGGCCGATGCGCGTGCGCAGCCGCTCGGCGAGAGCCTGCACGGCTGTCTCGTCGGTGAGGTCGCAGGTCTCCGTCACAACCCCGGGCAGCTCCTCCTCGATCGTCGCAAGCTTGGCAGGGTCGTGCCCCGCCACCACGACGCGCGCGCCCCGCTCGACAGCGGTCCGCGCCGCGATCCTGCCGGCGGCACTCGTGCCTCCCGCGAGGAGGATCGTGCGGCCCTGCAGCGTCATCGTCATGGTTTCATCCTGTCACCGGGTTACGAATGTCGGAGGGGCTGGCTACCCTCGCAGAGTGGCCCAAGACACCGACGCGTCGGGTTCCATCGACGGGGGAGCGCTCGCCCCACCGGGTGGCATGCGCGTCTTCGTGCAGGTGCTGATCAACACCGCCGTCGCCAACGTCACCACGAGCTTCCTCTGGTTCGCGCTGACGTTCTGGGCATACCTCGAGACGAGGTCGGTACTCGCGACAGGTCTCATCGGCGGCGCGTACATGCTCCTGATCGCTCTGTTCGGGATGCTGTTCGGCACCGTGGTCGACCGCCACCGCAAGCACCGGGTCATGGTGTTCTCCGGGCTCGCCACGCTGGTCGCGTTCCTGATCGCCGGTGCGATGTTCGTGGCCCTCGGCGAGGAGGCGCTGGTCGATCTCGGCGGTCCGTGGTTCTGGATCTTCTCGACGATCATCCTGCTCGGAGCGGTCGTCGAGAACCTCCGCAACATCGCTCTGTCCACGACCGTGACCCTGCTCGTCCCCGTCGACCGCCATGCCAACGCGAATGGCCTCGTCGGGACGGTCCAGGGCATGGCGTTCATGGTCACGAGCATCTTCAGCGGGCTCGCGATCGGCCTGCTCGGCATGGGGTGGACGCTCCTCATCGCGCTCGTTCTCACCGCTGCCGCGCTCGTGCATCTGCTCTTCATCCGCATCCCCGAGAACGCGCGTGCCACAGTCACGGGGAAGCAGCCGTTCATCGACTTCCGCGGGAGCATCGGGGCCGTCCGCGCCGTCGGCGGGCTGTTCGCGCTGATCCTCTTCTCGACGCTCAACAACCTCATCGGCGGCGTCTACATGGCGCTCATGGACCCGTACGGTCTCACGCTCTTCCCCGTCGAGTGGTGGGGGATCATCCTCGGGATCACAGCGACCGGCTTCATCATCGGCGGCGCGCTGGTCGCGAAGTTCGGTCTCGGCCGAAACCCCATCCGCACCATGCTGATCTTCGTGATCGTGATGGGCGCGGTCGGCAGCCTGTTCACGATCCGGGAGTGGTGGTGGCTGTACGCCGCCGGCATCTGGGTCTACATGTGCATCATCCCGGTCGTCGAGGCATCCGAGCAGACGGTGATCCAGAAGGTCGTTCCCTACGAGACGCAGGGGCGCGTCTTCGGCTTCGCGCAGGCCTTCGAGGCCTCGGCCGCGCCGATCACGGCGTTCATCATCGCGCCGCTGGCGCAGTTCTGGATCATCCCGTACATGAACTCCGACGCCGGCCAAGAGACGTGGGGATGGCTCCTCGGTGAGGGCGAAGCGCGCGGCATCGCGCTCGTGTTCCTGTTCGGGGGCCTGGTGACCATCGCGCTCGCACTCCTGGCGTTCACGACGCGCGCCTACCGCACGCTGTCTGCCGAGTACGAGACGGCGGAGCCCGTCGCCGCCGACTGAGTGCGCCGGCGGCGGCGGCCCCTGCGTCAGTCCGTGCCGCGGATGCCCGCTGTCGACTCGATGACGGGCCGCATCTTCTTCTCGAGCGCCTCGAAGAACATCGACAGCGGGAACTCGTCGTCCAGCACCGCGTCGGTGTACCCCTTGGGAATGCCGGCGAGGACGTCATCCGGCAGGCCCCGCGCCCACGTCGACGCCGGGTGGGGCGTCAGCGTCGACCGCACGAGTTCGTACGCGGCCAGCCAGTGCGCCATCTTGGGCCGATCGATCGAGAGCCAGTAGAGGGCGTCGATCGCATCGCTCAGCTCGACGACCGCGGCGGGCACGTCCTGCCAGTCGAAGGCGAGCGACGTGTCGGTCCAGTGCAGCACTCCCCGCTGATGCAGCCACGCGAACAGCAGCTGACCTCCGACGGCGTCGTAGTTGCGCACCCGCGTCCCCGTGATCGCGAACCGGAAGATCCGGTCGAAGATCACGGCGTACTGCACGAGCTGGGCCTGCTTGAGCGTCTCGGACTCGATCGGCGTGAGGGGCACCCCGATCGAGAAGGGCTCCATCAGGTCACGTTCGAGCGCGACGCACTCGCGGAATGCGGTCAGATCGCAGCGCAGCTCTTCGAGCGAGTACAGGAAGTACGGCATCCGCTGCTTGATCATGAACGGATCGAACGGCAGGTCGCCCCGCATGTGGGTGCGGTCGTGGATGAGGTCCCACATCACGAACGTCTTCTCGGTGAGCTCCTGGTCATCGAGCATCTCCGCCGCCCATTCGGGCAGTTCCAGCTTCGTGATCGCCGCGGCTTCGCGCACGACGCGGCGATACCGGGCCGCCTCGCGGTCCTGGAAGATGGCTCCCCAGGTGAAGGACGGCACTTCGCGCATCGCCACGGTCTCGGGGAACAGCACCGCGGAGTTGGTGTCGTACCCGGGCGTGAAATCGACGAGTCGCAGCGACACGAAGAGCCGGTTGGTGTACTGACTCTCGAGCTGCGCGATGAACTCGGGCCAGATCCCCTCGACCACGAGCGCCTCCACATGACGGCGGCGCGAGCCGTTCTGGGTGTACATCGGGAACACGACGAGATGACGGATGCCGTCCACCCGGTGCAGCTGTGGCTGGAAGGCCACGAGCGAGTCGAGGAAGTCCGGGATGCCGAAGCCTCCGTCGATCCACCGCGCGAAGTCGTTGATCGAGGCGGCGAGGTAGTCGGCCTCATGCGGGAAGAGCGGCGCCAGATCACGGATCGACGCCATGATGACCTCGACCAGCGGGCGTGCTTCCGCGTGATCGGCCGTCTCGGGGATGGAGCCGTCCTGCGTCTGCAGCGGCTGCAGCGCGGTCGCCGCATCCTTCAGGCGAAGCCACGCCGCGCTCGTCTCGACGGTCCCCGCATCACCCGCGCGCCTGGCATCCACATCCTCGACCGGTTGCTGAGCCTGTCGAAGTACGGGTTCGCCGGCGATCGTCTGAGTCGTCGTCTGCAGGGCATGGCTGATGGGCATGGGAACCTCCGATCGGGTTCGAGAGACGTGCGAGCAGGCCCCACTCTACGGGAAGAGTTCCGGCGGAATCGACCTTCGACCGGAAACAATCCGGACAGAACGCAGGCCACTGATATCCTCGCCGCTATGCAGGCCACAGACGCCACTGATGCGGAGTCCCACCCGGCGCGCCTCGACGATCCGGTCGACGCGGCCATCGTCCGCGAGGTCTCGCGCGATGCGCGGGCGACCCTCGCGGAGATCTCCAAGGCCGTCGGTCTGTCGGTCTCGGCCGTGCAGACGCGGCTCCGCCGGCTCGAGACCCGAGGCGTGATCGTCGGCTACCGGGCGGTGCTGGACGCCGAGGCCATCGGGCGCCCCCTCTCGGCATTCATAGAGATCACGCCGCTCGACCCCGCGCAGCCCGACAACGCGCCCGAGCTTCTCGAGCACCTGACCGCCATCGAGGCGTGCCACTCGATCGCGGGTGACGCGAGCTACATGCTCTTCGCGCGGGTGGCGACGCCGCGCGATCTTGAGGCGCTGATTCGCGACATCCGGCAGTCGGCATCCGTCAACACGCGAACGACCGTCGTCCTGCAGACCTTCTATGAGCACCGGCCGATCGCACCCGCCGACGAGTCCCGCGCATCGGCGAGGGCGGCGGGCGGATAGCCTCGGGCAATGGCAGATGCGCAGACGGGGCTCACCGCTCGCCCGACCGGTGAGGGCGTGCTCATCGTCCGCAACCCGAGCTCGGGCAAGGACGTGATCCGGCGGGATCCGTCCGCCCTGATCGCCGAGCGCCTTCCCGACGCCGTCGTGCACGAACTCGCCACCGATGAGACCCTCGACGATGCGGTCGACCAGGCGCTGGCCGGCGAGCATCCCCCTGCGGTGCTCGGCGTGCTCGGGGGCGACGGATCGGTCTCGCGCATGGCTCACCTCGCGCGTCGGCACAGGATGCCGCTCCTCGTGCTTCCCGGCGGCACGTTCAACCACTTCTCCCGGGCCGTCGGGGTCGACTCCGTCGAGATCGCACTCGACGCCCTGGCCGCCGGAACCGGCGTCCGGGTGGCGGTCGCCGAGGTCCAGGCCGACGGCGGCGAGCCCGTGACGGTGCTCAATGCGGCCTCGATCGGCACCTATCCTCACGTCATCGCCGAGCGCGAGGACCGTATGGACGACTTCGGCAAATGGCTCGGCGGGGTCGCGGCCACGTGGCGGGCGCTTCGGGAAGCGACTCCCGTGACGGTCGAGCGCAACGGCCGCCGCGCCCGGGTGTGGTCGGTGTTCGTGAGCGTGGGCCGCAACACCCCCGACCAGGTGGCCACGATGCAGCGTCAGACCATCGACGATCCGGTGCTCGACATCCGGCTGCACCACGCGAGGGGCTCGCGCCTGCGGGCCGTCGCCTCGCTCGCCTTCGGCCGCCGATCGACGGCCTTCCTGCGCGCCCTCCGCGTGATGCCGAAAAGCTCCGATCTCGAGCGCATCCTGGCTCGCGACCTCGAGCTGCGGGTGAGGCCGGCCCAGGGCGCCCCCTCGGTCTACGTGCACGACGGCGAGCTCGAGCAGGCCCGGCCCGGCAACTGGACGCTGCGCTGCACGATTCTTCCGGCGGGGCTCGAGGTCTACGCACCGGCACCGGTGGCCGCCGACTGACGGCGACCCCGGGGATAGGACCGCCGGGCGAACGGTGGCCCGACAGACGTCGGGACGGATGCCGGGAGCGGCTGCACACACGTCGCGGACGGATGCCGGAGCAGCTCCACGTACATCGCGGGACGGATGCCGCAGCAGCTGTGCTTACATCGCGGGACGGATGCCGCAGCAGCAGTGCATACATCGCGGGACGGATGCCGCAGCATCCGCCCTCCCCTAACGTGAGAGGGATGTTCCGCCCCCTCAAGCCGTACCAGATCATCGTCGACGTCATCGTCGCCGGGCTGTTCGCGGCGATCGCGGCGCCGTTGGAACTGCGCTTCGGCGCGGGCGACGCCGCACCCGTGCTGAGCACGGCGGTCGTGACGGCGGTCTTCGCCTCCGCACTCGCCGTGCGCCGGCTCTCACCAGGACTCTCGCTGTGGCTGGCCTGGCTGGGGGCGATCGCCCAGATGAGCTTCGGGCGTCCGCCCGGCCCCGTCGACGTGGCGATCTTCGCCGTGCTCTACGTGACGGCGGCGTACGGCTCGCGACTGGTGTTCTGGGGCGGCTTCGCCTCCGCGATCGTAGGCGCCGGCGTCATCACGCTCTACATCTTCGCGGGCCCGACCGCGAGCGCGCAGTGGGACTGGTCCACGGTCACCACGGCGGTCGCGGTGCTCATCGCGGCACTTTTCGCCCTGCTGCTCGCCTGGACGCTCGGCGCCCTCGTCCGCACCGCCCTCCGCGCCCGCGAGAATCGCGAGGCACAGCGCCGCGCCGAGGACGAGCGGGTCGCCGAGCAGGAGCGCGTGCGCATCGCCCGCGACATGCACGACGTCGTCGCGCATTCGCTCGCGGTCGTGATCGCGCAGGCGGACGGCGCGCGATATGCCTCGGCATCCGATCCCGGCGCCGCGACGGCGGCCCTCGGCACGATCTCGTCGACCGCACGGTCGGCGCTGGCCGATGTGCGACTGCTGCTCACTCAGCTGCGGCACAGTCAGGGCGACGGTCCTCAGCCGACCCTCGCCGACCTTGAGGAGCTGTACGCGCACGTGCGCGCGGCCGGCATCGAGCTGCGGGTGGACGTCGACCCGGCACCACAGGCAGAGCCTCCGGGTGCCGTGCAGCTCGCCGTCTACCGGATCCTGCAGGAGGCGCTCACGAACGCCATCCGGCACGGCGACGGCAGGGTCGGCGTGCGACTCGCGTGGACGCCGGAGCGCGTCGACCTCGAGGTCGCCAACGCGATGAAGACGGATGCCGCGCCGAATGCAGGACACGGCGTCATCGGCATGCGGGAGCGCGCTCAGCTCGCGGGCGGCTCCCTGTCGGCCGAGGCGGTCGACGGCGACTTCGTCGTCCGGGCGACGATCCCGATCGGGGCGGCCGCGTGAGCGCCGCGATCCGCGTCGTCCTCGTCGACGATCAGGCGCTGTTCCGGGCGGGCATCCGGATGCTGGTGGACTCCCAGCCGGATCTCCAGGTCATCGGCGAGGCGTCCCACGGCCGCGAGGCGCTCGCGGTCATCCGTGACGTCCGGCCCGACGTCGTGCTGATGGACATCCGGATGCCGGTGCTCGACGGGTTGGCCGCGACCGCCGAGCTTCTGCGCGACGAGGATCCCCCGCGCATCGTGATGCTCACGACCTTCGATCTCGATGAGGCGGCGGCGCGCGCCATCCGGCAGGGCGCGAGCGGCTTCCTGCTGAAGGACGCCGACCCCGAGTTCCTGCTCGCCGCGATCCGCACCGTGCACGCCGGTTCGGCGGTGATCGCGGCATCCGCCACTCGAGATCTCTTCGCGCACTTCGCCGAGGCCGCACCTCGGCCGGTTCCGGCGAGCTACCGAGACCTCACGGAGCGCGAGCGTGAGATCTTCGCGCTCGCCGCGCGGGGGCTGTCGAACGCCGAGATCGCCGCGCGGGAGTTCCTGTCGGAGGCGACGGTCAAGACCCACATCAGCCGGATCCTCGCCAAACTGGCCCTCCGGGACCGCGTGCAGCTCGTGGTATTCGCCTTCGAGCACGGCCTCGCCTGAGCCAACCGGTGCCCGCGAGGGCAGCGATCCGCGCGCGATGATCGAGCGGTCTATCGTCCCTCGAGCGCCGCGCGATGCTTCTCGTAGCGCGGCTTGCCGACCCACCGCCAGACCAGCCTGACCGGGCCCGGGAGCGTCTTGCGCATCCAGGCGTCGCCGCCGTCGGGCTGCGAGGCGAGGATGAGTCCGAGCGAGTTCCAGGTCTGACCCTTGGGGGTGGCCTTGCGGCCGTGCTCCGAGAACCACTCGACCTCGTCCTGGGTGATGACCTTCTCCATGATGGGGACGATCGTCGCCTCTTCGTCGGGCAGGTGCACGGTGAGCGCGGCGTTCACGCCGTCGAGGGCTGCCAGAACGGGAGCGGCATCCTGCGCCTTTCCCGATGCCCGCCAGCTCGGGATCGCCGCGTCCATCGCGTTCAGCTGCACCAGCAGGTCGGCATGGTGCTGCTTCATCCGCTCGACATGCACGGCGCACGCCGGCGCGCGCTCGACGAGCGGCGCCCACAGGCGCTGATCCTCGCCCTCGTGGTGGGCGTGCAGCGCCACCGAGAGCAGGTCGAGCTGCCCGGCGACCACCGTTGCATGCGCGGCGTCGCCCTCGGCCACGCGCCGCACGAGCTCCGGAGCCTCGCCGAACCCGACCTTGTACATCCGGTGGATGTCGGCCATGCCGCTCGCGTCGCAGATCGTGGGGCCGGCGGGGACACCGCCGGTCGGGGGCAGGGGAGTGGCAGGCATTCGTCCTCCTTCGGCAGACGCCGCCGAGGCTAGCGGGGTGGGCGCCCCGGCGGAAGGGCCCACCCCGGGTCCGTCCGATCCCCAGCGACCGGACCCGGCGCGCTCGACCCTCGGGCGCGTCGAGCCGCCGGGTCCATGTCCCGCTTTCCATCGCTCGGAGCAGGCCCAGGCGACAGAAAGTGGGACACGGCCTGGAGGTGCCGGACTGTACTGCGAGGGGACACGGTCCACGGGTGAGATCATCCTGGCGATGTACGCCAGATGCCTCTCCCGGGGGACGCGGAGTGCCGCACCCGATTCCTAACGTCGAAGCATGCACATCTCCTCCACCGATCTGGGCCTCGCGGCCCGCGTCCAGCAGCTGACCAAGTCCTACGGGGCCGGAGAAGGCGAGGTGCGGGCCCTCGATGGAGTGGGGGTCGGCATCCGCCGCGGCGAGTTCACCGCGATCATGGGCCCTTCCGGGTCGGGCAAGTCGACGCTCATGCACATCATGGCGGGGCTCGACGCGCCGACCAGCGGGCGGGCGTGGATCGGCGACACCGAGATCACCGGCCTCAGCGACCTCGATCTGACGGTCCTTCGACGGCGGCGTGTCGGCTTCGTGTTCCAGGCGTTCAACCTCGTGCCGACCCTCGACGCGATGGCGAACATCCTCCTGCCCTTCGATCTCGACGGCAGACGTCCCACGGCGCTCGAGCGCGCCCGCATCGACGGGCTCGTGCAGACGCTGGGTCTCTCGGCCCGGCTCACCCATCGTCCGCATGAGCTGTCGGGCGGCCAGCAGCAGCGCGTCGCCATCGCGCGAGCCCTGGCGACGGCCCCCGATCTGGTGTTCGCGGACGAGCCGACGGGCAACCTGGATTCGCGCTCGAGCCGCGAAGTGCTCGCGCTGCTGCAGATCGCGAGCCGCGAGCACGGCCAGTCCATCGCCATGGTCACGCACGACGCGGTCGCGGCGAGTCACGCCGACCGCGTGATCTTCCTCGGCGACGGGCGGATCGTCGCCGACAAGTCGAAGCAGACCGCCGAAGAGATCTCCGCCTACATGCTCGCCACCGAGCTCGGCTCGACTCCTGCGCCGGGCTCCGGCGCCGAGGTGACGGCATGAGCGCGCTCACTCTGGAATCCCGGATGCCGCGGCCCGCGGCATCCGTCCCCCTCCCGTGGATGCGTGAGCGGGGCATGGGCGCGAGCATCCTCGTGGCGGCGCTGTCGAGCGCGTTCGGCGTGGTCCTCCTCTCGGCCACGGGCTTCATCGCCGCGATGCTCCGGGCCGACCCCTACATCGGCGACAGCGCGACGCTTGCGGTGGTCCTCAGCATCGTGACGACGCTCCTCGTCGGCGTCGCGGTGTACGTCGCCGCCATCGTGACGGCGAACACCTTCTCGACCGTGGTCGCGGGTCGGACGCGCCAGATCGCCCTGCTGCGACTGATCGGCGCCTCCGCACGCGCCCAGCGCGGCGAGGTGGCGAGGCAAGGGCTCATCGTCGGAGCGATCGGGGCGCTGCTGGGCCTCCTCGCCGGCACGGCGATCGCCGCGGCCGGAGTGCTCGTCCTGACCGCAGCTCTGGGAATCGAGGGCGTCGAGTACCCCGTCGTCCGGGGAGTGCTGCTGATCCCCGCCGGCGTCGTCGCGCTCACCACGTGGGCGGCAGCATGGGCGGGGTCACGGCGCGTGCTCTCGGTGACTCCGCTGCAGGCGCTCGGCGGCTCGATCGAGGCATCGCACGGTTCGATCGCCCGTCGCAGCGGCCGGAATGCGGCAGCGATCGTGCTGCTCGGGATCGGAGGCGTCCTGCTCGCGCTGGGTGTCCTGGCGGGCCTGGTCACGCCGCTGGGGGTCGTGATCGCCTTTGTCGGCGGCATCCTCTCGTTCACTGGACTCGCCCTGGGCGCGACCCTCGTGATGCCGCCCGTCCTGCGTCTCGTGGGCCGCGCCTTCGGGTCGTCGCCGACGGCCCGCCTGGCGGCGGAGAATGCGATGCGCTATCCGGAGCGCTCGAGCCGCATGGCGATCGGCGTGGTGATGGGGGTGACGCTCGTCACGATGTTCGCGGTGGCGCTCGAATCCGTGAAAGGCGTCGTGCGCGCCTCCTCCGGGGGTGAGCTGCCCGCCGACCTCGGGGCGCTCCTCGACGGATTCGCCGCGATCATGATGAGTCTGGTCGCCGTGTCGGCCGTCATCGCGGCGGTCGGCCTCGTCAACCTCCTGACGCTCGGCATCGTGCAGCGCCGGCGCGAGCTCGGACTGCTGCGCGCGCTGGGCCTCTCCAACGCGCAGGTGCGACGCGTCGTACTGCTCGAGGCCGCGCACATCACCATCGCGGCCCTGGCCACGGGCCTGGTGCTCGGGATCGCCTACGGCTGGGCGGGAGCGCAATCACTCCTCGGCTCCGTCCCGATGGACCCCAGCGCCACGTCGAGCCCGGGGACTCTGGTGTGGCCCGGGATCCCCTTCTGGCCGCTGGTCGTCGTGATCGGCGCCACCGCAGTCCTGACCCTCGTCGCGGCCGTCGTGCCCACCCGCCTCGCCACGCGCGTCGCGCCGGTGGAGGCTCTCGCCGAGTAGAAGGAGGCCCGTGCCGCCGCCTCGGGAGCGGCGAGCGGGCAAGGGGTGCCGCGGTCGGGCTTCAGCTGCGGCATCCCGTGTCCCTGGCGTACACAGCTGCGGGGTTCGTTCGCGACACCCCGTCCACCCGGCCGGTCAGCCGGCGTGCCGCGAAGGATCCCCGCTCGTGTGTACGGGGGACGAGGCCGGGATGCCGCGGCCCGGCTTCAGCCGCGGCATCCCGTATCCCTGGCGTACACAGCTGCGGGGTTCGTTCGCGACACCCCGTCACCCCGGCCGGTGCGGCGGCGTGCCGTGCAGGATCCCCGCTCGTGTGTACAGGAGAGGGGAGATGAGGGATAGGAGACCGATGCCCGTGCCCGCCAAACAGCCGCGAGTCGGGCGGTTCAGCCCTCGGTGTCGGCCTCCTCCACCGGCAGGTCATGGGCCCACGTCGGTGCAAGAGCACGGATGCGGGCTCCCCGCCACTGCCACGTCGCCCAGAGCAGAGGCCAGAGCGCCGCGGCGCTGGGACCGCCGATGACGAGCCGGTCGCGCCACAGCGTCTTCGTCGGATCGCCCGGCGCCGGCGAGATCGCCATCTGGTGATCCCACACGTCGAGGCTCGCGAGGGGGCCGGTGAGGGGGATGCCGCTGTCGCGAAAGATCCGCACGGGTCCCTGCGGTCCGCGTGCCCGTCGCTCGCTCATATGGATGAGCTGGCGACCCACCGGCAGGATCCCGAGGGCGCTGAGCTGCACCGGCACATCGTCGCCGGGCGACCACGACGTCGGCAGCCCGTTCGGCACGAGAGGGTCGAGCGCGAGCAGCGGCCCGTACAGCTCCGCCACCGCCCGGGGCGAGTGGACGGCGCGCCACGCGGCATCCGCGTCGCAGTCGATGACGAGCTTCAGCAGAACACGCATGCTTCAGTGTGGCACCGCACTTCTGGCCGACCAGCGACCGGGGCGGGGCTTGACACTGCCCGCCTAGGCTGTCGAGGTGCAGAATCCCTTCGATCAGTCCACCTACCAGGTCCGCTTCGAGTGGGGGGCGGAGGGCCTCGCGAGGCTTGCTCCTGCCGACATCGTCGTGCTCGTGGACGTCCTGGGGCTGTCGTCCGCGGCGATCGAAGCGGTCGAGTCCGGTGACACGCTGAGGACGGATGCCGATCCGGCCGCCGCAGATCTGGTCGAGGCCGCGGCATCCACCGGAGCCGTCGTGCTGGTCGGGGGAATCCGCAACGCGGGCGCCGTCGCCGCTGCCGTGCTCGGCGAGCAGGAGCAGCGTGCCGCCCGCACCAGCGTCTCCGTCGTCGCCGCCGGCGACGCTCGCGACGCGTCGCTGCGGTTCGCCGTCGAGGACCTCCTCGGCGCGGGCGCGGTCATCGCCGCCCTCGCCGAGCGGGGGATAGACCACTCCTCTCCCGAGGCCGCCGCCGCATGCGAGTCCTATCGGGGGCTCCGTCGCGCGTCCCGTCATCTGCTGACCGCGAGCGGCTCGGGCCGCTCGCTCCCGGGCCCCGCGGAGGCGGTGCACAGGGAAGCCGCCGCCGATTCCTCTGTGGCGGTACCGGTGCTCACGGGCCAGGCCTTCACCGCATGACCGCCGGCGGCCGCGCAGGGAACGCCTGCGTCAGCCCCGGGGAGTCATTGCCGCAAGCCGCACCGCGGGCGTGATCTCGCGGCGCGTCCACGTGAAGAGGTGCCGTGCATCGAAGCGGGGCGCGCACTTGACGCAGGAGGTCGCCCGCGTAGGCCGCCGGTGGCGATAAGCCGTGTGGCCGGCAGGGCACACGCCGACCCACGGCGCGAGGTCGACCGCTGTCTCGCCCTGGTGGGTCACGCCGCCGACGTAGCCGAGCTCACGGGCGACGGCCTTCCAGCGGGGGCCGTGCGCGGCATCCGCCCCCGCAAGAGCGTGCGCGACTTCGTGGAGCAGTGTCTGGTGGTTGGTGTCGTCGTCGTAGCGCGCCGCGAGATAGCGCGAGACGGAGATCCGCTTGCGGGTGTAGTCGCAGAGCCCGGCGCGGCGCTTGGCGTTGTCGAACGCGAACGTCCACGAGTCGTCGAGGTGGGACGCGATGAGGGCATCCGCCCACCGTCGCACGCGCTGCAGTTCCGACATGCCGGGAAGACTAGAACAGACCTGCGACAGTCAGCTTGCGACGGACCGGGCGCGGCGACGATCCGCCGCATCGATCGCCAGCAGAGCCGCCTCGAGCTGGTCGTCGGTCGCACCGGAGTCCTGCCGCAGGAACAGCGCCCGCTTGAAGTCGACGCGCGCCGCCTCGAATTCCTCGATCTCGTAGTGGACCCGGCCGCGGTGCTGGTACGCGAACGCCGCGATGGCACCCCAGTCCTGACCTTCTGCCTCTTCGGCGCACATCGTGAGCTCCTGCTCGGCTGCGGCCGACGCGCCGCGCTGCTGCATGACCGAGGCATGCAGGATGCGGGCGCGCAGGAGGTCCTTGCGCGTGCCGGCCATGCGCGCGAGGCGGACGGACTGCTCCGAGAGGACGAGCGAGTCCTCGAGCCGGTCGAGCATCTTGAGCAGCCAGACACGCTCGAGGAGCGCGGGAAGGCTCCGCTGCTCGCCGATCTCGTCGAGCCGCTCCTTGCACTGACGAGGGTCGATCTGCTCACGCAGCGTGTCGGGGTCGTACCCGCGGATATAGCTCACATCGACTCCTCTCCCTGCGATCCGGCTCGCCGTTCCAGTGTGCCTCGGTCGGCGCGCAGGCCCATCCCGGCACGCCGAGTCGCCGCATGCCTCGATTGCGAAATCGGTGGCGTCAGCGTTCGAAGAGGGATGCCGACGGCTTCGGCGACGGCACGGCGTCGGCGTCGGTCGCGGGCACCGCCCCCCGCACCAGCTCGTCGAGCTCTGCGCCCTGCGCGACCTTGGCGGGATGAGGGCCGGCGGCCATGAGTCGCGGCAGCCAGGTCGTCGGGAGGGGAGCCGCCGATGCCGCCACCACGAGATTGCCGAACCGGCGCCCCTTGAGGGTTTGCACCTCGGCGAGGACGACCACGTGCGGCAGCACCGCGCGGATCGTCGCCACCTGGCGCCGCGCGAAGGCGAGCCCCGCGCCGTCCGCGACGTTCACGAGCAGCACGCCCTCGGGCGCGAGCAGGCGTGCGGCGGCCGTGTAGAACTCGATCGTCGTGAGGTGCGCCGGAGTCTGCGCCCCTGAGTACACGTCCGACACGAGGAGGTCGACGGCGCCCTCGAGGCCCGCAGGCAGTCGCCCGAGGCCTTCCCGCGCGTCTCCGATGCGCACACGGATCGACGCTCCGCGAGGAAGCGGCAGATGCTCTCGGACGAGGTCGACGAGGGCCGGCTCCAGCTCGATCACCTGCTGGCGCGAACCCGGGCGGGTGGCCTCGACGTATCGCGGGATGGTGAGGGCGCCGGCTCCGAGGTGCACGGCGGTGAGCGGCTGGCGCGGCATCCGGAGCTGGTCGATCACAGCCCCCATCCGCGCCACGTACTCGAAGTGCAGATGCGTGGGATCGTCGAGGTCCACGTGCGACTGCGGCGTTCCGTCGACGATGAGCTCGAAGCCGGTCGTGAAGTCCGACGGGGCGACGCGGGCGATGGTCCCGTCCGAGAGCCGCGTCTGTGGCTGCTCGCTGGGATCGCGTCGCGCTCTGGCCATCACCCCACGGTAGCGGTGCCGCCGTGTGCACCAGCTCAGGATGGTTCGTCGAATCCCGTGCCTCAGGACGTCCGATTGGGCCGCTCAGCCTGAGTTGGTGCCACCGCCCGTCCGTGTGTCGGCCAGGAACGCCGGTAGCTGTGCCGCCTGGTCGCGCGCCGGCCAACAACCCCGGTTACCGTGCCGCGCTGTGCACCAACTCAGGATGGTTCGTCGAATCCCGTGCCTCAGGACGTCCGATTGGGCCGCTCAGCCTGAGTTGGTGCCACCGCCCGTCCGTGTGTCGGCCAGGAACGCCGGTAGCTGTGCCGCCT
Organism: Microbacterium sp. P5_B6; assembly: GCF_056400345.1. Classification (NCBI taxonomy): domain Bacteria; kingdom Bacillati; phylum Actinomycetota; class Actinomycetes; order Micrococcales; family Microbacteriaceae; genus Microbacterium; species Microbacterium sp. P5_B6. The sequence continues at coordinate 8,072 of NZ_JBFULL010000001.1, read as the reverse complement.
GGTCGCGCGCCGGCCAACAACCCCGGTTACCGTGCCGCCGTGTGCACCAACTCAGGATGGTTCGTCGAATCCCGTGCCTCAGGACGTCCGATTGGGCCGCTCAGCCTGAGTTGGTGCCACGGCCAGCGGCGTGTCGGCCAACAACGCCGGTAGCTGTGCCGCCTGGTCGCGCGCCGGCCAACAACCCCGGTTACCGTGCCGCCGTGTGCACCAACTCAGGATGCTTCGTCGAATCCGGGCCTCACGACGTCCGATTGGACCGCTCAGCCTGAGTTGGTGCCACCCCCGTGCCGAGCCCCCACCGGCGCTACCGTGGGCGCATGGCCTCGATCGACCTCAACGCGGACCTCGGCGAGACGGTCGCCGGCGTTCCGACGGCCGACGACGACGCGATGTTCTCGGTGATCTCGAGCGCCAGCGTCGCCTGCGGCGGGCACGCAGGGGATGCCGCCTCCATGCGAGCATCCGTCGAGCGCGCCGCCCGGTTCGGGGTCGCGATCGGGGCGCACCCGTCCTACCCCGACCCCGCGGGTTTCGGCCGCTCGCGGATGGCGCTCGCCCCGGGCGCGCTGCGGGCATCGATCGCCGACCAGCTCGAGGCCCTCGCAGAGGCGGGGGCCCACATCCGGTACGTCAAGCCGCACGGCGCGCTGTACCACGCGGTCACCGCGGACGACGCCGAAGCTCGCGCCCTCGTGGCCGCGGCGAGCGACCTTTCGTCCACGCTCGGCCGACCGGTGCCGATCCTCGGACTCCCTGGCGCCATCGCTGCCGCAGCCGCCGAGGCCGGCCTGCCCTTCGTGCGCGAGGCGTTCCTGGACCGCGGCTACCTTCCGGACGGATCCCTCGTCGCGCGCGGCGCGCCCGGCGCACTGCTCGCCGATCCGGCGGTCGTCGCGGCCCGGGCCGTGCGACTCGCTCAGACAGGCCTGGTCGACGCGGCCGACGGCTCGGACATCACGGCGGATGCGGCGTCCCTCTGCCTCCACGGCGACTCGCCCGCCGCCGTCGCGATGGCGCGCGCCGTCCGGGCGGCGCTCGACACCGCGCAGATCGAGGTGAGAGCGCCATGGTGACCGAGGCGACAGCCAGGGTGACAGCGCCGTGAGGACAGCGCCGTGAGGACAGCGCCGTGGTGACCGGCGCGCGGCTGCTCCCGATGGGCGACCGCGGGGTGCTCGTCGAGGTCGCCTCGCTCGACGAGGTGCTCGCGCTTCACGGCGCGCTCGCCGCGTCCCGTCCGCCGGGCGTCGTCGACCTCGTACCGGCGGCGCGGACCGTCCTCGTCCGCGTCGAGCCGCGGGTCATCTCGCTCGCCGCTGCCCGCGCCTGGATCGAGAAGACCGCGCGGGCGACGGATGCTGTCGCCCCCGCCCCCTCGGACCTCGCCCCCGTCGAGCTCGACGTCGTCTACGACGGCCTGGACCTCGACGAGACGGCGGAGCTGCTCGGCGTCACACCGGGCGGCCTGGCGGCACAGCACGCCGCCGCCGTGTGGACCGTCGCCTTCACCGGCTTCGCGCCCGGCTTCGGGTACCTCGTGAGCGCTGACTGGCCCCACGATGTGCCGAGACTCGACAGTCCCCGCACGAGGGTCCCCGCGGGAGCGATCGGCCTTGCTGCCGCCTTCACCGGCGCCTATCCGCGGGAGACGCCGGGCGGCTGGCGCCTGATCGGCGCGACCTCCGCCCCGCTCTTCGATCCGGATGCCGCCTCCCCGGCCCTCCTGGCGCCGGGAGCGCGGGTCTCCTTCAGACCGGTGCGAGCCCAGACGCTCGGAGCCTCCGCGCCGGGCGATGAGTCGGCGCTCGCGAGTGGGGCGATCGACAGCGCCCCGGCTCCCGCCGGTGTGCGCGGCCGCGCTCGCACCGGTGACGCAGGGCCGGCGCAGCCGGATGGCGGGCGAGGGCGCACGGAGATTCGCGTCGTCCAGCCCGGGCTCCTCGCCACCATCCAGGATCTCGGAAGGACGGGGGCGGCCTCGCTGGGCGTGGCGCCGTCCGGGGCTCTCGACCGCGGCGCCCTGCGCACCGCGAATCGCCTGGTCGGGAACCCCGAGCATGCCGCAGGCATCGAGGTCACGATGGGCGGCTTTCGCGCTGTCGCCGGCGACGACCTGTGGTTCGCCGTCACCGGGGCGTGGGGCCCCATCCTCCTCGACGGGCACGAAGTAGACCCGTACGAGCCGCACCGCTGGCCCCGCGGGGCCGAGTTGCACATCGACTGGTTCGCGCACGGTGCGCGGGCCTATCTCGCGGTGCGCGGGGGGCTCGACGGCCGCGCCGTGCTCGATTCCCGGGCGACCGACCTCATGGCGGGGCTCGGTCCGCGGCCGCTGCGCCCCGGGGCCTCGATCGGCGTGCGGGAGGAGGCATCTGGTCCCATTCCCGCCTCGACGATCGCTCCCTGGAGCGCACCACACGACGACGAGCTCGTGATCGAGCTGGCCTCGGGTGCTCGCGCCGACTGGTTCACCAGCTCCGCCCTCCGCCTCCTCTACGAGGCCGCGTGGACGGTCTCGAACGACGCCGATCGCGTCGGCGTGCGACTGGACGGGCCGGTCCTCGAACGCGCCGGCGGCGGAGAGCTGCCCAGCGAAGGCATGGTCACCGGAGCCCTTCAGGTGCCGCCCTCGGGCAGGCCCACGATCCTCCTGGCCGACGGTCCCGTCACGGGCGGATACCCCGTGATCGCCGTGGCGACGGATGCTGCGCTCGACGCGATCGCGCAGGCCCGGCCGGGGACGCGCATCCGCTTCCGCCATGCGCGCCCACAGTGAATGTCTTCGTCGGCTGCCTGCAGCCGGTGAGCCCTAGCCCGGCGAGCCCGGCGAGACCGGCACGCTCGACGGCTCCGTCGAGCCCGACGGCGCCGTCGAACCGGCCGAGCCCGGCGAGCCCGGCGAGACCGGCACGCTCGACGGCTCCGTCGAACCCGCCGAGCCGGCCGAGCCCCCCGAGCCCGGCGAGACCGGCACGCTCGACGGCTCCGTCGAACCCGCCGAACCGGCCGAGCCCGCCGCGTCCGCGGAACGCGCCGAGCCCGCCGAGCCCCGCGAGACCGGCACGCCGGACCGCTCCGCCGAGCCCGCCGAGCCCGCCGCGTCCGCGGAACCCGGCATGCCGGTGAGGGCGTATTCGGCGGCCTCGAAGGCGCCGTACTCGGCACCGCGCGCCTCGGCCGCACTCAGTCGCGCAGCGATCTCCGCCGCGTGGGCGGGGTCCGGCGCAGCGGTGACGAGGGCCTCGACGTAGCGCGTGTGGTAGACGAAGCCGGGGCTGTCGAACGTGGCGATCCGCTTGCGCATCGCACTGGCCGCGCCGGAGAGGACTCCCGCGCGTTCGACGTCGCCGCGCAGCGCCGCGATCGCGCACAGGCCTTCGAGACCGTAGGCGACGCCCTCTTCGTGACGCAGTCGGACGGATCCCTCGATGGCGGCCCGGAACATCCGCTCCGGCGCATCCACCTCGCCGCCGAACAGCAGCATGCGCGCGAGATGATGCGTGGCGATGGTCCTCGCGAACAGATCGCCGCTGCGCGCGGATGCCTCGACCGAGCGCCGGAAGATCTCCGTACCACCGGCGATGTCGCCCCGGAGCACCGCCAGCCTGCCGAGTGCCACCAGCCCCAGCGCCTCGCCCCATCCCGCGCCCGTCCCGCGGAAGCGCTCTGCCGCCTGCACGAGCCACTGAGAGGCGGCGGCGAGATCGGGGTCGCCGGTGTTCAGCTCGGCGATTCCCGCGGTGGCAAGGCACATGGCGGCACCGAGCTCGTCGTGCACCGAGGCGAACTGGGCCGATGTGCGCACGAGGGTCTGCGGCAGGGCGTGGCTGGGGGAGTCCCACATGTCGCGCCAGCACACGTAGAACTGCGCGATCGCGGTCGCGTGGGGGGATGCATCGCCGGGGAATCGGGTGATGAGCTCCTCCATCCACCCGGCGACCTCCATGAGGTAGCCGCCCGCCCACCAGTAGATGTAGAGGCGCCACGCGACGTCCGTGGCAGCCTCGGCGTCGCCGACCGTCACGAGGTGGCGGACGGCCGCGCGGAGGTTGCCTCGCTCGAGATTCAGCCGCGCGATCGCCTCGATCTGCCGGTCTGTCCCGAGGCCGACCTCCAGATGGCGGGCGAGGGCGGTGTACACCTCGGCGTGCGCCGTCCTCGCGGCGATCTCGTCACCGGCCTCGCGGAGTCGTTCGATGCCGTACTCGCGGACGGTCGCCAGCATGGAGAACACGGACTCGCCGTCCACGTCCTCCTGCTCGACGAGCGATGAGTCGACCAGGTTGGCGAGCGTCTCGAATGCCGGGAAGTCCCAGCCCCGCCGCACCCCGAGAGCCTCGACCGAATCCAGCGTGAATCCCCGCGAGAACACCGAGAGGTCGTGCAGCAGCCGGCGCTCGGACGCCGTGAGCAGTCCCGTCGACCATTCGATCGTCGAGCGGAGGGTTCGCTGGCGCTCCGGGAGGTCGCGGGAGGACTCCACCAGCAGCGGCAGCTGCCGGTCGAGCCGGTCGAGGATCGACGAGGGGGTCAGCACCCGCATCCGGGCCGCCGCGAGCTCGATCGCGAGGGGCATGCCCTCGAGAGCTCGGCAGATGCCGACGACGGCCGCGGCGTTGGCATCGGTCACCGCGAAGTCGGGCTTCACCGCCCGGGCGCGTTCGACGAACAGCTCGACGGCGGGGGAGGTGCGCGCCCTCGCGACCGAGTAGGGGGATGCCGCATCGTGCGACGCCAGGGGAGGCACCTCGTACACGCGCTCACCGCGGACGCGCAGCAGGATCCTGCTGGTCACGAGCAGGGCCGCGTCGGGCGCCAGGGTGTACAGCTCGACGAGGATGGGCGCGGCATCCACGATCTGCTCGAAATTGTCGAGCACGAGCAGCATCCGGCGACCCTCGAGCGCGATCGTGAGGCGCTCCGCGAGCGGCACCTCGCCGGTGTCCCGAACCCCCAGCGCATAGGCGATGGTCGGAAGCAGCAGCCCCGCCTCGAGGACGTTCTCCAGCGGCACGAACAGGGTGCCGTCGGGGAATGCCTCGGATGCCGCCTCTGCGACCGCGAGCGAGAGCCGGCTCTTGCCGATGCCCCCGGGTCCGAGCAGCGTCACCAGGCGGGTTCCGGGCTGTGCGAGGAGGGCCAGAACCTCGGCGACCTCGCGGTCGCGGCCGATCAGCGGCGTGAAGGACGCCGGGAGCCGGGGCGAGGAGCGCGTCGGCTCGGCCACTTCGGCGGGTTCGCTCCTGGCCGCGTCGAACCGCTCCGCCAGCAGGGTGGCCAGATCCGACTCGATGAGCTCCGCGAGCTCCTCGGGAGTGGAGAAGGATTTGTACGACGCGGTGTCGTCCGCGCGGATCCGTCCGATCAGCTGGTCGAGGCGCTCCTCGCGCTCGGCGGGCTCGAGCAGGTAGATCAGCTTCGGCAGCGCCGCAGGCGCGAGCCGGTATTCGTCCTCGAGCCCCGAGATCTCCTCGCCGGGCGCGGTCCAGCCATAGCGCTCCCCGTAGATTCCGACGAAGACGTCGCTCTGCGCGAGGTAGGCGCGGTAGAGCTCCCGCGGCGGGTGGGGCCGCGCGCCGAGCTCGAACATGACGGGAGCGAGCCGCAGGCGCTCGATGGCACCCCGCGCGGCGATGCGCTCCTTCTCGAGCTCCCGCAGCGTCGAGGACACGAAGACCCGCAGCCGCTGGTCGGGGGTGCGAATGGCCGGTGTGCTCACCAGGTGCGCATCGCTTCCTGCAGGCGCGGGTCCTCGGCGTCCGGAAGGGCGAGCTCGACCGCTTCGGCCATGGAGAGGTCGGCCGCGTCCTTCTCGCCCGCGGCGAATGCGACCGGATCGCTCGCGCGCAGCTTCGCGAGGTGTGGGGTGTGCACGGTGAAGGCCTCGACGTCGAACACGCCGATGCGGTGCCGGATCGACTCGGCCGCCTTCGAGAGGGCGCTCGCCCGGCGCGTCTCGCCGCGGGCGGCGGCGACGGCGCAGACCCCCTCGAGGCCGTAGGCGACCCCTTCGTCGTAGTGGAGGCGGATCGACAGGATGAGGCTTTCGACGAACTCCGGCTCTGCGCGGTCGGTCTGCCCGCGGAGGAAGATGAGGCGCCCCCGCAGGTTGGCGGCGACGGAGCTCGTGAAGATGTCGCCGCTGCGGTCGGCGACGGCACGAGCCTCGCCGAAGAGGCTCAGTGCCCGGTCGGTGTCGCCACGGACCCACGCGATGCGGGCGAGGGAGACGAGTGTGATCGCCTCCGCCCAGTTGTTGCCGAGCTCGCGGAGCCGGACGACCGCCTCGCTGAGCTCCCCCTCCGCCTTCTCGACGTCCTGGCTCGAGTACTGCACGCGCGCGGTGGCGCGCGCGGCGAGCGCCATGGCCGCAGCATCCTCGTCCCCGCTCTCGGTGAACAGGCGCACGCACTCGCCGAGCCCCGCCACGACCTCCTCGCTCGGGCGCTGCCACATCTCGCCCCACAGCGCGAAGAACCAGGCGACCGCACGGGTGTGGGGCGTCAGAGGGGCCTGCTTGTCGAGCAGCTCCAGCATCCAGGCGCGGACTTCGCCGAAGAAGCCGGCGATCCACCAGTAGATGAGAAGGCTCCAGGCGAAGTCTCCCGCGTCGTCCAGCCGGTCGGAGCGCACGAGGTGGCGCACCGCCGCGCGCAGATTCGGGAGCTCGAGGCCGAACTCGGCGACGGCCTCGGCCTGGCCCCGGCCCCGGAGACGCGGGGCGAGGCGGGCCACCATCCGGCCATAGTGCTCGGCGTGCGCCGTGCGCATGAGGTCGAGGTCGCCGCGGGCCTCCAGCCGGTCGAGGGAGTATTCGCGGACGACGGTGAGAAGCGAGTACACGGAGCGCCCGTCGATCTCGGAGACCTTCACGAGCGAGCCGTCCACGAGCGCCGAGAGAGCGTCGATCGCCTGCCCCTCCCACGACCGGCCGACACCGAGCGCCTCGGCTGATTCGAGGGTGAATCGCCGCGCGAACACCCCGAGGTCCTCGAGGAGGTCGCGCTGCTCGTCGGGCAGGAGGCTGACGCTCCAGTCGATGGTCGCCCGCATGGTCCGGTGGCGCTCAGGCAGATCCCGGACACCGGCTGTGAGCAGCGGAAGGCTCTGCTCGAGACGCTCCGCGATCGCCTTGGCGGTGAGCACCCGCACCTTGGCCGCGGCGAGCTCGATCGCGAGGGGGAGTCCCTCCAGGCGTCGGCAGATGGTGGCGACCGCGTCGGCGTTGTCCTCCGTGAGCTCGAAGCCCGGCTTGGCGGCGCCGGCCCGGTCGACGAAGAGGGTGCACGCCGTCGAGCGCCGCACGCGCTCGAGGCTCGTCTGGGCGGCGTCCTCGGGGGTGGTGAGGGCTGCGACGTCGTACACCTGCTCACCCCGGATGCGCAGCACGATGCGACTCGTGACGAGGAACGTCGCGAGGGGCGCAAGGTCGTACAGACGCACCAGGACGCCGGCCGCCTCGACGATCTGCTCGAAGTTGTCGAGCACGATGAGAACCCGCCGGTTCGCGAGGGAGTGCGCGATGCGCTCTTCGATCGCGGCTTCGCCATTGTCACGGATGCCGAGGAAGTACGCGATGGTCGTGAGCAGCAGCCGCGGCTCGAGGACATTCTCGAGCGCCACGAAGTAGATCCCGTCGGGGAACAGGTCATCGCTGGCGAGCGCCGTCTCGATCGCGAGCCGGCTCTTGCCGATCCCGCCCGGACCGATGAGGCTCACAACCCTGTCCTTGCCTGCGAGCAGCGCGCGCACGGCCGCAATGTCCTGCTCCCGGCCGATCGTGGGCGTGTACGGCAGGGGCACCCGACCCGCCGCGGGCTCGGAGGATTCGATCGGTTCGTCGGCCGGCTGCTCACGCGCGGGCCGGGTCTCGTCGAATCGTTCGGCGAGGAGGGTGGCGAGGTCGTCGGTGATGCGTTCTTGGAGTTCTTCGGCGGTGTGGAAGGGGAGGTAGGCGGCGTGGTCGTCGGTCTGGATGCGGGTGATGAGGGTCTGGAGGCGTTCGTCGCGGTGGTCGGATGCCTTGATGTAGATGAGTTTCGGCATCGTGGCGGGGGCGAGGTCGTATT